>JAGVHG010000168.1 GCA_020056715.1 Phycisphaerae bacterium | reverse complement strand
AGCTCATCGATGTCCGGACGCTCTTCGCGGTCCACTTTGATGCTGATGAAGTTCTCGTTCAACACCGCGGCGACTTCGTCCGTCTCGAAACTCTCGTGCTCCATCACGTGACACCAGTGACAGGCCGCGTAGCCGATGCTCAGGAAGATCGGCTTGTCCTCGGTCTTGGCCTTCTCGAACGCCGCCTCGCCCCACTCGTACCACTCGACGGGATTGTGGGCGTGTTGCAGCAGGTAAGGGCTGGTGGCGTGGATCAGTCGGTTGGTGTGTTTGGGTTCGCTTGATTGGCCCACGGGCGGGTCCTCCTTTGTCACGGAATCCTGCCCCTCCGCACTTGGCACTATCCCGACCCAAACAGCCAACAGTACACAATTCACCGTCGATATCGGGGCTTGGATGTGCATGATTGTGGCGAATCCCTCCGTTCGCGGGACTTTACGCCGAGCAGGATTATAGCCTTTGCCCATCGGCGGTCAAAACAGGGCAAGTTTTGACCTCTTCATCCGCTGGGCCGTATAATCCGATGTGGATTGGTCCACTGAGTTCCGGGTGTGGATTCGCCACTCCGGGGGTGGTGCAAAGACAGCCGTTACACACGTGCGAGGAGTCGTTTCATGAACCTGCAAGTATTGGCCTTCGGCTTTCCGGGCGGACCGGAATGGATCGTAATACTGATCTTCGCGCTGCTCATCTTCGGCCGTAGATTGCCGGACGTCGCCCGCTCCCTCGGCAAAAGCATCGTGGAGTTCAAGAAAGGCATCAGGGACGTCCGCGACGACATCGATACGCAAACGCGCCTCGAGACACCGGCGGCTCCCCGCATCGAGCAGCAAAAGACGTCCACCCCGGGCAACTCGTCCAGCCCACCTGTGTAGGGAGAGCATCGCGGGCCTCGGTCCGAACCTCGAACGCAAGCGAGGGGCCTTATGGTTCGCCAATCCGATAGGAGCCGCGACCTCAGCCACGAACGGAATTGCATTCCCTCGTATCCGCCGTTAGCTTCTCAACAGTTTTTAGGAGTATTTTGATGATCGTATTACCAAGTTCGAAGCCTTCGTTCAGCACCTGCCGGGGTTGTTATGGAATCGCACTCCTCGCGATCTTGGGAACGGCCACCTTCGCAAGCGCGGGCGACCCCAACCCCCAAGAGGTCGAGTCACAGTATCTTGCAAACGTGACGCAGCTCACGGACACCTCGATGGGACTAGGTAAGGCCGGGGAGGCTTACTTCTCGCCCGACGGCAAGACCATCATCTTCCAAGCTACGCCCGTCGGGCAAACCGATTATCAGATTTACTCCATGGACCTTACTACACGGAAGCCGAAAATGGTCAGCACCGGGAAAGGCGCGTGTACTTGCGCCTTCTTTCACCCCAAAGCCCAGAAGATCATGTTCGCGTCAAGCCACCTGGATCCGACCCTCGGTCAACCCAAGCCGCCCAAGGATCCCCAGGGGTACAAATGGGACTTCAACGAGCACATGGATATCTTTGAGGCCGACCTCGACGGCGGGAACCTTCACCGGCTTACCGACGTCCCCGGCTACGACGCCGAAGGCTCGTATTCGCCGAACGGGAAACAGATCGTCTTCACCTCAATGCGCGACGGGGACCAGGAAATCTACGTGATGGACGCCGACGGTAAGAACGAGCGCCGGCTAACCAACGGCAAGGGCTACGACGGCGGCCCATTCTTCTCACCCGACGGCAAGATCATCCTCTATCGCGGCGATCGTCGCGGCGATGACAAGATGAACCTGCAACTCCGACTCGTGAACGTCGACGGAAGCAACGACCGAGCGATCACCGACAACGAGTTGTTCAACTGGTGTCCCTTCTGGCACCCCACCGGGAAGAGTCTCATCTTCACCCAGGCCGACCACAGGCTCCGCGAGCGCGGGGAGCGACCCAACTATGACCTTTACATGATGACACTTGATGGCACTCACCTTACGCGGATCACCTACGATCCGGCGTCAGACGTATTGCCGGTCTTCAGCGCGGATGGGAAGCGGATGATGTGGACGAGTAAGCGCGGCGGCCTTGCCGAGGCGCAGGTCTTCGTCGCTGACTTCACGTTGCCCAAGGAACTCAACTAAGATGCGTCACTGCGCCTTGAGGTCGGTTAGAAGGCGCTGAAACTCCGGGCTTGCGGCGACCAGCGTTCGACCCATGTCGATCAGGGCGTCCACGTCACCGGACGATAGGAACAAACTCGTGGGCATGGTGAGGAACCGCCGGCGAACCTTGGGGTCGGCGATTTCGTGCAGGCTGACCTCCACGAAGTAGGTTTGGACTTTGAGCGCGGAAGGCGGTTCGGGCGGCGGGGCATCGGGGCATCGCCGGTGGATCGAATCTCGGCAGGAATCATCCATGGCGCGGAGTTGCTGGGGTTCCTCAACGAGCTGGTAACGCAGCACTTCGGTCATGGATTCGCTGTAGTTGTACATGCTCGTCCTGCCGGTCTTTTTGATCATCTGCAGGAGGCCCGGAGCGCTAGGCAGGTGTTCGATGGGTTCGGGCGTGTGGGTGTTGGCGTCGACGATGATAACGACGAGGTTTTTGATCTTTCCGGCATCGATCATCTCGCGGATGCGTCCGGAGCGGAGTTCGTCGATGACGTGGGTGACGCCAAGGTTGCCCGACAGGCCCCCGTCGAGGAGATACAGGTATTGGTGTTTCCCGGCGTCAAGGAAGCGCGGTGGTTGTTCTCCGGCGGTCTCGACTTCGGGTGTGAGGCTGGAAGCCCATTGGTATAGCCGCTCATGTTTAGCCGAAGGATCGGGATCGGTGAGCGTGGCGTCGATGGCGGAGTCGGCGGCTGCCCCCGGGTAATACTTGAGACGGAGCGGGCTGAAAAGTACCGGAAAAGCGGATGAAGCGGCTACGGCGTGGCCGACGGGGAGCGTCGCGAGATCGGAGCCGAGGAAATCGAAATCGTCCTGTGTGAATTCGAAGCGTTTGCCGAAGGACGCGTTGGTGGCATTGATGACCAGATAGGGGCGGTCGCCGCGGTCGATCAGGTCGCGATAGGTTCGGTGGTCGAAGACGGCCTTGTCGTAGTAATCGGCGGCGAGGTCGATTCGATCGAGCATCACGTAGGGGAGCAGTAGCAAATTGGCGGGGCTGAGAAGCGTATTGAGCAGGCGGTTTTGATTGTTTTGCTTGAGGAACTCCCGCTCGAAGCGGCCTTCGAATATCTCGTCGCGGTTGAGGCCGTAGGACATCGCCGTGAACGAGCCGCCCGAGACCGATGAAATGACATCGACTTCGTCGAGTAGTCTACGCTCCGGACGATCCTCGGAGGCTGGGATTCGCGTGTCACGCAGCGCTTGGAGGACGCCGAACGAGAGCGCGGCCGCGCGCGTTCCGCCGCCGGAAAAACAAAGACATACGAACACGTCGTCGGTGTTGCCGGGTCCGGGTTGGAGGACATCGAATCGATAACCGGACTGGAGATCACGTTCGGCGAGCGGGCCGTTCTTGACGACGGGGTTCAAACAACCGCCGGCAAGTGAAGTCAACGCCGTAGAGACCAGGACCGCGGTGCAGTGGTTTCTGTTCCGAACTCTGGTTGGATGCGACGACATCAACTCTTGACTCCATGCTTATTGAGCCATTCGGTGTCGAAGTCGGCGGTACCTCGTCGCTGCGAGCTGACGAAGCGTGCGACCGGAGGCGTTGTGGGCCAAGCACCGCGCCGATTCGGCACTACTTCCTCTTTGCATCGCGGAAAAGTGGCGACTCGGCGAGTGTAAAGACGACTATCTTCTCGCCGGTTACGGTGCTGATGTCGTGGTGCAGGCTCACGACCTTGACGCCGGTGACCTCCTCGACCATCGCCTCCAGGAACGGCCTCGCTGTCTCGGTCAGTTGGAACCTTACTTGTTTGAGCAGGTCCCGCCCCTTTTCGGGGGAGAGTATCTGGGCCAGGTGCTTTTCAGCGGACGTCAAAGAGCCTTGGAGGCGGACGACAAGAAGATCGCCAATCAGGTGCGCGTGGCAATCTTTGGGGCCACGGCCCATGTATTCCTGCTCAAAGCGGTTGATCCCTCCGCAGATCGCGGCTTCGATTTCACCTTGCGTCTTCATGAGAGTCTCTGATACACCCTAGTTCACAATCACGGGCCGGAATAGGCGACGACCTGGCCTATGACGCCCCAACATTAGTCCACGGTTACCGCGCCGGCGGTCGCGGTTTGTCGAACGATCTCCGACTCGTAGATTTCCGGGTTTTCTTAAACGACGCCTTCTTTCGCGGTATCGGCTTGCCCCTGCCTGCTGAGGATTTGTCGCCAAGTGGGCCGATGGACCGGTCGATGAACTCCTGGACCGCCCGTAGCAACTGGTCAGCCAGCTTGCGCTGGGCAACTTGGCTACGGAGCGACCGGAGCATTTGCAACATTTCGGCAGTCCGTTCCTGGAGTTGTTTTTTCAATGGCTCCTGGGCATCGCGTTGCTGCTCTGCTTGTTTGCGTGCCGTGATGTCCTCGATCATAGCCATGATCCTGACGGCTCGGCCGGTATGATCCCGCAGGACGGCCCCATGAACACCCACCAGAATTACACGTCCGTCTTTGCGGACACAGCGCTTTTCAATAGACCACGAATCGGTCTTGCCGCGAATCACCCGCGCAAGCCCCTTCAAGTCTTTTTTGCGATCCTCTGGATGACTAAAATCAATGTAGGTCTTGGTCAGCAGTTCTTCGGCTGAATACCCCGCAATCTCACAGAACTTCGGATTGACTCGGGTGAAGCGGAAAGCGGGAGTTTCGGCTTGAGCCATGCCGATGCCGTAAAGGTCGAACATGGCATTGAATTCCCCATTGCTCTCCAGCAACGCCTCCTCGACCTTGCGTAGCAGCAGGAATGCGATCTTCCCCTCGCCAACGACCGCATCCACTTCTTGGTTCTTCAAAGCCTCGATGATAGGCTCCGCCGCGGCCAGCCGTTTTTCGAGCTGCTGATAGGTCGGTTTGGTTTTCCTCATGACTCACTTCCCGATAGGCGGAGAGCGGCAAGAACCTTCGGAAAATCGCTCAGGTTGCCCAGGATCATCACTCTCGGAAGTGGAGCGACCAGAATCAACGCCGGGGTGACTAAGATGTTGTCCCTGACCGCTGCTTGAAAGTCCTTCACTACATCAACCGTTTCAATTGTGCAACGACCATTCAGGTGCTCCTGACAAAGGCTACGAAGGTTGGCCAGAGCTTGCTTGGAATTCGGCCCGTTGCCCGCCATGAACAGCCGGAGCAAGTAATGGCCGCGCTGTCTTTTTCTCGCGCGGTGCTTGCTTTGGGGCGACTTGCTCATTTTCTACCGTCCTTCCGGCCGGCCTTCTTCGCCCGAACCGGTGGCGGTTGTGGTTTGTCGGGGAACTCTATGCCTCGGTCCGTAATGATGTACGACTGGCGGCGATTGGAGTGCGCCGAGCCTCTGGACTTTACGATGAAGATCTGTCGGTTGACCTCCTGGTCGGTCTCGATAAAACGCAGTTGGACGACCGCGTCCACCACGGAGGAAAAGCCAATGCCGCTGAGTTCCTCATCGCCACCTTTCTCGCTGTTGACTTGGTTGGTCAGAATGCTGGTAATGCCTCGTTCCTTGACCACGCTGATCAGCCGCATCATGAAATCAAAGGCCGCTTGTTCGGACCCCATGCGGAGGCAGGCGGAGATGGCGTCGAGGATCAGGTGGTCCGGCTTGAAGCTGTCGAGGGCTTGAATGGTACGACCCAGGTGACCATCAGAGCCGATACTCTCCGGCATGGCGGTTTGGACCAGCAGCTTTCCGGCGCGAATGGATGGACGAAGGTCGATCCCGGGGCTAAGCATCCCGCTGATCAAGGCCTCCTTGGATTCCTCGAAATTCAGGCTTAACACTCTCTCGCCGCGACGGCAGGCGGCCTGGGCGAACGTGCTCACTAGCGTGGTCTTGCCCGCGCCGCTGTTGCCCGAAATAAGGATGCAGGATGCGCGGCGGAAGCCTCCATCCAACATTAGGTCCAGTCCCTTCAATCCCGTGGAGACCTTTGACCCTAGCGGCTGATGGGTCAGTTCCGCCGTGGTCAGCGGAAACAGAACAATCCCGCGCTCGCCAAAGACGTAGGGGTACTCGTTGGTCCCAAAGCCGGAGCCACGATACTTGATCACCCGTAATCGGCGTGTCGCCACCTGTCCCACCACTCGATGGTCGAGGCGGATCACGCAATCCGCCATGAAGTCCAGGAACTCATATTGAGATACGTGATCGTCGTCGCGGTGAGTCTTCACCGAAAGGACGCTAGTCAATCCCCGGTCAGTTAACCAATCATGGAGCCTAAATAATTCGTTGCGTTCGCGCTTCAAGTCGTCGTAAATCCGCAGCAACACGTCCAACGCATCCATTACGATCCGCTTAGCGCCGATCCTTTTTGCGTGCCCGCCCACGATCGCCAGCATTCCCTGAATGTCGAAATCGCCGGAGCGGACTTCTTCTCCGGGCATCCTAGCCTCAATGATGGCGATTTTGCCGGCCTTCTCCAGGGCCGCCAGGTTCCACCCCATCGACCGCGCGTTCATGCGGATGGCCTCGGTTCGTTCCTCAAAGGTAACGA
Organism: Phycisphaerae bacterium; assembly: GCA_020056715.1. Lineage (GTDB taxonomy): Bacteria > Planctomycetota > Phycisphaerae > UBA1845 > UBA1845 > SBAX01. Next base: position 4,092 of record JAGVHG010000168.1, on the reverse strand, counting down.
ACACGCCGGGTTCTCCCTTCATCGCCCCACGGCAAAGGAACTCCAGGCCCAGCACCGTCTTTCCGGAGCCAGGCCCACCACAGACCAGCGTGGTCCGCCCTCGGGGAAATCCGCCCTCCAGGATTTGATCCAGCCCGGCGATTTGGGTTGGCACTTTCGGGATGGCTCGACGTTTTACATGCATAGTTACTCCTGTTCGCGACTTCGCGTCGCACCGCCAATCAGCGGAACCACCCTTGAGTGGTTTCGCAAACTGGTTAACTCGGATTGCAAACCCTCTTTTGTCGCCGCCGGTCTCAAAGGACCGGCGTCTGATGAGGGTTTCCTGACGCCGTTACGCCCGGAAACGTAAAAAACCGACGTGGCCGAACACACACAGGTATTCGACTACGCCGGTTTACTCGTTGACAGGCCTTCCGCCGCGGCGGATTGCCCTTCATCTCGTCTACCGACTCGGAGGCGATTTGCATAGCACTCGCGCTCCACTACGCCCATTATGACACCGGCCACTAATAAAGCAAACGGGTATAACGGGGGATGACCTGCTCCCCAAAAGTTGATCCGGACGACAGAGAGTCCAGCCGCCCTTAAGGTCGTGAGGTCGGCGATGTTGTCGCCTGGAAAGCAGACCTATTTCTTCCTCGTTTCTCGGAAAAGAGGCGACTCGGCCAGAGTGAAGACGACGACCTTCTCGCCGGTTACGGTGCTGATGTCGTGGTGCAGGCTCACGACTTTGACGCCGGTAACCTCCTCGACCATCGCCTCCAGGAACGGCCTCGCCGTCTCGGTCAGTTGAAACCTCACCTGTTTGAGTAGGTTCCTCCCCTTTTCGGGCGAGAGAGTCTGGACCAGGCGCTTTTCAGCAGCCGTCAAGGTGCCCTGGAGGCGGACGACAATAAGGTCGCCGATCAGGTGCGTCTGGATGTCCTTGGGGCCACGGCCCATGTATTCCTGTTCAAAGCGGTTGATCCCTTGGCAAATCGCGGCTTCAATTTCGCCTTGTGTCTTCATGGTCGTAACAGGAATTTCAACGCTTCGATCGCTAAGAAAAAGCGCCTACGGGCGGTTCCCAACGCTCGCCCGCGGTGCACAGGCACTCGACATCCCGCTAAACTCACGCGGAAATATAACAAACGAAAACAGTCCTGCAAACGGCTGCGGCCAGTGTCCGACGACGGAACTCAGATTGACCAAGGGGTCGCTGAAACTCAAGGAAATTATGGGAGGACGGCATGTAGGGGGTGATTTGGATAGCAAACAGGAAGAATCACACCCGTTCGAGTGGCCAGGCTCGTCGGCAAAGACTTCCAATAAAATGATTATTTTCCAAGAATACTCTTGCAATCCCCTTTTCATGGTCGTATAATCTAAGTGGTGAGCAGAGCCGCCGTGTAGTATTCTGTGGTTTCGTCTAGATGGTAAAAGTGTCAGGCGGCTCTGGTCGATAGTAAAATTCTCGGATGACTAGGTAAAGGGCAGTCCGGCGGTGCCGGGCGGCTCGTTAACGGGTAAGCCGACGTGGTTGGACACCTTAGGGTGTTCGACCGCGTCGGCTTTTTTTTCGCGCGAGGTTAAGGGCAACGCGGCCAGCGTTGGTCGTGATGCACCTGTAATGGATGTAGTTATTTTTTGGAAGGAATGGTCTATGAAACGAGTACTAGCGTTGTTGGCAGTTGTGGGACTGGCCGGCTCGGCGGGTTGCGCCTGTGCGGGTTCAAGTCGATGTTATGGAAAAACCGAAACTGTGAGGGTCACCCAGGCCCCTGTGTACCACGCCGAACCCGTGGTTCTTGCCGATCCCGCGTGCGAACCAAACCCCGACTTGGTAGGTCCGCGCGGCCCCGATGGTCCGGCAGGATCGGTTGGAGAGCGTGGCGCGACCGGACAGACAGGTGCCCCGGGCTACGCAGTGGCCGGTCCGCGCGGCGAACCCGGCGCAATGGGAAACCCAGGTGAGCAAGGCCCGACCGGGGCGAGGGGTCCGGCCGGCGCGATTGTGCGCGGACGCGCTGGTGTGCAAGGTCCCGCGGGTGAAGTCGGGGTGCAAGGCGCAACCGGTTTGACGGGCGCGCAAGGTGAAAGTGCGTCCGGCTTCGCCGGTCCGAGCGGTCCTCAAGGTCCCATCGGCCCAGCCGGGGCAACCGGAGGAACCGGCGGACGCGGTCCTACAATGGAAGGCCCGGCCGGCCCCGCCGGCCGTCCCGGTCCCGCCGGAACACAAGGCGTAACCGGACATGCGGGCGCTCAAGGCAGCACCACGCCCGGTGTTGCGGGCTCAATGGGTCTGGCCGGAGCGCGAGGCCCACAAGGCAAGACCGGTGAGATCGGCGCACAAGGCGGCGTTGGTGATGTGTCTTGCTGGACTTCGTACCGCGAATTCTGGTTCCAGAACAACAGCTCCGAAATCCCGGATTCTGAAAAGTACAAGCTGGCCGACATCGCGATCTACATGAAGGCGAATCCGTCGCTCAACCTCGGACTCGACGGCGCCGTGGGTAAGGGCGGCACCGAGGCGCCCAATCAGAATCTGAGCGATCGTCGAACCAAGTCCATTCGCGAAGGGCTGGTCGCAGCCGGTGTGCCGGCACACAAGATCAGCGTTGGCGCTTATGGCGACACAACCCTGCAACGCGACCGTCGGGTCGAGGTGCTTTTCGCCAGCGCGAACTAACGTGACACGATTGTCTCTTCGAACGTCTTGGGGGATGTACCGTCGGGGAGCCTGCTTCACGTCACTGTACGTGAAGCAGTTTCTCCGGCGAAACGCCGTGCCACATGTGTGTGGGCTGCGTCTATGGAAACTCTATTAAGGGAGATAGTCTTATGTGGAAGGTCAAATGGGTTCCAGGTTTGGCGGTCGGCGCACTAATCGGGTCGTTGGGATTCGCCGCACAGGTAGCTTCCGCCGAGGACAAATCTACGTCGCGGCAACCATTCCGGGTTCAGAAGGCGTCGGACCTGATCGGCAAGTCGGTGGAGAACAACCGGGGCGAAAAGCTCGGCGAAGTGCAGGACTTAGCCGTCGATCCTGACCGCGGTCGCGTCGCTTATGCGGTGGTTTCCTTCGGCGGCTTCTTGGGCATGGGAGAAAAATGGTTCGCGGTTCCCATAGGCGCGCTAACCCTCCCCGATCATGCCAAGCATTTTGTTTTGGCGGTCGAAAAGGATCGATTGAAGAAGGCCAGCGGCTTTGACAAGGATCGCTGGCCGACGATGGGCGATAGCACCTGGGGCCAAGGGATCCACGAGTTCTACGCGCAGCGTCCGTATTGGATGGACGAGGGCCAAGAATCGTTACCAACGAATCTACGTATCCAAAAGGCGAGCGAGATCTTTGGCATGACAGTTCAGAACGATCGCGGTGAGAAGCTCGGCGAGATCAAGGATTTGGTGATTGATCCGGACCGCGGTCGTATCGCCTACGCGGTGCTCACCTTCGGCGGTTTTTTGGGCCTGGGCGACAAGCTGTTCGCTATTCCCACCGGTGTGATTCAGATGCCTGGAACTGCGGCGTACGCCGTGCTGAGCGTGGACAAGGATCGCCTAAAGAGCGCCACGGGATTCGATAAGGATCACTGGCCGAATTTAGCCGACCCGACGTTCTCCGTCACCACGTACAAGTTTTACGACCAAAAACCTTATTGGACGATGGGAGATTCGTGCAGCGCGCAGGATTCGAACGTGGTAGGGAAGTTTTGCGCAGCGTGCGGCATGGCTGCGGGTAGCGAAGGACTCTGCCGTGACGGCAAAGTGTATTGCTGTACGGGTTGCGCCAACGGAACGGGTTGCACGAGTGGTTCGAAGATGGGCAAAACACACCCCTAGCAGTGCGCATCGGGCCTTGGGGAGCAAGTGGAAGAACAAAAGCGGAGTACGGGGCTGATGAAGAGCGAATTGTTCGCTAGGCAAGTAAGTAACTGTAAAAGGAGAATCGACAATGGAACAAATGAGAACTGTGGCTAAGTCGACAACGATCATCAAGGGCGACACAAACCGGGATCCCATGTCGGGCGAGCCTGGGGCCCATCCGGTGGGAGTCGGGGCCGGTGCGGCCGGAGGAGGCATTGCGGGGGCGGTCCTCGGAGCCGCCGT
>JAGVHG010000104.1 GCA_020056715.1 Phycisphaerae bacterium | reverse complement strand
GGGCTTGCGCGATTCGTGTCGTATGGTTCCCAGGGCGTTGCCCTGGGCTTACATGTTACGGCCCCGTTGGGGCAAATCGTTCGCTCTTCAAGCGGATCGAGCCCCGCCGGATGCGTCACGGACCCTGAATTGACCCGCAAGGCGAAATAGAATGACCATCCGCCGACGAACACTCCTGGGCACCTCACTTCTCACCGTGGCCACGGCCTCGTTCTTCGCCGTCATCGGGTACAATTTGCTGTCCTTTGTCGAGGGAGCTTTTCGCACCGTCTCAAACCAGACAATGCCGTGTATCTTTGCGCTAACTGAACTTAATAGCGCGGCCCTGCAACTCGAAGTCACCGTCGACAAACTGGACGATATTGAGGCGGCCACACCAAACGAATCGCTCGAAACCGGAGCGATCTTGCCCCTGGAGGAATCGATCGGAGTTCAGGTGCGAAAGATCGAATCGGCCCGTAAGCGATACGAAGACATTGTGGAAGAGTTCTTTCCCGACGAGCGCGAGAATTTGGAGCAGATCACACTCGCCTCGCAAAGGTTGATCGACAAGGCCGGGAAATTCGTGTCTGCCCTTGATCGTCATGATCATTCAGAGGCCATCGCCCAATCGTCCGACCTCAGTGTGCTTCGACGCGACCTTGGAACCGTCGTGGACACCGCCTTGGACCAGGAGCGGGACGAGTTCGAGACACGAAAGGAACAGGTTGCCGCGACGATCAACGCCGCATTCGGGTGGGGCCTAGCCGGGACGCTCTTGGCATTACTCGCCTCGGCCGGCATTGCGGCGATGATTGCAAAGACGATCGCGCGTCCGCTGGAGAAGCTGACGCGGGCGAGCGTCTCGATCGCGGAGGGTGACCTAACCGCGCGGGTTCCGGACATCAAGGAATCCGAGTCTAGGCGCGATGAGGTATTCGCACTTGGATACGCGTTCAACACCATGGCCCAACGGCTCGAGAGCACCACCGTGTCCAAGGAATACCTTGACCGGATCCTGTCCTCCGTGTCCGAAATGCTCTTCATCACTCGGGAAGACGGCCGGATCGTTCAAACCAACCGTTCGGCGCAAAACACCTTGGGGTTCGCGGCGGATGAGTTGGAAGGCAGGACACTGGGGTTTTTGCAAAACGCCAGTCACGAGGACGCTGCCCCGAACAGTGAACTGGCGTGGAACCGATCCAGGAAACTTGCCCCCGAAAATGAGATCATCATTTTCACGAAACATAGACGGGCGATTCCAGTGGCGATCTCTCGGTCTGAGATGATCCAATCCACCGGTCGAGAGACGTTACGATTCGACATCTGGGTATTCCGGGACTGTACTATGCGCATACGCTATGAAGGTGAACTGCGCAATGCGGCTGAGGCATCCGAGGCCGCGAACCGAACGAAAAGCCATTTTCTAGCCATGATGAGCCATGATCTGCGCACGCCGCTCAACGGCGTGATCGGCATGATGGAGTTGCTCCTGCAAACAAACCTCAGCCCCGAACAGCGACGCCACGCATCGCTCGCTAAGTCATCCGGCGACATGCTCCTCAGTCTGATCAATGACATCCTTGATTTATCGAAAATCGAGGCCGGTCGGTTGGAATTGGAGTCCACGGGGTTTGACCTCCACAACACGGTTGAGAACGTAGGCGAGTGTTTTTCCTCCCGGGCCGCGGACAATGGCCTAGAACTCATCTGTGCCGTCCATCCGGCCGTTCCGCGCCTGCTCCAAGGAGACCCTGGAAGACTACAGCAGATTCTTACCAACCTGGTAGGAAACGCCGTCAAGTTCACCGACAAGGGCGAAGTGGTGGTCCGTGTAACCAAGGACGAGGAAACCGACCATGACGTAACCGTCCGGTTTACCGTCACCGACACGGGCATCGGAATACCCTCCGAGCAAATAGAGAGGCTATTCCAGTCGTACTCACAGATCGATTCCTCGACGACACGAAAGTACGGGGGAACGGGTCTCGGCCTCGCTATCTGCAAACACCTTATCGAAGCCATGGGCGGGGAGATCGGAGTTACGAGCACCAAGGGCTGCGGCGCGACATTCTGGTTCTTCATAAAGCTCGTCAAACAGGCGGAACATGCGGTTCAGACGCCTTCCTTGCCGGACGACTTCCGTCGCGTTCGCGTTCTCGCCGTGGATGATAACGCGACGAACAGGGGGATCCTCCATGAGCACCTTGTCGGTTGGGGACTCGATCACGAGCTAACGGCTTGCGGCCGGGATGCGCTCTCGGCCCTGCGCGCGGCGAAACGTGATGGTCGGCCCTTCGGCATAGCGATCGTCGATCAACAGATGCCGGAGATGGACGGCGAGCAGCTCGCTCGCGAGATCAAGAAGGATCCGGAGCTGGCGGACACCGTCCTCGTTCTGCTTACGTCCGGGCCGAAATGCGCTCAGCCCAGAAGTTTGATGGAGATCGGCTTCGCCGGATGGCTGAGCAAACCCGCTCAGCCGTCGCACCTCCTCGATACCCTGATGGAAGCCTTCGTGCGTTCCAGAACCGTCAGTCGCCGGCTGCCGGAAGAGCTGCGGGCGTCATCACCTCCTCCGATCACGGAAGCACAGTCGGTCGGCGGCAGAATCCTGTTGGCGGAAGACGACGAAATTGGCCAGGAAGTGGCCGCCACGATCCTCCATCGCGCCGGCTTCCAGTGCGACATTGTGCCCAACGGGAAGGAGGTCGTCGAAGCCGTGAAGTCAGGCCAATACGACCTTGTCCTCATGGACTGTCAGATGCCGGAGTTGGACGGTTTTCAAGCTACCCAAGCCGTCAGGAGCTTGGAGCGCGAACGCGTGCTTTCCGGTGGGCCCAACGAGCGGATTCCGATTATCGCCCTGACCGCCAATGCGATCCAGGGCGATCGGGAGCGCTGTTTGGCCGCGGGAATGGATGATTACTGCAGCAAACCGTTTGACTCCGCACGACTACTGCGTCTCATCTACACCTATCTCGGTAGCAGCAGAAAAAACCCCGCGGAACCGGACCGGCCTGAACTCGTTGCGGGCGAAACGCACCCTGACCAAGAAGTGCTACGCTCATCCCCGGCCTTCGATACGGAGAAAATGCTGAAGCAGTGGGGGAATGACCAATCGTTCGTGCAGCAGCTCATCGCCAAGTTTAGCGCACGCGCCCCCGACGACTTGCAAAAGCTCCGAGAAGCCATGGAAAGAAACGATGCCGACGAAACGCAAAGATTGGCGCACAGACTGAAAGGGGCGGCAGGCTACGTCGCCGCGGAGAACGTGCGGCGGCTCGCCGCCCAACTGGAGGTCATGGCCCGTGAGGGCGATTTGAGCAACGCCGAGTCCCGCCTTTCAGAACTCGCCGCCGAATTGCAGCGTTGCGCAGACGAGACGGCCAATGGGACTGATGCCGACGAAACGCAGACGAATAGCGCACATCTCAAAATGGGAGAAACACCATGACGAATATTTTTGTCGTAGTCGACGACGATCTTACCCTGGCGGAGCTTCAGGCGGGTGAGTGTCGGCTGGTCGTCCGATAGCTTGTATTCTCGGAGACTACCTCATGGAGGTGTGAACAGAACCATCGTCCCTGTAAATGCAGCCCCCTCAGTTGCCGATGACCAAAGTACATAGTTATCGTCGGCGTCCGACGCCGGCGCGAACCGGAAGGTCGCCACGTATCGCGCTCTCCAAAGCGCTCGATTGAACGGTATATGAGACCCAGTTACTTGACCTTCCGCCTCATCGCCGAGACCCTCGCGATCATCGCGTTGGTCGAAGCCGCGGTCATGTTCCTGTTGCCGGTAATCGCGCCGGAGGTGGACGGCGTGGCCGAGGCACTGCTGGACGTCACGGTGTTGGCATTGGCGGCGGGGCCGCTGATCCTGTGGCGGATGAACGCCGCCGTGAAACGGGTGAACCGCGGGCGCGAGGAGATCGACGCCCTCTCGGCGAAACTGGCGCGACTGGCCGTCGCCGCGTCGCTGGCCGTGCTGGTGGTCGGGTTGGGGTGCTCGCTGTTCGGGACGTGGCGGATCCGCGAGAAGAATCACACCTTGGCCCAGGTCCGCTTCGAGCGTCTGTCCGAGCGGATCAAGGACGAGGTCCAGCGACGGTTCCGGACCTGCGTTTACGGCCTACGCGGGGCGCGCGGTCCGTTCATCGTAAACGAGAAGGTCGGACGCTCACAGTTCTGCGATTATGTAGCCTCGCGCGACCTGGCGAGCGAGTTCCCTGGGGTGATGGGCTTCGGCTACATCGAGCGTGTGCCGCGGGGTGAACTAGACGCCTACGTGGCCGCGGTACGGGCCGCGGAAGACCCGGAGTTCACCGTCACGACGTCCGGCGACCTGCCGGACGTGTACGCGACCCGGTTCATCGAGCCGCTGGAGAAGAACCGGGCTGTGTTGGGGTGGGACATCGCCACCGACCCGACGCGTCGGGAAGCGGCGGACCGAGCCATGCTGACCGGCGAGGCGGCATTCTCGGCCATGGCTACACGCAAGGGGGACATCAATAAGAGGCCCAGCGTCCGTTGTTACCTGCCCTTGTACCGCAACGGCACTGACCCCGCCACGCCCGAGGAACGCCGCCGCGACCTCATTGGCTGGGTCTACATGCCGCTAGTAATCGAGGAGACCCTGGCGGGCGTGGGCGACGCCGCCAGCGGGCTGGTGGAGTTCGAGTTCTACGAAGGGCGGGAGACGACGAAGGCATCGCTGCTGTACGACAAGGACGGCGTACCGGGCGCCTTACCCGAAGCCACGCCCGGAACGGGCGAGGCTTCACGGATGTTCCACGAACGCACCGTGATCACCGCGGGTGGACGGGAGTGGACGCTTTGGCTGGCCACCACGCCCGCGCTCGACGCCGAGTACGACCGCACGATGCCCGTCCTGGCCTGGATCGGCGGGGCGCTGGTCAGCGTGCTCCTCGCCTTGGTGGTTTGGAGCATGGGGTCGGGCCGCGCCCGCGCGATGGCCCTGGCGGCGGAGATGACCAGAGACCTGCAGGCCAGTGAGGCGGGTGCCAGAGCGACCCTGGCCAAGCTCGCCGCCTACCGGGCGGCGCTGGATGAGCAGACCATCATCGCCTTGACGGACCTTTCGGGCACGATCACCGAGGTCAACGAGCCTTTCTGCCGCATCAGCGGGTACAGCCGCGAGGAACTGATCGGGGCCGACCACCGCCTGGTCAACTCGGGCCACCATCCCAAGGCCTTCTTTGTAGAGATGTGGAAGATGATCGCCAAGGGGGGCCTCTGGCGGGCCGAAATCTGCAACAAAAGCAAAGACGGCACGCTCTACTGGGTGGACACCACCATCGGCCCGATGCGTGACGCGGCCGGGAAGATCAGCGGCTACATCGCCGTCCGCATCGACATCACCGAGCGCAAGCAAGCCGAGGAAGCACTTGAACTGTTTCGAGCACTGGTTGATCGGACCAATGACATCATTGAAGTCGTCGATCCGGAAACTGGCCGGTTTCTCGATATTAACGAAAGGGGTTGCTTGGACCTTGGCTACAGCCGTGATGAATACCTGGCTCTGACCATTTTCGATGTCGATCCCATGGTCAAGCAATCCGAATTCGCGAGGATCGTAGAGGAGCTGCGGAAGTCAGGAAGCCTGTTGTGGGAGGGCCTCCACCGGAGGAAGTACGGCTCGACATTCCCTGTGGAAGTCAACGTAGAATATGTCCACCTTGATCGGGATTACATTGTCGCCGTGGTGCGCGACATCACCGAGCGAAAACGGGTGGAAGAGGAACTGGTCCGGCATCGCGACCACCTGGAGGAGTTGGTTCAGGAGCGCACCGCGGAACTCCAGAAGATCGAATGGCTGCTGACCAAACACCCCGAGCGGCGCGCCCAACGCGACGGGCTGCGTGTAGTTGCGGCCCAGCCCCATGGCGACCTGACCCAGCTTAACCGTTGCCGCTTTATCCTCGATGCAGTCGGCCAGGACGTGCTGGCCGACATCGTGGGCGATTACCTCGACCTGCTCGACACCTCGGCGGCGGTCTACGAGAAGAACGGCGACTACGCGCTGGGCATTTTCACCTCCGGCTGGTGTCAATTCATGGACGCGGCCTCGCGCAACGTCTGCGGCGCCGCCGACAATCAGGAAGCGCTGGCTTGCGGCAACTGGCTCTGTCACGAGTCGTGCTGGACGAGAGCCTCCAAGGTCTCCATCGAAACCGGGCAGCCGGCCGACATCGAGTGCGAAGGCGGCATTCACCTCTACGCCATGCCCATTCGCGCCGGCGGACAGATCGTCGGGTCCATCAACTTCGGCTACGGCGATCCGCCCCGCGACCCGGCCAAGCAACGCGAGCTGGCGGCCAAATTCGGCGTCAGCGTCGAGGAGTTGCGCCGGCAGGCCGAGGCCTACCAAACACGCCCGCCCTACATCATCGAGCTGGCCAAGCACCGGCTGCAAGGCTCGGCGCGGCTGATTGGCGCGATGATTGAACGCCGACAAGCCGAGGCCGAGCTGAACCTGGCTAAAGAGGACTCCGAAACGTCGAATCGCAATCTCGTGCTTCTGGACCACGTCAATCAAGCCCTGATGACTTGCGGGACGTTGGACGAAGTGGCGCGAGTCGTTACGGACGCCCTAGTCGACAAGTACCATGCCTATTTTGCTCGACTCTGGCTGAAACGTCCGGGAGACCTCTGTTCCGAGTGCGCCTTGGCCGAACACTGTCCCACGAAGATCGAATGCCTTCACCTCGTATCCAGTTCGGGCCATTACACGCACATCGACGGCGATCACCGCCGCGTGCCTATGGGGGCCTTCAAGATCGGGCTTATCGCACAAGGGCGCGGGCGGACCATTTCCAATGACGTAGTAAATGATGAGCGCGTTCACGACCGCGAATGGGCCGCAAAGCATGGACTGAAGTCCTTTGCGGGGTTCCCGCTTCAGCGCGGAGGCGACACCATCGGCGTCGTGGCGGTGTTTTCGCAGCACATACTCCATCCCCGCGTTCTGGAGGTGCTTGATCTTCTGTCGGATTCGATCGTGTCCGCCATCACCAATGTAGAGCAACGAGACGCCCTTGTCCGCGCGAGCCGGGCGAAGAGCGAGTTCCTCGCCACCATGAGCCACGAGCTGCGTACGCCGCTCAACGGCGTGATCGGCATGATGGAGTTGCTGCTTCGCACAAAGCTCAGTCCCCAGCAGCGACGCCACGCATGGCTCGCGAAGTCATCCGGCGACATGCTCCTCAGTCTGATCAGTGACATCCTTGATTTCTCCAAAATCGAGGCCGGCCGGCTGGAATTGGAGTCCACGGGCTTTGACCTCCACTACACGGTCGAGAACGTAGGTGTGTGTTTTTCCTCCCGGGCCGCGGACAAAGGCCTCGAATTCGTCTGTACCGTCCATCCGGACGTTCCGCGCCGTGTCCAGGGAGACCCCGGAAGACTACAGCAGGTTCTCACGAACCTGGCGGGAAACGCCATCAAGTTCACCGACAAGGGTGAGGTTGTGATCCGTGTTACCCTGGATGAGGAAACCGACGATGACGCGACTCTCCGGTTCACCGTTACCGATACTGGGATCGGGATCCCTCCCAACCGTGTCGATAGGTTGTTCAAGTCGTTCTCACAGATCGATCCCTCCACGACGCGAAAGTACGGGGGTACGGGCCTTGGCCTCGCTATCACCAAACGCCTGGTCGAAGCCATGGGCGGGGAGATCGGCGTTACGAGCGCCGAGGGCTGCGGCTCGACGTTCTGGTTCATCATTAAGCTCGCCAAACAGGCGGAACATGCGGAGCAGTGTGAGTCGTCACCTCCGCCGATCATCGAGACACAATCAGCCGGCGGCAGAATCCTGTTGGCGGAAGACGACGAAATCAGCCAGGAAGTCGCCGCCACAATCCTCCATCGCGCCGGCTTCCAGTGCGACATTGTGACCAACGGGAAGGAGGCCGTCGAAGCCGTGAAGTCGGGCGAATACGACCTTGTCCTCATGGACTGTCAGATGCCCGAGATGGACGGTTATCAAGCTACCCAAGCCATCAGAAGTTTGGAACGCGAAAGCGTGCTTCCCGGTGAGCCGGACGAGCGGATTCCGATCATCGCCCTGACCGCCAATGCGATTCAGGGCGATCGGGAGCGTTGTCTGGCCGCGGGAATGGATGATTACACTAGCAAACCCTTGGACTCCCAGCGACTGTTGCGTCTCATCGACGCTCATCTCGGCGAACACGGGCAGAACACTGCGGAGCCAAGCCGGCCCGAACTCGCTACGAGCGAAACACGCCCTGACCAAGAAGTGCTACGCTCATCCCCGGCCTTCGACACGGAAAAAATGCTGAAGAGCTGGGGGAATGACCAATCGTTCGTACAGCGACTCATCGCCAAGTTTAGCGCACGCGCCCCCGACGACTTGCAAAAGCTCCGAGAAGCCATGGAAAGAAACGATGACGACGAAACGCAAAAACTGGCGCACCGATTGAAAGGTGCGGCAGGCTACGTCGCCGCGGAGAACGTGCGGCAGCTTGCCGCCCAACTGGAGGCTATGGCCCGTGATGGCGATTTGCGCAACGCCGAGGCCCGCCTAGCAGAACTCGCCGCCGAATTGCAGCGCTGCGCAGACGAGACGGCCAATGGGACTGCTGCCGACGAGACGCAGACGAATAGCCCGCATCTCAAAATGGGAGAAACACCATGACGAAAATTCTTATCGTAGACGACGACGATCTTGCCCTTGAGGCGCTTCATCACCTGCTCACTCGCGCCGGGTACGAGGTCATTACTAAGACCAATGGTGTCGAGGCCCTGGAGGAGCTTCAGGCGGGCGAGTGCCGGCTCGTCGTCTCTGATTGGATGATGCCGGAGATGGACGGGGTGGAACTCTGCCGACAAATCCGCAAGCAGGATTTTCCGGGATATGTTTATGTGATCTTGTTAACCAGCCGGGACCGCCAAGAGGACACTCTCGAAGGCTTATCGGCGGGGGCCGATGATTTCGTCACCAAACCGTTTGAACCCGCCGAGTTGCTGGCCCGCATCCGCATCGGCGAGCGTATCCTGTCCCTCGAAACCCGCGACGTGGCTATCTTTGCGATGGCCAAACTGGCCGAGTCCCGAGACCCGGAAACCGGTGAGCACCTGGAGCGGATGCGCAGCTATTCGCGGATCATTACGGAATTCCTGGCCAACGACGACGAGTTCGACGAACCCATCCACGAAGACTTCCCAAGGCTCATTTACTTGACCAGCCCGCTTCATGACATCGGAAAAGTGGGAATTCCCGACTGCGTGCTTCTCAAGCCGGGCCGACTCAGCGACCGCGAGTTCGAGATCATGAAGACGCATACGACGATCGGCGCGGCTACGCTTGACGCCGCGGTGCGGCAGTATCCGGGTGTCGCCTATTTGCTCCTTGCGAGGAACATTGCGCTGACCCACCACGAACGCTTTGACGGGAGCGGATACCCGGGCGGGCTTGTGGGGCGGGACATTCCGCTCTGCGGTCGCATCGTCGCTCTTGCGGATGTCTACGACGCCCTGACATCGAAACGAGTCTACAAGCAGGCGTTCGCCCACGACATCTCCCGAAGTATGATCCTCGAGGAATCAGGCAAGCATTTCGATCCGAATGTAGCAAGAGCCTTCATCCACTGTGAGGAACAATTCCTCGACGTACGCGGGGCGCATGCCGAGTTGGAGTTGTCCGAAGTGTCATGATCCGGTGGCTCTCCGGTCCGTGACACATCCGGCGGGGCTTGATCCGCTTGAAGATCGAATCCGCCTTCGGCGGACCCCAACGGGGCCGTAACATGTAAGCCCAGGGCAACGCCCTGGGAACCATAGGACACGAATCGCGCAAGCCCTGAAAGGGCGAAAGATTTGCCCCCATTTGTGGGATTAAACATTTTGTTTCGCCCTTTCAGGGCATTGGTCATTGTGGCGTTTTTATTTCCCAGGGCGTTGCCCTGGGCTGTCATGTTTACGCCCCATCAGGGCGAAAAACATGCGGCCTAAACTGTCATGCACCTGTGGCTCTCCGGCGTGGGGGAGACCGCCAATCGACAATTCGTAATTATTCCACAGTGACGCTCTTGGCGAGGTTGCGGGGTTTGTCCACGTTGCAGCCGCGAAGGACTGCGGCGTGGTAGGCAATCAACTGCAAGGGAATTACCGCTAGCAGCGGTTGCAACGGCTCCAGTGTGTCGGGAACGTAGAGCACGTGCTCGGCCAGGCGTTTGATCTCCCGGTCGCCTTCGGTGGCGACGGCGATGACGCTCCCGCCGCGGGCCTTCACCTGCTGAATGTTGCTGATGATCTTCTCGTATTGCGTTCCCGCGGTGGCGACCACGACGACGGGCATCCCCTCGTTAATCAAGGCGATGGGGCCATGCTTCATTTCCGCGGCGGGCAGGCCCTCGGCGTGAATGTAACTGATCTCCTTCAGTTTGAGTGCCCCTTCCAGTGCGACGGGGTAGTTGTATCCACGGCCCAGATAGAGCCAGTTTTCTTTTTCGCAATAGCGCTCGGCCACTGCACGAGCTTCCTCCTCGTGTTGCAGGATTTGGCGGATCTGGTCGGGGATTTGGTTGAGGGCGGTGAGGAACTGCGTGCAAGCGGCGGGGGAAAGGTGCTTTCGCCGGCCTAGATAGCAGGCCATGAGGGCGAGGACCGCGACTTGGCCGGTGAAGGCCTTGGTGCTGGCGACGCCGATTTCCGGGCCGACGTGCAGATACACGCCGGCGTCAGTCTCGCGGGCGATGCTTGAACCCACGACGTTGACTACCCCAAGGGTGAGAGCGCCGCGCTGTTTGGCCTCGGCGAGGGCGGCCAGGGTGTCCGCCGTCTCGCCGCTCTGCGATACGGCGATCACCAAAGTCCCATCGTCGATCACCGGGTTGCGATAGCGGAACTCACTGGCATACTCCGTCTCCGTAGGGGTGCGGATCAACTCTTCGAACATGTATTTCCCCACCAGGGCCGCGTGCCACGCGGTGCCGCAGGCGGTGAGGATGATGCGCTTGGCACGGGTCAGCTCGCGGGTGCAGTCGCGCAGGCCGCCGAGGTGGACGGCCCCTTCTCGCAGATCAATCCGCCCGCGGAGACAAGTCTCCAAAGACGCGGGCTGCTCGTGAATCTCCTTGAGCATGAAATGTTCATATCCGGCCAGTTCGATCTCCGAGAGGCTCCACTCGATCTCCTCGACGTTTTTGGTCACGGGAATGGCGTCAAGGGTGGTCATGCGCACGTGCTGCGGAGTGATGTGTGCCATCTCGCCGTCACCCAGATAGACCACCTGGGTGGTGTGGGCGAGGATGGCCGCCGCGTCGGACGCCAGAAGATTCTCACCCTTGCCGATGCCGATGAGAAGCGGGCTGCCCTTGCGGGCGGCGACGATCACATTCGGCTCCTGCGAGCAGACCACGGCGATGGCGTAGGCGCCGGAGACGTCGTGCAAGGCCTGACGGACGGCCTGTTCGAGGTTGCCTTCGTAGAACCGCCCGATGAGCTGGGCGAGGACCTCGGTGTCGGTTTCGCTACGGAAGACAACGCCCTGGCGCTCCAGGTACGTTCGTAGCGCTCGATCGTTCTCGATGATGCCGTTGTGGATCACGGCGATGTTGCCGGAGGCGTCCTGTTGAGGGTGGGCGTTGACGTCGGTGGGCGCGCCGTGGGTCGCCCATCGAGTGTGGCCGATGCCGGTGGTGGGATCGGCCTCGAAGTCGAGCATTTGCTCGAGGACGGAGAGCCGCCCGGCCGACTTGGTGACCTTCAACTGTCCGTGATCGATCAGGGCGACCCCGGCGGAGTCGTAGCCCCTGTATTCGAGTCGGCGAAGCCCCTCGATCAAAATGGGTAAGGCAGGGCGGCTGCCGACGTATCCAATGATTCCGCACATACGATGCTCCCGGTGTACTCGCTCCGTTTCGCACGCGACCTTCCCGTTACAATTATCGGCTCGCACTTGAGCCGAGGCAAACGAGCCACGTCGTCGCCCAAGGTCGGGTGGCCCAGGTCCTTTGGACCTGGGGGAGTCGATGATTTTCGCTCGGCGTCATGCCTGCGATCATCGCTTACCCCACCTCCACAGGAGGTGGGGCACCCGCCTTTGCTCAAGAGCAGCGGCACACTTCGTCAGTGGCGCCCCGGCGCCTCGGAACGACCTCGTCGCTGCTTATGGCCCCAAGTGCGAAAGGCAGTGCGGGCCGCTCCCAACATCAGCGCCAGCGCGAATATCTGACCAATTGCAAATGCCGCGTGTTGCGCCGATGCCACGATGAAGAACGCCGAGTTGATCTCCGTGTCGGACTCCGCCGCCTGAAAGTCGAAGTCCAGATCCAGCCGCTCACGCGAGATGATGGACCGCATCCGCGTCAGGAAGGGCAGATCGGAAGCGCCGGGTGGAGCGGCCGGCCAGTCGTCAACATTCCAGAGCGGCCGGTTTTGCGTGGAACCGGCAAATTCCGTGATCAGCGCCAGCCCCCCGTTGGACTCGATGGTTTGGCGGAACAGCGTCTCGTAATTCGTCATACTTGGGTTTGTAGCGTCGAACTCCAAGGCACTCGGCGAAATGAGCGCGTTGGGAACGTTCTGTCCTTCCATCCGATGGTCCGCGAGAACGTAGATGACCACTTCCGTCTCCTGTGCCGCGGAAATCTGTGAGATGGCCATTGGGTAGTACGACTTCGTGGTCTGGCACGAGAACTGGATGGGCGGGATTTCGACCTCGCCTTGATCTCCCAGCGTCTGCGGCTCATGGATCTTGACCGCCAGAAAGTGCGACTCTTGTTGGATGTACTTGTCAAGAATTGGGGCAGCGTCCACGCCAACCTCGAAGCCGTTGTCGCTCAACCAGGCTAGCAGTGCGTCGCTTCCATTACTGCTTAATGCCACCCAATCGAACACGCCGGTAGTACCCCGCGACTCCACCTGAACCAGGCCATTGACTTCACTCGCCACACCGCCTGCTCCACAAGAGCATCCTCCGCCGCCCATAGACTGAATGATGGAAAAGCTTGGAGCGGTTTCCGCGTCGAGCGACTTAAACAGGGCATCGGTCTCGTGTGCCACCACATCAGTCGGCGTATCTGGCACCGGGATCACCCATGCAAAGTCGCTGGGCGTACCTGTATATCGGCTGCGCAGGACGTATGTTGCCCGTGGGAGTTGCGAGTCCGGCGGGAGCTCTTGTAGAACCAAGACCACCTCCTGCCGCGTCTGGGCGAGATCGAGGGCACTGGTTTGCAGGTGTATGAAGCCGCCATCGCCCCGCGCGGCGGCAGCCAACCAAAGCAGCGTAACAACGACGAAAGTGGAAGAAACAACGCGATTCACGGATATTTCTCCTCGTTTAGCACTACAGTGTCACATAAACTCACGTAATCAGGCGGCGCATGTCAAAGAAGTTCTCCAAGCGGCTTGTTTTGACGGGTGGCCCACCTCCTTGGGAGGTGGGGGAAGCGATGATCGTGAGCATGAGGCTGAGCGTATATCATCGACTCCCCCAGGTCCCAAAGGACCTTGGCCACCCAGCCAAAGCCAACAAGTCTATCAACCGTGGCATGGTCGTTGGTTATTTTAGCCGCCGCTCGCGCAAAAGGAATGCTTCCGCGTTACAATCCGCGGCGAGCTATGGGAACTTCGGGAAACAACAAGGCCTCACGATCGGTGCTCACCTACAAGGATGCCGGAGTTGACATTCACGCAAACACGCGATGGGTGTCGGCCATTAAATCGGCTATGCACAGCACCTACGGGCCGCGCGTTTTTCAGGACCGTCACGGAGGTTTCGCGGGTTTGTTCCGGCTCGATTACGAAGAGCCGATCCTTCGCCGCAACTACAAGCGGCCCGTGCTGGTCGGCTGCACCGATGGAGTGGGTACGAAAGTGCTGATCGCCATCGAGATGAACCGTCTCGATACCATCGGCATCGACCTCGTGGCTATGAACGTCAATGATCTGATTACGTGCGGAGCCGAGCCGTTGTTCTTCCTCGATTATCTCGCCGTACACAAGCTCGATCCGGATCATCTCCTGCAAGTGATCGAGGGCATCGCCGCCGGTTGTCGAGAGGCCGGGTGCGCGTTGCTCGGCGGGGAGACGGCGGAGATGCCCGACCTCTACCGCAAAGGCGACTTGGACCTCGCCGGGTTCGCGGTGGGCGTGGTCGAACACCACCGGGCGATCGACAGCTCCCGCGTCGAGCCGGGCGACGTGGTCATCGCCCTGCCATCGAGCGGCGTCCATTCCAACGGGTACACCTTGGTGCGGAAGCTCATCGCCCGTGCGGGGTGCAAGCTCGACCAATTCCATGACGAGTTGGGCGAAACGCTGGGCGAGGCCGTGTTGCGTCCGACGCGAATCTACGTCAAAGCCGTGCAGGCCGTGCTGCACCACTACCGGGTGAAGCGGGTGGTCACGGGCATGGCCCACATCACCGGCGGCGGCCTGACGGAGAACATCGTCCGTGCGATACCCGCGAATTGCGACGTGGTGCTCTCACGGTCCGCGTGGCGTCCGCCACCCATCTTTGACTTCCTCCGTCGCCTCGGCACGACCAACGCGGAGATGTACAAGGTCTTCAATATGGGGATCGGGTACATTTTCATCGTGAGGCCATTTTACGCCGACGTGGTGATGCGCGTCCTCTGTCGGGCCGGTGAACAGCCCTTCATCGCGGGGTGCATCGAGCGCGGCAAACAACGCGTGCGAATCAAGTAATCCACCGCAGGGCCTTTCAATTGTCGGGCTTCCTGGCTTCCGTGGGCGAGTGCCCCAGGTCCTTTGGACCTGGGGGAGACGATGATATGCGTTCAGCGACATACCCACGATCATCGCGTCCCCCACCTCCACAGGAGGTGGGCCACCCGCCGATCGGCGGACCAGTGGCACCCGTGCGCCAGCATGTCTTGCCTCGACATGGCGGCGCTTCGCTTGGCCATGCCACCCATCCGCCTTACACTTTCTTGCTCGTCTGTGAGAATAACCGGCCTGGGGCGACGAATATCCCCCAGAGACGTGAAGCCCGCGAATCGGGTGTGAGGTTTACGATGATCCAGTTTTGCATCATGAGCGGCTACGAGGGTCGGATCCGGCCGGAACCAAAGATATACGTGACCTTCATGGGCGGCTGTTCGCTGAAGCGGGAGACCGTGGCCCGGCAGATCCTCACCCAGCGATTGCACGAACGCGAGGGCAAGACGCATCCGCCGCGGCAGTTCTTCCTGACCGTCATGGGAGGGGTCGATATCGCAAGCCCGACACTGGCCGAGGAGTTCATCGACCTCCGCGAAATGATCAACAGCCGGACCCTCTCCATGGATGATTGGGATCGGGCGATGGCCGACTTGGGCCGTTCCGACGTCTCGATATCCTCCTTTACCCTGATGGGCGGATTCTCCGGAGACGGGCTGCCCACGGAAGGGCAGGAGATCGAGAGCTTGGCCGTCCAACGCCACCTGGGCACGATCTCCGACAGCGCCGGTGCGGTGCTTCAATTCGGCGTGGGCAGGCATGATGCCGAACGCCGCGCCACCCTCCGCCAAGCCATCCTCGCCGACGCGTAAGCTCCTATCCGAACCACTATCCGACGACTCGCGAAACACCCTGGCGGACCCGGTTTTCACTACGGGTACTTGGCGAACGCTCCCTTTAATGCTGACGGTGGGGGCGTTACCTGGTATGATTTCGCAGGCGGCGTCGCGGCGCTGTGTCCGTGGAAAGCTGCATCGCATGAAACGTAAGCTCACCGAAAACTGGAAACGAATCGAGCAGCGCATCGTCGATGCGTGTGAGCGGGCGCATAGAAAGCCGTCCAGCGTCACGCTGGTGGCGGTCACGAAGGCGGCGAGCCTGGAGATCATTCGCTCGCTCGTCGAGATCGGCCTCACCGACCTGGGCGAGAACCGCGTTCAGGAACTCATCAAGCGGGCGGCGATGCTCAAGGAATGCGTCGGCCGTCGGGCGTTGGATTCATCGTCCGCGCCGCTAGCCGCGCCGCGCTGGCACATGATCGGCCACGTGCAGCGAAACAAAGTCCGCGGCCTCTTGCCCTGGGTGGAGTTGGTCCACTCCGTCGATAGCCTGCGACTGGCCGAGGAGATCGACGCCGAGTCGGCCAAGCTCGAGCGGAAGATGCCCATCCTCCTCGAAGTGAACGCAAGCGGCGAAGCATCGAAAAGCGGCGTCGCCGTGGCCGCGACAACCCATCTTGCGGAACAGATCAGCTCCCTGCGGCACATTGAGCTGCGCGGGTTGATGGCGATGGCCCCGCTGACCAGCGACGAATCGGTCATCCGTCAT
>JAGVHG010000127.1 GCA_020056715.1 Phycisphaerae bacterium | reverse complement strand
TCGCACCAACGCTCACGGGCGTTGGTGCTGACGTTACGCAATGGCGGCTAGGGGGCGGATGCTCTTGGTTAGTACGTCAAGCGAAACCGGCTTGCTCAGGTCGAGGGGAAGGAACGCACCGTGGTTGTGGTCGCTGGCGAGGATGACCATGCGGTCATGGAGCACATCGTAGCCCGTCTCTTGCGGTTGGTGGCCGCAGACGAAGTAATCGACATCCAACAGTTCCCGCAACGTGTTCAGCACGCCTTCGGTGTGATAACGACCCCAGACCAAGGCGTGCGCCGACCCGCCGTCGTCGAGATCGTCGTCGCGCAGCACGCGTGACAGCACGCCCGCGTCGAAAGCGGGCAGTTCGCGAGGCCCCGGCAGCGAGTGCGAGAGAAGCACGCGATTGGCCGTCCGACCCGCAAGCGGGAACGAACGGATGAACGTGCAAATGGCCGCGAGCACCTCTCCCCCTCCGGCGCCGAAGGTTTCCCTCAAACTCTCCTCGAACGCGAGGGTCACCATTCGACCGTTCTTGCTGATCTCATTCCGCGTGACTTGGGCGAGTTCGTGGTTGCTCAGTAAGAAGTGTACCTGATCGGGGAACTCACACTTCCATCGCGCCGCGTCGAGCATTAATTCATGCGACGTGTCCTTTGCCGAAATCGAGACCACTTCCTCATGGATCAATTCGTGGAGGATAACATGACGGGCGCCGAAATGACCTAGGTCGCAATAACGCTTGAGCTTCTCGAAATTGCGGCGATGGCCGTGGATGTCCCCGGTCATGACCACCTGGCCATAATTAGGAAATACCAACAACGATCCGCGCAACAACGGATCCTCATGATTCAGTCCGGCGGCTTCAAGGAAAACTCCGGCGGCACTGATGCTGTCGTTCATTCGCCTTCCTCAACCGAGCGCACAGTGTCGTTGTTTACTTGGATCTCTTGTGTTCTGTTCGATCCACCGCTCACGGGTGGTGGATCTGACGCGACCGTTTGAGCGCCGCCGCCCGACGCCTGCTTGGCGCCATGCCGCCCGGTTCGAACCTTCTCGCGATAATTCCGCCACAGTTTCTGCACGACGGCGAGCCTGGCGCCCATCTGTTTCATGTCCGCCGGACGTTCGTCGGGGTCCTCTCGACAACATTCCATCACCAGGATGGAAAGAGAGAGCGGAATCTTATCGTTGAGTTCGATGGGGGCAATGGGTTTGTCGGTGGTGACCAAGTTGATGCCGCTACGAGCGTCGGTCCCACGAATGGCCGTCGGGTACTTTTCCGAGGTCAACACCCAGTACATCGTCGCTCCGAAGTTGAACACATCGGTCCGCTGATCAAGCCGAAGGCGACGAACCTGCTCCGGGGCGATGTAGTCCGGTGTGCCCTGAATCCGCTCCTTGCGGTGGTGCATGGGGCATGCCTGGCCGAAGTCGATCACCTTCACCACCCCGCGCGGGGCGAGCATGATGTTGGTGGGTTTGATGTCGGCGTGGATGTACCCGGCCTCGTGCATCGCCTGGAGACCCACGGCGACTTTGCCAAACAGCGTCAGGAAGGTGTTCAGCCGATTGGGCCGGGCTTTTTCAACCGTCAGACCGTCAATCCAATCCATCACTAGGTAGAGTTCCCTTACGGCCAGTAGCTTGCGCACGCGGTGCAAATGAAAACTGTGCCGCAGGTAGGGATGGCTGAGTTTGCTGCTGACGGCGTATTCGTTTTCCGTTTGCGCTAGAAAACGGTCGTCATCCGGCGAATTGCGAGCGACGTGCTTGACCGCGAAGGTCTTGCCGGTTTTCAGCTCCACCCCAAGCATGATTTTTGATCCGGCGCCGACGCCGATCTGCTTGGTGATTCGGTATCCGGGAAGAGGGTCAGCCACCTATTCATCCTCAAGACCGCGTTTCCGCAGCCGAACACACCCTACAAGTTCTTACGGTCTCGTGATCGGCCAAATGGATCGCCGAAGGCCCGGAAACGGCTACACAACCGCCCGGACACGAGGTCATCCCGCTCAGATAAGATAACGGTTTCCAGCGAATAAGACTACGCCTAACGCGTGCATCTGGGAGTTCGCGATGCTCGGTCAAGAGTCCGATATAGGCGAGCGACACTCTCGGGATTGACCGGATGGGCATCCGACTTCTATTCTAGTACCAATGGTGAACGAATCCGGGCGTGGATCGAGCCTATCGCTGGTGACCGGGGGAACGGGGCTGCTCGGCAGCCACATCGCCGAACAACTGCACCGTCGGAATCGGCGTGTCCGGGCGCTTTGTCGGTCGGGTAGCGATACCGCATTCTTGCGAAGCCTCGGCACGGAGATTATTGATGGCGACCTAACCGATCGCGAGGTCGTCCGGCGGGCATGCACCGGGGTCGATGTCGTCTACCACGCGGCTGCACGGGTCGGCGATTGGGGGCCGTGGGAGGATTTTGTCCACGTCTCGGTGGATGGCACGCAGCATCTCTTGGATGGTGCCGCAGCCGCCGGCGTCCGCAGGTTCCTGCACATCAGCTCGATCAGCGTCTATGGCCATGTGGACGGCGATGGTAAGGTGTTCGACGAAAGCGCGCCGCTGGGCGTCAATCTGCACAAGTGGAGTTACTACACTCGCGCGAAGATCGAAGCCGAGAAGCGCATCTGGGCGATGCATGCCTCCGGGCGGATGCCGGTGACGGTGATTCGTCCGAGCTGGCTCTACGGACCCAGGGACCGTGCGACGCTGCCGCGGCTGATTGACTCGATCCGCAGCCGGAAGCTGAAAATCATCGGCGATGGCAAGAACCGGCTCAACGTGGTCCATGCGGGTAACGTCGCGGAGGCGGCTATCCTTGCCGCTGACAGCGATCGCGCCGTCGGCGAGGCCTACAACTGTTGCCACGATGGTTTACTTCCGCAACGCGCGTATTTCGACGGCATCGCCAACGCGATCGGCGAGCCGCCCATCACGAAATCCGTACCCTATCGCGTCGCGTACTCGGCAGCATTTTTGATGGAATGCTTCGGTCACGCGTTCAGGACGAAGAAACCGCCGTTGGTCACAAGGTACGCCGTTTGGTTGATGGGTCGGCGGTGCTTTTTCGAATGTAACAAGCTCAAAGAGCACGTCGGTTGGTCGTCGTCGGTCGGATATGCCCAGGGTATTGCCGACGCGGTTCGGGATTACCTTGCACCTACCGGAAAACCGCGTCGATCGCCGCCTCTCCCCGCCTCGGAACCCGCCCGAGCCACGATCTAAGTGCAAGGCTATGGATTTATTAACTCATGGCCGGCTGACCCGGCTTGGATCGCCGGCCGATGCCCGCTATGATCTCCGCAACATCGGATTGGACCGTATGTCCTTGTGAATGGAGTGAGTCTTCAGTTGAGAATCTTAGCGATCATCAAACAGGTGCCCGACTCGAACGCGGCCATCAAAGTGCTGCCGGGCGGGAGCGGGATCGACTTCACGGGTCTCAAACTCGTGCCCGACCCCTTCGATGAGTACGGCATCGAGTTGGCCGTTCAGCTTAAGGAAAAACGGTCCGACGTAACAGAAATCGTCGCCCTCACGTTCGGTTCTGAGAAAGCGGCTGAGACGCTTCGGGTCGCCTTGGCCATGGGCGCCGACGTGGGCGTACACATCAGCGACCCCAAACTCGAATCGAAGGATGAAATCTTCGCGGCCCAGGTCATCGCTGCGGCCATCAAGAAGGACGCCGCCGGCTTTGATCTGATTCTCTGCGGCAAGTACAACATCGATCTTGATGCGGGAGCGGTAGGACCCGCGCTGGCGGAGTTCCTCGACCTGCCGCACGTCGGGGCCGTCACCTCGCTTGAGATTGCCACCGACGGAAAGCACTTCACCGCTCGGCGACGCATCGAGGGGGCTGAGGAGGTCGTCGAGTGCGGCCTCCCGGCGCTGCTCACCATTGAAAAAGGGTTGGTCGAACCGCGTTATCCATCGCTGCCGAACTTGATGAAGGCCAAGAAAAAACCCGTGACCATGCTAACCTCCGCGGAGTTGCCGGGTTTGGAGGCCTCGAACGAAGGGGTCCGGTTCGAATCGATCGCCCCTCCTCCGCCGCGCCCCGATTGCAAGTTCATCGACGGCGAGCCGCCTCAAATGGCCAAGGAACTGGTCCGACTGCTGCAACAAGAAGCGAAAGTCCTCTAGCAAGACGAGTCTGACGGCATGACCAACAACGTTCTAGTCTTCGTGGAACAGCGGCGCGGGAAGATTCTTCCGGCAACATTTCAGCTTTTGAATGCGGCGGGTCGGCTCACGGCGATCACTGGCGGTCGAGTGGAGGCCTGCATCATCGGCGAAGGCGTTGCCGCGCTGGTTGAAACCGTGGCCGGCTACGGCGCAAAAAAGATCTACACGGTTGACGATCCCGAACTGGCGATGTACCGGGCAATGCCCTACGCCGCCGCGCTCTGCGCCGCGATGGAAGCCGCCGAACCCAAGATCGTGTTGATCCCCACGACGTTCATGGGTCGCGATCTGGCATCACGCGTGGCCGCAAGGAAGCACGCCGCTCTGGCGATCGACTGCACTGAGCTTACGATTGACGGCAGCGACTTGGTCGTTTCCAAACCCATGTACGCGGGGAAGTTCAGCGCCAAGTTCCGCTTGTCGGGAAATTGCTTGCAGATCGCCACGGTGCGCACGAACGCTTACACCGCCGCTCCACTACAGAGCGGTGCGAAGGCTGAGATTCACGCCGTCACCTTGAAATTGACCGACCGCGACAAGCGTATGAAGATCAACGAGGTCGTGGCCACCAGTTCCGGCGTGAAGGACGTTACCGAGGGCGACATAGTCGTCTCCGGCGGGCGAGCTTTGAAATCGGCGGATAACTTCAAGATCATCTACGACCTCGCCCAAACGCTCGACGGGGCGGTGGGGGCCTCACGTGCCGCGTGCGACGCGGGCTACCAACCGCACACCCGCCAAGTCGGATTGACCGGCAAGGTCGTGACCCCGCGGCTCTACATCGCTTGTGGAATTGACGGAGCGATCCAACATCTTGCCGGTATGCGCGGCAGCAAGGTCATCGTCGCCATCAACACGAAGAAGGAAGCTCCGATCTTCAAAGTGGCGACGTATGGTTGCGTGGCCGACCTCTTTACAATTGTCCCACTCCTGACCGCGGAACTCAAGAAATTGAAGGAACATTAGCCAATGTCGAATGGCGAATGCAGAATGTCGAATATGAATAACCTCGACGCTGTCTGTCTATTCGACATTCGCCATTCCTAATTCGACATTCGCCAAAGGCGTCCTATGAGCCCCATTTTCATGGCATTGCTGCTCGTCACGGGCTGGGGCATCTTCGCCTACTCCGCGCGGCGGCGATGGAAGCTGCTGATGGTCGGGGCGCCCGAAAACCGCTTCGACCGGCCCGCCGAGCGACTCCGTCGCACATGGACCTATGCGATTGCGCAACTGCGTATGCGCCGTTATCCGCTTGCTGGTGCGGCCCATATGCTTATCTTCCTCGGGTTCGGCGTTCTGCTTCTGCGCACCTTGATCCTCTGGGGGCGCGGCTTTGATGAGTCGTTCAACTTCCGGCTCTTCGGCCCCGATCAACTCCTCGGACAAACCTATTCGTTCTTCAAAGATATATTTGCGGTCTTCGTGATTCTCGGCACGTTGGTCTTCCTCTATTATCGCGTCATCAAGCGCCTCGGACGAATGACCCTTAGCACCGAAGGGCTTGTCATCCTGGGCATCATCCTGGCAATGATGGTTGCGGATATCTTATACGATGGGGCGAGCATCGCCGGCAAAACGAAAACACCTTCCGTCTTCTTAGTCTACGAGCCTGTTGGTTCGGTGTTGGCGCAGTCGCTCTATGGATGGGATCCATTTACGCTCTCAATCCTTAAGCACGTCGGTTTTTGGACGCACTCAACACTGGTATTGCTTTTCCTAAATCTGCTACCTTATTCCAAACACTTCCATGTGATTACGGGAATACCGAACGTGTATTTCCAGAGTTTACATTCTCCGGGGCGATTGCCGCCGATTGAGGACATTGACGGAAGGCTGGAACGTGAAGAGACGCTAGGCATTCGCCGCATCGATCAGTTCAGTTGGAAATCCATCCTCGACTTCTACACCTGCACGGAATGCGGTAGATGCAGTGACCACTGCCCGGCCACAAAGACCGGCAAGAAGCTGTCACCGAAACATGTCACCCTCGATTTACGCGATTTCCTTTACAATCAGGAAAAAGCACTGGTTGCAGACAAGATCAACGGCGACGCCCAAGAACACCGCAAAGATTTGGTTGATGGGGTGATCGACCCAGAAGTCCTTTGGGCTTGTACAACTTGCCGGGCGTGCGAGCAGGAATGTCCCGTCTTCATCAGTTATGTCGACAAAATCGTCGACATGCGCCGCTATCTGGTCCAGGAACGCAGTGAATTCCCCGCCCAATTGCAGACCGCATTCCGAGGATTGGAGTCCAATGCCAACCCCTGGAGCTTTCCTTCCGACGATCGGGCGAAATGGGCGGAAGGGCTCGACGTCAAAACTCTAGCGGAGCATCCCGATGCGCGAGTGTTGTTTTGGGTCGGCTGCGCCCCGTCGTTCGACGAACGAGCCAAAAACGTCACCCGCGCGACGGTGAAGCTGATGCAACTGGCCGGCGTCGATTTCGCCATTCTGGGAACACAGGAACAGTGTACAGGCGATCCGGCGCGGCGAGCGGGCAATGAATACCTCTTTCAGACGTTCGCCAAGGCCAACGTCGAAGTGCTCAACGGCTACGCTGTGGACAAGAAGAAAATCGTCACCACCTGCCCCCATTGCTTCAACACGCTTCTGAATGAATACCCCGATTACGGCGGCAAATATGAGGTGATTCACCATTCGACGTTCCTTGCCGGATTGATCGCTCAAGGTAAACTAAAACCCAGTCGGCGGGTGGACAAGAATGTCGTCTACCACGACTCTTGTTATCTCGGTCGATACAACGAAATTTACGATGCGCCACGGGAAGCATTACGGAGCGTTCCCGGATTGACCGTGCTCGAACCGAAGGCGACACGCGATCGAGGTATGTGCTGCGGTGCAGGCGGCGCGCAAATGTTCAAGGAGGAGGAGCCGGGCACGGAACGGGTCAACATCGCCCGAACGCAGCAACTGCTCGAAACTCAGCCGGACGTTGTGGCGAGCGCATGCCCGTTTTGCATGCGCATGTTGACCGACGGTCTAGCCGCCCATAACCGGGAGAGCATACCCCAATTGGATATTGCTGAAATATTGCTCGATTCTATGTAGTGTTGGTGGAGCCTGTTTTACCATGAGGAACGTATGACCATTGCCCGACGAATGGCCCAATGGGCCAGCGCATTACGATATCAACAATTGCCTGTTAAGACGGTCCATGAGGTCAAGCGTCGCGTCATTGACTCGATTGCGACGACGCTCGGCGCTTACCACTCGCACCCGGCCAAGATCGTCCGCGAAAAGGCCATGTCCGTCAGTGACCCGAAGGCCAAGGCCACGGTTTGGGGCACTTCTCATCGTACTCTGCCGGAACTCGCCGCCTTCGCCAACGGGGCAATGGTGCGCTACCTCGACTACAACGATACTTATCTGAGTCTGGAGCCGGCGCACCCCTCGGACAACCTTTCCGCCGCGGTTGCCGTCACCCAGCAGACCGGCAAGACCGGACGAGATTTGATCCTCGCCACAGTCATCGGCTATGAGATTCAATGTCGCCTGTGCGACGCCGCCAGCCTCCGCGCCGGCGGATGGGACCACGTAACCTACGGCGCACTGTCTAGCGCCACACTCGCCGCCAAGCTTTGGGACCTTAGCGAAGACCAGATGGAACACGCCTTGGGACTGGCCGGCGTGTGTAATATTACCACTCGTCAGACGCGCACCGGGCAGATATCCGATTGGAAGGCCTGCGCTTTTTCCAACGCCGCCCGCAACGGAGTCTTCGCCGCCGACCTCGCCCGCCGCGGCCTCACCGGCCCGAACGAACTTTTCGAAGGGCCTAAAGGCCTGATGAAACAGCTCAACATCCTCGGTGTGAAGAACCTCATCCTTGGCCGCGATGGCGACTTCATGATCGACAAAACCTACATCAAGTATTGGCCAGCGGAGTACCATTCGCAGTCTGCCATCGACGCCTGCCTACAACTTCGGCCTAAACTCGCGGGTAAGAAAATCCAGTCGATCAACATCAACAGCTTCGAGGCCGCCGTCAGCATCATCGGCAGCGAGCCGGAGAAGCTCCGCCCCACCTCGCGGGAGACGGCCGACCACTCGATGTTCTATTGCTGTGCCGCAGCACTCGTGGACGGCGATGTGACGCTGGCGACTTTCGACGAGCACCGCCTCACCGACCCGAAGCTGCTCGACCTGATCGACCGGACCAAAATCATCGAGGATCCAAAGCTCAACGAAGGCTATCCCGAGGGCATTCCTAACGATATTGCAATTTCTTGCGCGGACGGAACGAAGCTCAATAAACGCGTAGATTTCCCCCGCGGTCATGCCAAAAATCCCATGACCGACGAGGAAGTCGTGGCCAAATTCCATCGAATGGCTCAAGGCGTCGTCAGCGACAAATCCGCCGCCACCATCCTTGACCACTCCTGGAACCTAGACAAACTAACCGACGTGACGCCGCTCTTCACCTTTGACATTACAGAAGGATGACAGCAGCATGAAAAATAGCGATCACGAGGTTGTCAGCGGTATCTGCCCGGGTTATTCTGCTACTTTCGGGACCGGCCTGATGACGCTCGTCAAGCATCAAACTGGTAGCGCATAGCAAGTTGCATGCGCGTCGACTCCGGACCCGTTCCTCGGTAGGAGTTGACTGATGCAAACCTCGGAGCTACGCCCCGCCCTACCTCGCGCACGCCAACTCGTGCAGTTCTTTCTGCTTAGCTACGTCATCACCTTGGCCAATACCTACGGGTTTTTGCGACATGCCAGTTTCGCAAACCTGCCGACGACGCTTTACACCCTCGCTGTGTACCTGTCCTATTCTTTCATCTATCTGTTGCCCGCGGCGGCGATCATCACCATAGCCAATCTCCTGTTGCGCCCCCTTGACGACGACAATCGCAAACGGCTCCTGACGTCCATACGTCGAGATAGGATCGTCTTCGCCGTCGCCATTCTCGCAACGGGGGCGACGCAAGTCTTAATCTTTGCGGATCGGACGATTTTCACCTTCTTTGGGATGCACTTAAACGGATTCGTATGGAACACGATCTTTACGAGCGGCGGGATGGAGTCCGCGGGCGGGAGTTCATCGGCGACCGTCATCTACATGCTTTTCATCTTCGGATACTTCGTCGTTCAAGGACTGCTCGCTCTCGTGGTGCGAAGAGTTCCGGCGTTTGATCGCCTATGGCGGCGTATGATGCCCCGTCGAAACGTCATCGGCGGATCCGCCATCCTCGTCGCGTGCTCCATCGGCGGCACCTTCGGCTATGGAATCAGCGACATCCGCTCGTACTCGCCGGTTCTGATGTCGGCGAGCGTCTTCCCACTGTACTTTCCGATCACCTTTCGTCACCTAGCACGGAGAATGGGGTTTGAGGTTGACGCTCGCGACACGATCCGCGTCAGCGCCGCCGACGGTCGGCTGAACTACCCGCTCAAGCCCATTGACTTGCAGCCGACGTCGCACCCCATGAACATCGTCTTGCTCGTAGCCGAGTCGCTTCGGGCCGACATGCTCGATCCCGAAATCATGCCCGAAACCTGGCGCTTCGCCGAACGCGCCCACCGTTTCACCCGGCACTACAGCGGCGGCAACGGCACGCGCATGGGCATGTTCTCCATGTTTTACGGCCTCTACGGCAACCTCTGGTTCACGTTCCTCCGCGAGCATCACGGTCCGGTGCTCATCGACGTGCTCCAGCAGCTCGGCTATCAGATGAAGATGTTTACCAGCGCCCGCTTCACTTATCCCGAGTTTGATCGCACGGTCTTCGCCAAACTGCCCGGCGATCAGTTGCACGAGGAGTGGGGCGGACTAGGGTGGGAGCGCGACCGCCGCAACGTCGAGCTGATACTCAATTTCCTGCGCGTACAGTCCCCGGATCGGCCGTTCATGACCTTCATGTTTTTCGAGTCGCCGCACGCCCGGTACTACTTCCCGCCGGAGTCGGTCATCCGCACGCCGTATCTCGAGGAACTCAACTACGCGACGATGGACCTCGACCAAGATATGCCGCTTATCAAGAACCGCTACATCAACGCCTGCCACCATCTCGATAGCCAGATCGCTCGGATCACCGACTACCTCGATCAGCAGAACCTGCTCGACTCGACCATCGTGCTCATCACCGGCGACCACGGCGAGGAGTTCATGGAAAATGGCCGCTGGGGGCACAATTCAGAGTTTACCGAGGGGCAGGTCCGCACTCCGATGGTGTTGTGGGTGCCCGGAACCGGGGCTTCGGTTTCCAATCAATTGACCAGCCACCTCGACATCGCTCCCACCATCCTCCCTCTTCTCGGCGTCCGCAACGACCCGCGCGACTACTCCGTCGGCGACAGCCTCCTGACCGGTACCGCTCGCGAGTACCTGGTCCTCGCGGACTGGTCGCGGATCGCCTATCTGGACGACAAGTACAAGGCCAGCTTTCCCATCCAATTGGGCGGCGTCTTGCGCAACGCCATCACCACTCCTGACGACCTCCCCGTGGAGGATACGGCCGACTTCTACCGCACCCGGCAATCGCGGCTTGTGGACATCATGAAAGACATCGGCCGCTTCTCGCGGTGAGAATCCCCCGCTGCCGGTTGAAATCAGCTCAAAGGGCCTCATAATAGTAGAGGAGGTTGACGTGCAGGCGGGACGCGAGGGTGCCCTCATACTATGAGTCTTGGTGCCTACAAAGTTCGACGGAGTTGTTGGCCTCGGATCTCAGTCGTCATTGCCTGTGGGACGGCCATTTTCGGGGCTTACGCTATCGAGCCGACAACCGCGCGTGTCGCAACTGACAAGCTCTCGATCATCGCAGCCGACGCCAATGCTTCGCTCAACCTCTCGGCGGGCGATATCGTCACGGTACAGTTCCCTCAAACCGCCGGGGCTTCGTTTCGCGCCGTGATTCCCATCGGTCAAGAGCTTCGTACCTTGGAGTTAATCACGGAGTCGGTTCGTGCGCCTGATTACAAACTGTTAACGCAATTGGCCGACGGTTCCTACGTCAGCGTTGACCCCGGTCCGGTCAGAACGCTCCGCGGACGAGTGCTTGGTATCGAAGGCAGCGCCGTGGCCGCCTCGCTCCAAGACGACGGTCTTTATGCCATGATGCTGTATCCGGACGGGCATAGACAATGGCTGGAACCCATCGGCACGCGCGTGACGAGTGCAGCGGCGGATCAATACGTGCTCTACCGCGACGATGATGTCTTAGCGAGCGGCGGAGCATGCGCGACCGCCTCGCAGCCGCGAAGTAATGCGCTCGACCAACGGGAGTCCGCCGTCGTCGCAACCGGCGGCCCCCTTCTGATTGCCGAACTCGCCATTGATTCCGACGTGGAATACTTCCAAGACTACGGCAGCGTGGCCGCAACCGAAGCGCAGATCAACAACATCATCAACAACATGAACCTCCAGTACGAGCGCGACCTCGGCGTCCGCCACATCATCACCACCATCGTCGTTCGTACTGTAGAACCCGACGGATACTCCGCTTCGGACATCGGCAGCCTGCTGAACCAGTTCCGCGACCGCTGGGTCGAGCAAATGGGCAATGTCCGGCGGGACGCGGCACAGTTGTTCACCGGCAAGAACCTGACGGGCGGCTACATCGGCATGGCGATTACGCGGAGTCTCTGCTTTACCGACGCGGCCTTTAGCGTGGTCGTGTCCAACTCCGTGGCCTGCAATCTCCTCGCCTCTAAGACCGACCTGTCCGCCCACGAGCTAGGTCACAATTGGAGTGCGAACCACTGCTCATGTCCCGGATGGACCATGAATCCCGTCCTCCAGTCGGCTAACCGCTTCCACCCCACCTTCGACATCCCCGATTTGATCGTATTTCGTGATTCCCGAACGTGCTTGGGCGTCGGTGACTCGTGCGACCCGGTGGGCACGCTCGATTGCAATACCAACGGCGTCGCGGACGCGTGCGACATCCAGGCGGGAACGTCCCGCGACGGGGATGCCAATGGCGTTCCTGACGAATGTCAGCCCCCGCCCATGCCGCAGACCGATCCTTTCCTCTACAACAAAACGCGTGTGGTGTCGGTTTCCGTTCCCAGTGCGCCGACCTCCCTACCCGGCGCCCATACGGCCATCCGCTTCAGGCTTGTCGACCTGCAGAACCCCAATCCCCCGAACGTCGCGACGTCGCCGCCGACGAACTTCTCTACGTTTGAAATGGGACCGACGTGTACGGATCCCGTGGGTTGCGTCCGCTGGGTGGGCAAGGCGAACACGTTCCTCGAATCGCAGGAGATCCCCGAAGTGGGGTGCTTCAGGGCTGCACGGCTGCAGTGTACGCCCTACTACCGCGACTGGACGACCGAAGACTTGGTCCACGTCGTCGGCGCCGAACTTATACCCAGCTCGACCTACCAGGTCGAAGTGTTGGCGGCCGACTGCATGGGAAGCGAACCGACGTGTTCCTTGGTTTCTCCTTTCAATACCTTAATGACGGCGCGGTATGGCGACATTACGCTACTCTTCAATCCCCCGGAAACTGAAACACAGCCGGACGCACTTGACGTCGTCGCACTGGTAGACAAGTTAAAGAGCACTACCGGCGCGCTGAGTAAAACCTTCGCCCAACTGCAACCCAACGTACCGGATCTTAACAGCGATCTGAACGCCTTGGACATCGTGGCCGGGGTGGATGCTCTCAAGGGCTTCGCCTATCCATTCAGCGGCCCCTGCGCCTGCCCCTCGACCGTCACGTGCGGCACCACCCCATGCAGCACTCCGACCGCGTGCAACGGCGGCATGTGCGTACGGAGTTGCCTCGGCGGCGCGAACGACGGCGAGCCGTGCATCAACAACACGCACTGCCCCGGCGGCGCGTGCGGCCCCGGCTTTTGTCGTGACCGTTGCGGGAGATGCACACCGTAGTTGTTTAGACTGTCGGCTTTAGGCTGTAGGCTTTAGGCGCTGGGTACTCCTCTTATGGAGGTGGGGAATGCGATGATCGCGGACATGACGCACACCGTAATTCCCCGACTCCGAACGCAACGGATCGGCAGCAGCGAACACTTGGATGTCATGTCATGCCTGCCGCAGCGACACGAACTTCGCCTGTCAGGGACAGCGAGCGGACGCCCAAGCGGACTGCATGGGACGACGGAGCAGTGGTCAAGCGGAAGCGATGAAACTGGACCGGCGATACGAGTTTTGAGGCGTCGGCACGAAGGGTATGCCAACCGGTGAAGTCAACGGGACCGAACGACAACGCGAGGAGACTTCCGCTCGCGTCCATGCCTTCCAGATAAAGGTGACAGCAACTGGCATCTCCGAACACATCTAGCAACAACTGGCGCTTAACTGCTACCTCTGCACGTGCCTCTGCTGCGCTCCGGCAGCAGCCGACGGCAACCAGCGGTAGTGCAAGGACGATGTCGACTTCGTCGGGATCGGCCTCATGCCGCTGATAGTCGATCCGAAGAAAATCACCGACCTCTTCTCGATCGACATGGATGGCAACGGTGCCTTTCGCGGTCGTGTGACTCTCGAAAACCGGGAATCGGGCCGCGTCGTCGAAGCGGTAGAGCACGGTCGCTAACGGGCAGGCGGGCGTCACGGAATCAACACTACCTTGCCGCGCACGGCGCGGGAATCAATGTACCGATGGGCATCTGCGGCGTCTTTTAGCGGATACGTTCGATCGACCACGGCCTTAACTTTGCCATCCGTAAGGAGCTTCAACCCGCGCTTGAGTTCGTCAATGCTGCCCATGAACGATCCGCGAAGTTGGTGCTGACGGAAGAACAGCTCGCGGATGTTGAGCGTCGCCTTCATTCCTCCGACCAGACCGAAATTGACGAAGATGCCGCCGACGCGAAGGGATTTGAGATTGTCCTCAAACACACTCGCCCCGACGTTGTCGATCACCACATCCACGCCGACCCCGTCGGTCCAGTCCAGAATCTCATCGGCGAAGTTGCGTTCGTTGTAGTTGATGACCAGATCAGCGCCAACTCCTGGTGCGAGAATCGATTCTCGCACCAGCCACTCCGCTTTGGCCGATGATCCAACGGTTGTTGCAACTTTCGCGCCGAGGGCTTTGGCAACCTGAACACAGGCATTGCCGCTTCCCGAAGCACCGCCCTGAATGAGTATACGAGTGCCGCCGCGTACTTCACCCAGCGTTTCCACGGCGTGCATGGCCGTCATCAAGACCAGGGGCATCGCCGCCACTTGTTCCGCCGGCAAACCGGTTTCGTCCCTTAGAACGTACCGAGCCGGGGCGCGGATGTACTCCGCGTTGCCGCCCCAGGTGTGCGTGCCGGTCACCTCAAAGCTGGGCGCGCGGTTTTCCGGACGGACATTGGCGTCACCAGGATCGACCGGGTATCCGGGAGCGACGATGGCCCGGTCTCCCTCGCGCCAACCGCTCACGCCGGGACCGACCGCCGCGACGCTCCCG
Source organism: Phycisphaerae bacterium (assembly GCA_020056715.1). Classification (GTDB taxonomy): domain Bacteria; phylum Planctomycetota; class Phycisphaerae; order UBA1845; family UBA1845; genus SBAX01. The sequence goes on along the minus strand of JAGVHG010000127.1, from coordinate 46,102 downwards.
GCCACGTCGGCGCCGAGCACATGCGGGAAAACGATGTCCGTGAACACCGCCCCCATTCGCAGGTACAAGTCATAACGGTTGATCCCGCAGGCGGCGACTTTGATCAAAAGCTCACCGGTCCCCGGCACGGGCTGTTTGACATCCTCGTAGCGGAACACCTCCGGCGGTCCGAATTGGTGGATCACTGTGGCTTTCATAGGTGACTCATGTTTAGAAGTTCTTTATCATTGCCACTTCCGTTGCGCTTCGACGACGAAGGACAAGAACGGCGATCAATGTCAACACGGCGACCGGAACGCTGTCGGTCGTGTCGCTGCCGCTTCCACGCTCTGATCGTGCAACCGTGATCCGAGGCGCGGAACGGAGGGCAAGGTGGAACTGTATTGATTGAAGGATGGATGTCAAATGGGTTCGTTTTGAAAGTACATTTTTTTTCGAGTGTCATATCGTGGCACCTATGCAACGAGCCTGGGATACGCGGTCCGCGTGCGGCGGGTCCGCTCTCTCCGAGCGAATCCGAATGACCTTCGGATTATGCACATGGCGCACCCCATCCCATTATAGAACTTGACGGGCGCTCGGTCATGAACGGGTGGAGGAGCGATCAGGGGGATTCCTTCGAGGCTCAGGACAAGTGTCGATTGTCGAATGGACGGTCATCGGGCGCCTCCGTTATTCACGTTCGGTGAACGGGCGATCATGGCCTCGATTGCCGCGAGTCGGGCTTCCAGTTTGTTGATGCGCTTATCCTTGGCCGCCTCTTGATCCTGTAGCTCGGTGATCTCGCAATCCTTGTCATATAGCTGGCGATCCTTCTCGGCGCGGAGTTCGCGGAGGGCTTCGGCGGTGAGGGCCTCGAAGCCGCCGACGGTGAGGGTTTGGTAGCCCTTGGGGTCACGGCCCACCCATTGCGGGAAGGCGCGACTCACCTCGTCGGCGATCAGGCCCATCTGCGTCCCGGTGATCCCGCCTTGCGAGGCCGGGTCGAGCCACTGGAAGGTGACGCCGCGAAGTTGAAGCAGACGGTCGAGCGCGCCGGACAGCGGCTCAATATTCTTTTTGAGCCGCCGGTCGGAATAGATCGTCCAGGTGTTGCTGCCCGGCTTGACCGCCGAATCGGTGGCCAGCAACAAGCCGAAGTTGCCGGGTGTCGGGTCGCTGGCGATCGCCAGGCTGTGGGAGTCGCCCGCGGCGACGGTCGTGAACGTGCCGGAGGGGACGGTGGTTTGTCCATAGATGTTGCTGCCCCAGCCTACCAGCGTGCCGTTGCTGCGGATCGCCAGGCTATGAACGCTTCCCGCAGCCACGGCGGTGAACGTGCCCGCGGGGACGTTAATCTGACCGGAGCCGTTGTCGCCCCACCCGACCAGCGTGCCGTCGCTGCGGATCCCGACGCTATGAGCTCCGCCCGCGGCGACGGCCGTGAATGTGACTACGGAGGGGACGATGCATTGACCGAAATTGTACGGGGCACCGCAGCCCCACCCGTCCAGCGTGCCGTCGCTACGGATCCCTAGGCTGTGATACTGGCCCGCGGCGATGGCCGTGAACGTGCCAAGGGGGACATTGCATTGACCGTAATTGTACGGGACACCGCAGCCCCACCCGACCAGCGTGCCGTCGCTGCGGATCCCTAGGCTGTGATACTGGCCCGCGGCCACGGCCGTGAATGTGCCGGCGGGGATATTGATCTGGCTGTAGGTGTTGTCGCCCCACCCGGCCAGCGTGCCGTCGCTGCGAATCGCCAGGCTGTGATAGAAGCCCGCGGCCACGGCCGTGAACGTGCCCGTGGGGACGTCGATCTCGCCATACCCGTTGTACCCCCACCCAACCAGCGTGCCGTCGGTGCGGATCGCCAGTCCGTGATACAAGCCCGCAGCCACGGCCACGAACGTGCCGGAGGGGACGGTGGTCTGCCCGTAGTCGTTCCAGCCCCACCCGAACAGCGGTTGCTGAAGCGGCGAACCGCCGGTGATCTCAAGGGTGGTGGTGCGGGCCGCACCATTCACATCCAACCGTGCCGTCGGCGAGGTCGTCCCAACGCCCAGGTTGCCGACGTTATCCACATATACGGCATCCATCGGGTCGCCATCGGCGGCATCCAGTGAATGTCCGTCTAGCCCCACGGTGCTCAGCGCCGTCGCAGCGTAAGGCGCCGCCGTCAGCGCCTGTCGCGGGGTGAGCGTTGACTCGTCGACCGTGATCTGCAACCAGCGCTGCTCGCCGTTGAAGGCGCTGGGACCGAACTCGCCGGCGGAGTTGAGCGTGACGGTGAACAGTCCGTTCGACACGGCCACTCCGTTGAGCGTCACGGTATTACCGACCTGATTGCCGAGCGTGGCCGCATCGAACAGGCGGAACTCTATATCGAGGTTCCCGTTCGCCGGCGCTCCGCCCTGCTTGAGCTGACCCTGATAGCTAAAGGCCGTGCCGATATCCGCGGAGTAGCTCGAGGGCGTCGCGACCAGAATCAGAGTCGCGAGCGCCAGCAAGCGGATCCGACTGCGGCGGATCACCGGGCTAGCGCCCGGTGCTCTGATCGGAGCCGCGACCGTGAGGGAGCGGACAAAGCGCAAATGCCGTGACTTCATGGTTCGTCACCTTTCGTTCAAGAGTTGGGCGTTCAGTCTATCCCCCTCACCCTTCCCTCGGACCCTCCCTTCTCGGTCGGCTCGTCCGACCCCCCGCGACGGGGGAGAGGGGTTTTAGGACAGGGGCTTAATCGGAGCCCCGGCCTCGCTGGGTCTTTCCCGCTCCGATGCAGTTCCGATAATCCGGCGTTTTAACAAGAGCCCATCGACCATGCAAGAGGAATGGGAGCCACGAAGCGACGAAGCGACGGAGGCACGGAGGCACGACGCCTGCGTTTCACCACTCACCTCGCCATAGGCGAGTCGCATTGGCGACCTGCCCTCTCCCCTCAATGGGAGAGGGGGTGGTCGTAGGACTTGCGGTACCCAACAGCACTGTTGTTCCAAAGTGGCACTCTGCCCCGCGCTTGCGCTTGGGGTTCGGATGGGTCGTGTTGTCCGCCTATGGCGGACTCCACGCTCTAATCGGCCCGCCGTCGGTCGCGGAAAGCGATACTATCGGAACTCGTGCTCTTGTTCGAATCCGACCTGCACGCGTCCTACGATGAGTAACGCCCGTGTGGGCAGCGGAGAGGAAAGAAGCATTGGAACCCCCACGAGACCTCGCTTGGTCCACAAGATCATCCATAACCGCACCGGCAGTCGCTTTGCCGCCGCGGTCCGCCGATGGCGGATCGTGGCGCTGGCCGGTCGGGTGTGTGCTGGCCGTCCTTTACACCTCTTTGTTGCCTTTCGACTTTTCCCTCACGGCCTTTCATCGCGCGATCTCTGACGGGCTAGTGAACCTCCGATTTCGTCCGACCACACCCGATGATGCGGCTGCCAATTTGCTCGTCTACTTGCCGCTCGGACTCGTCCTGGGACTTATGGCAATGAGGCGCCAGTGCGGACGATTGATCGGCGTGCTCGCGGCAACCATCATCGGGGCGTCGCTGAGTATTCTCGTGGAAATGCTGCAAACCGGTCTCGAGTCGCGGGTCGCTTCGTGTACCGACATCCTGCTCAACTGTATAGGCACCGCGATCGGGGCGTGCCTGGGCGTCGGTTTGTCGGGAAGCATAGGAGCGGCGATGGCGCAGGTGCGCAGCGAGCTAGCCGACCGCCCGTTCACGACGGCTGCGTCGCTGCTGACGCTGGGACTCTTCCTTTACAACCTTGCGCCATTCGATTTCGTGACGACTACGGACGCCCTTCACGCGTCGTTCGGGCGCGCTCATTGGAGCTTGATGAGCACCCGCGTCACAACGGTCGGAGCGCCGCCGTTCGCCGCGATCGCGTATCAGCTTACGGGCGCGGGCTGGTTCGCGGTGCTAGGGTATCTTCTCGCTCTGGGTGGGCGTGAACGCGGGCGCCATTCGGTGATGTCGCTAGGGTCGGCACTTAAAAACGGGTTGATCCTGGTGGTGCTGGTCGAGTTCATGCAGCTTTTCACGCAATCACACGCCTTTGATGCGTCCACCGTTATGATCCGCAGCTTCGGCGTGGCGTTCGGGGCGTGGTGCGCCGTGTTCCTGATCGATTCTTTGGCCTGGTCCGCCTGGCGTCGCGACGGTTTACAGGTCGCCCAACCACTCACGGGTGGTTGTGCTGACGGCCTGGCCGTTCCGACGTTTTACAGGTCGCCCAACCACTCACGGGTGGTTGTGCTGATGGCCATCCTCGCCGTCTTTCAGGTCGGCTTACTGATTGCGCCATGCGTGAACCTGCAAGGGCTTTCGTTTTCCAACGAACGCCCATTTGCCGTACAGTGGCTGCCCTTTGAAACCCTTTGGCGACAATCCCTCCATACTGCGGCATCGGAAGTCCTCTCATCGCTGTTGACTTTCGCAACGTTGACCTTGACCTTGGCCGTTCTACTGCGGCGTTTTCGAGCCGTTCACGCGGGGTGGTGGGCGTTCGGAGCGCTGACCGTATTGGCAGCCGCCTGCGAGGGCTTGCGTCTTGCCACCCTTGGGACGCCAATGGACGTGACCACGCTTCTGATGGCGTGGTTTTCGGTCATCCTCGTCGTTAGTGCTTGGAACGCGCCGTCTCCGGAAGCCCGGATTCCAAACACAGATTACGGGGCGCGGATCCTGTCTCAGAACCCGTAGACATCGGTCTCTTGAAACGCAACTTCCGCCGGTAGCGGACTGTTCTCCCAGGTCTCCAGTTTGCTGCGATTGCACAAAAGATTTTTTCTTTTTTTTATTGCAATACGTCAGGCTAGTACGGACAATCGAAGCCTTCAAGCACAGGGCATCGGGCCGTGTAAAACTTTCGTGGTCGTGTCCACCGCCGTGCGGGTGCGTACCCGCATGACGGTGGGGCATTGGGAAAAAACGTTTTATGAGGAGCCTAAGAATGAGGAACATCTGTCGAGTAGTCCTGGCGGCGATGCCGATCGCACTCGGGTCGGTTGTCCTTGGGGCGGAGCCTAAGGTGACGCCGATAGGCCGGGGGGTGCATGAGGCCTTTCCCCAGGTTCAAGAGGTCGGGCTGAATGCGGATGAATACTTCGAGAACCAAGCCGCGCTCTTCGTTTCGCTGCAAGCCGCAATGCCGGTGGACGTTTTAGAGACGCCCATTCGCGTGGAATTCACGGACGCCGAGTTGCAGACGATCTGGGAGGCGCCCGTGTCGGATGAGCCGACGCCGTTGCGCATAGGGGTGGTGAAGGCACTGACGTCGCCGATTCGTGTCGCCAACCTGGATGCGGCCGGGCCGGTGAAGGGCGTTCGTGGGCTCTCGGAAGGTTCCATTCGCGAATTGGAGGATGGGACGCTGGCGTGGTCACAGTCGATCACTTCCGACGGCGCGGGCGGAATCCGGGTTCATCTCCAAGGGACTTCCCTACCGGATGGCGTGCAGATGTTCTTCTTCAGCCCGGAGGGTGAGTCCTACGGGCCGTACGTCGGCCGCGGACCCAACGATAGCGGCGAATTCTGGACGGATACCGTGTTCTCCCCCACGGGTGTGTTGATGCTCGTGGCCACAGACGCGGATGAGCTTCGACAGGCTACTTTCACGATCACTGACCTCGGGCACATCAGCCGGCAATTCGTCACCGAGGTCATCAACATCGCGGCGGTAGAGAACTTTCCATGCCCGTCAGCGGGGAACCCCGCGTGCGTGCTGGACGCAACCTGCACAACCAGCGGCCCCGCCGTCCCAGCGAAGCTCGGTACGGCCAAGATGGAGTGGATCGCCGGCCAGTATATCTATACCTGCACTGGTGGTCTGATCAACGACACAAACCCGGCGCAGGACAACTACTTCCTGACCGCCAACCACTGTCTTAGCACGAACGGCACGGCTGCCACCGTCCAGTTCTACTGGCGCTTTGCCACGTCCTCGTGCAACGGCACCTGCCCGAACCCTCTCATCAACAACACCGGTTGGACGCCGAAGACGAGCGGTTCCGTCGTAAGAAAGACCAACAGAAAAGGCGACTATACGCTCCTCCAACTCAACGGCCCGCCGCCGGCCGGTTCGGTCTTCCTGGGATGGACCTCGGCGAACGTCGGCATCGGCGTCCCGCTGTACCGCATCAGCAACCCCAACTTCGGACCGCAGGTCTACTCAAACAGCAACACGTTTAACTACGGTTTCACTTGCACGGGTTGGCCGCTCACGCAGCGGATCTACAGCAAAGGCGTCAACGGCGCCACCGCCGGCGGAAGCAGCGGTTCCCCCGTCCTTAACGCCAGTTCGCAGATCGTTGGGCAGCTCTCCGGCGCCTGCGGTACCAACCTAAACAATGAGTGCGACCACAACAGCAACGCCACGGTCGACGGGCGATTCTCCTATTATTTCACGGCGATTAAGCCGTTCATCAACCCGTAGGGCAGTTTTGTGGCCCGCCCCTGCTAGGCGGGTAGCAGTGATAGACTTAAACGAAGGGTCCCGGTTAGCCCCGGGGCCCTTCTCTATGCGCCGCCTTTGAATTGCGTAGGCTTGTCGCGTATACTCACGGATTGTACCAGGCGGGAATGGATTCCATGCCGCCGCCTAGGCGGTGCCTTTAACAGGAGCAGGACGATGAACAAACAAGTCGCAGACCGCGTTAAGTCGATCAAACAATCAGATATCCGTCGCTTTTCGGCGATCTGCGCCGCGATGGGCGGAGTGAACCTCTCCCAAGGGGTATGTGACCAACCCGCCCCGGAGGCGGTCAAACGCGCCGCCCAACAGGCGATCGACGAGGACCTCGCCAGCTATACCAACCTGCGCGGGGTGATCGAGCTGCGCACCGCGATCGCCAAGAAAATGCGCGGCTTCAACGGGATCGAATGCGACCCGGAGAAAGAGATCGTGGTCACGGTCGGGTCGGCGGGCGCCTTCGCGTGCATCGCCCTCGCCACCCTCAACCCCGGCGACGAGTGCATCGTCTTTTCTCCGTTCTACGGTTACCACGTCAATCTATTGAAGCTGTTCGGGGTCGGTGTCCGCTACGTCGACTTGCAGCCTCCGGATTGGTCGTTTGATCTCGCGGAGATCGAGGCCGCTTTCACGCCCAAGACGAAGATGATTCTGCTTTGCACGCCCGCCAATCCCAGCGGAAAGGTCTTCTCCAAGGAAGAACTGTGCTCCATCGCCGCGGCGGCGAAACGGCACAACGTCTGGATCGCAACCGACGAAATCTACGAATACATCACCTACGGCAAGACGCACGTGAGCATCGGTGCATTGCCGGAAGCGAAAGAGCGTACGCTGACCATGAGCGGCGGCTCGAAGACCTATGCGATCACCGGCTGGCGGATCGGTTACGCCGTCGGCCCGGCGGAGATCATCGACCGGGTCTCGGTGGTGAACGACTTGCTGTACATCTGCGCCCCCGCGCCGCTGCAGTATGGCGTCGTGGGCGGGCTGGGTTTGCCGGAGAAGTACTACACGGAAATGCGCGCCGACTACACGGTGAAGAGAGACATGCTCATCGACACGCTCCGCGAGATCGGGTTTACACCTTTCGTTCCCGACGGCAGCTACTACATGCTAGCGTCGTTCGAGGAGGGTCGGTGGGCGAGCGCGACGGCGGCGACCGAGGCGATCCTCAATGAGGTCGGCGTCGCTACCGTTCCGGGTTCGGCGTTCTACCGCAACCCGGCGGACGGAGACAATCAACTGCGGTTCTGCTACGCCAAGAAGATGGCCGACCTCGAGGATGCCTGCCGGCGGCTGCGGAAGCTGGGCGGATCGCGGGTCAAAGGCGCGGAGCGACTTTCTAGGGTGGGGTAAAGGCGACTGATTTTTAATCAACGTGAGGAGCGATTTTCTGATGAAGCTAGGTCGGATGTTTGTCGTGTTAATGGCCGCGATGGCCGTTGGTGGGACGCGGGTCGCCGCCGACTTGAAGATCGGCGATCCCGCGCCGCCGCTGAAAATCAAGGAATGGGTGCGGGGTGAAGCGGTCAACCTGGCGAAGGATGCGGCAAAGAAGATTCACATGGTCGAGTTTTGGGCGACTTGGTGTCCGCCGTGCAAGGCAAGCGTGCCGCTGCTGACGCAGTTTCAAAAGAAGCACGAAAAAGACTTGGTTATCATCGGCGTGACCGACCCCGACCCCAACCGCAACTCCCCCACGGAGATCAAGCAGTTTGTGAAAGAACAGGGCAAGAACATGATGTACACCATCGCCCTCGATGACAACGGGGCGACGAGCAAGGCCTATCTGCCTAGCGAGATGGTGGGGATTCCATACGCCTACCTCGTCGGGCGCGACGGGCGGGTCGTATGGGAGGGGAGTCCGCTCGATCCGGCGCTGGAGACGGTGATCCCCGAGGTGATCGCGGGCAAGTATGACGTGGCCAAGGCCAAGGCCGCCGCAAACGTCGAGCAAGAAGTGGGCAAACTCTTTCAGACGGCGGAACAAGCTTACCAGATGGGGCGGATGGACGACGTTTGGAAACTCATGATCGACATCCTGAAAGCCGACCCAGCGAATGAGCAGGCCATGCAGTTGCTGACCGGCCTCTACGCCTCCGAACCGAAAAAGGCCGAGGAGTTCCAAGCCGTCGTGCGCGGGCACATTGCCAAGAACAAGAGCAACGCCAAGGCCATGCACCTTCTGGCGGTCACGCTTTGCGGAAACGACGACTACGCTTCGCGCACGCCGGACCTGGCCCTCGACGCGGCCAAGGCGGCCTACGAAGCCTCGAAGCAAGACTGGGCCATCGAAATCTACGCTAAGGCGCTCTACCAGATCGGCAATCTGGACCGAGCAATCTCTTTGCAACAGGAGGCCGTCTCGGCAGCGCCCGACGGCGACCGCGCCGGCGTGCAGGGTGTGCTCGACTATTACCAACTGTGCAAGAAGCTCCAGTCATCCACCAACTAAGCCCAGAATAAGCGAAGCCGACAGGCGTCTGGGGTCGGCCGGGTCGTAGGCGGAGGCCTTTCGCGACCCCGACGACGAAGGCGTAGCGCAATTGCGGACCGCCACGCACGTCGGGCGACCGCTGGGCGATACACGGCCTCACGCTCTTCCAGCTTCCCTTCCCAGTCGCGCCGCCCGCGGCTCGGCTCGGAGATGTACGTGCGAATCTCTCGCTCGCATTGATCCTTCAGCACGGCATTGCTGTGATACCCCTTGTCCGCCACCGCCTCACGCAATCCGCCTACGGCGGACTCACGGAGCTCCTCACACGCCTTCTCGTCCTTCATCACCGCCACCATGTTCTGATCGACCTGTTGGAAGGTTTGTTCGATGCTCGTCGTATCCCCGCGATCCGAGGGATGCAAGGTCACCGACACCAACGCTCCCGTCTCCCTGTGTTTAGACCCGGGTGAAAACTCATAGGCTGCGCTCGGATCTGAGCGGGCTTCAATTGCGCCGATCGAAACGATCAATCGGCACCCACCGCGTATTGTATTGTAGTCGCCAGTCCGTCTCGGCGTCCACCGAATTACGGTGAGCGGATTCCCCCTCCTCCGGCAATGGGTCTACCATGTCCCCTTCGACGACGTTGTGGTCGGCGTCCTTGTCCCAGCCGATGGAATAGAAAAAGAAACTGCGCACCATCCCCGGCTGCAACGCGGGAAGGCCGGCTGCGTCAAACTGTAACGCGAGTGCGTCGCCCGCGTTCACCATCGCCAGTCGCCCGTCGCGCGCCGTGACCAGATCGAGGACATCGCCGTAGCGGGTGCACCATCCCTGCGGGGTGGTTCGCCACGGCGGATACTCCGACACTTGGTCATAGTCCGGCGTCGTGGGTTGACCGGGGCCGCGGGAGCGGAGTTCGGAAAAGCCGCGCCAGCGCAGTTGAGCAACCTTAGGCAGGAACTCGTGAATCTGCGCCGCGGGCAATGGGCGCCGTTCGAGGAGCGCGACGCGGTCCCAGCGGATCTCGAAGGTCGTCGAGAGTCGCAAACGCCGCGCGTCGGCGGGCAGCTTCCCTGTCAGATCGCAAAGAATAGTCTTGGTTTTCCCGGCCGGCATTCCGACCACGATGTCCAGCGGAACCCAGCCCTGGGACGCACTCTCCGCGTCAAGCGTGGGAGAGATAATCGTCAGCGCCGAGTTCTGGGACATGGCGATGTTCCTGCTCGCGTCGCCGTATTGGAGCCACCCGGTCATGGCCAGCACCAGCGGTCGGTTCGGGTCGAGCGGGCCGAAATCGAATGTGAGTGTCAACGGATGGCACATCCCGCGATATGGAACGGGCAGAGGCAGGCCCGGCGGGGCGAAGTCGCCGTCGATCTCGCGCAGGGCGTGGGTGCGGTCGATCCCATCATCACCATCGGCCCGCCGCAGCGGCTTGGGCGAGGCCAACGCCCACAACTCGGAAACGGGAAACGGCGACGGCATGAGCTTATCCGTCGAATGCACCTCGACGTCTGGAGCGTGATCGACGGCGAAGAGTTTTCCCCCATCCAGGTATAGAATCTCACGGAACTCCTCCGTGATCTGGAGGGAGTATCTTCCGTCGCGCGGCGGGAAGGAGTCCGCATCGCCGATCCACACGTATTCGTCCGGGTCCGCCGGGAGCATGACATCCCGTTGCAGCGACAGCCCGATCGGCGAGTTGCCGAGGATGTCGGTCACAAACCGGTACCCGCGCCCATCCCATGCGTAGAGGAACGGGCAGGAACCGGTGGCCACGTTCTTTTCGAGAATGGTGATGGGCGTCCGCCCGACTGCGACGTCGATCGCGTTGTCGATCACGCCGTTGGTCCACAGTGTTTGCACCGTGTCGAGCCGCTCGCGTTTCCCTGCGCCGATTTCGATGGGCAGCTCGCCGACGCCGCGTGTAACCCAGAAGTTCTTCGCCCGGGCCTCGACGTGCGTCCCGATGCCCGACGGGTTCGTCTTGCTGGATATCAGTCGCACCTTGAGCTGCTTGTTGGCGTTGCCGCCGTCGTTACGCAAGAAGCGGAGACTGCCGTCCGCTACGACGAGCAGTAGGTCGGTGTCACCTTCGAGGTCCACGTCGGCCGTTACCACATCAACAACCGTGGGGAGCATTGCAGCCGCCAGGCCGGTCGTCTGACTGACGTCCGACCACTCCTGCGCACCGGGGTCAGCGCCGGGATTTCGCCAGAGACGGACGGCGCCCTGTTCGACCGCCTCGAGGCGATTGCCCACGGCCAGCAGGTCCAACCAGCCGTCATTGTCGTAATCGACGAAACGGACCCGCGACACCACAGTTGAGGAGAGGTCGATGCGTTGTCGCGTCGCGGTGTGGCCGAAGAGGATAACGGCCTCGCGCTCTCCGACTAGAACAGAGTCCGGGTGCCCATCGTTGTTTAGATCGTTGATGAGTACTCTTTTCGCGGGCGGCCATGGCCCCGGCGGATCAGGCATCACGGCGAAGCGACCGGCGCGCTGATTGTTGAACACCAGCGTCGGCTGCGTCCCGCGAGCGGCCACAAGATCGACGGCGATGTTGGAATCGAAATCGCCGACGGCTACATCGAACACAGACCCAGCCGCGGCGATGCCCACCTTCTCGGTCACATTCTCAAAGCGTCCATCGCCGTTGTTTTGCCTCAGCGCCACACCGTCAGGCCCACCGACGAACAAATCCAAATCGCCGTCATGTTCGTAATCCACCCAGCGCGCGGCGTTGGCCTTCACCGAACCGAGGCCCGCCGGCTCGGTTACGTCGGTGAAGGTCGAAGCGCCGGTCCGCTTGAGCAATCGCACCCCGTTACGACCGAGCAGAAGTACATCATTTCGGGCGTGGAGCTTCGGGTCGTACTTCACGCCTTGGGGAACATCGTCTTGAAAGTCGCCGACGATGCAGGACTCGAATGTTCCCTCGGTCAATTTCGGCTCCATAGGAGTCCGTTGGAATGTGCCATCGGGTGACATCTTAAGGAGAGCCGGCGTTCCGTCGGCGCCGGCCAAGAACAAAACACAACCTCCGTCCTCCTCCACTTCGATCACGCAAGCCGCAACACCACTCCGATCGCCCTGGGCGCCGAAGACCCGATCCGTCATGTCGCTGAATCGAACTTCGACGGTGGCGCTGCGTTCCGGCTTGGCCTGCGTCGGCGCGGATTCGGGCAAGGTGTAGGTGCAACTCTCCAGCGCCTCGGTCGCGCGGGTCTCATCTCCGAACAGTTTGCGGAGTCGCAGAAACTCCAGGTTGTGTCGTTGGAACTCGGCCTGATCGTCCGCCTGACGAGCGTAGTTGGCGAGCTTGTAATGGGCACTGGCGTGTTGGGGATCGAGTCGCACGGTTTCCTTAAGTTGTTCGATGGCCTTTATTTGTTGTCCGGCGGCCTGAAAAGCGTTTGCCAGTTGGAAGCGTAGGGCGGTCGTTTGGGCGTCGAGTCGAACCGCCGCGACCAGCGGCGGAATCGCCGCCTCGAACCGCGACGCTCGGATGTGGCTCAGTCCGGTCAGATAGCTGGTTCGCGCCGACTCCGCTTCGATACCCGCGGCCTTGGCGAGCGCTTCCAGCGACGCATCGGGTTTCCCTGCGAGCAGATGGGCGCGAGCCAGGTTGCGCCACGCCGAAGCCGATTTCGGATCGAGCTTGACGGCCTCGTTGAGCGTCTCGATCGCTTTCGCGGACTCGCGGTTCTCCAGGTACGCTTTGCCCAGATTCATCACCCGCGCGAAATCATCCGCTCCCTCCGCGCGAACGCCCAGCGCAGCGACAACGGCATAAATAAAAGCGCACCCGATCATCCTGATTTGGTTCATCGTGGCAACCGGCGTCATTAAGTCACTCGTCAGTTATAAGTTACCTGTCAGGAAACGCCAGCTGCGGTGGTTGCAAAAAGGGTCCGTGGCAGTTCCGGCGGGGTTTTTGGGGGTATGATGGAGAGCGCGGGGCAGTTTAGGCGAATATCTGGCGGATCGCCACAGCCCCCGTTTGCGTCAACCCCGAAGGGGTTCCGGCATGAAGCCCAGAGTTGCGTCGAAGGCGTTACCCTGGGTGTGCAGGCGGTAGATCACCAACCCCAACGGGGTTGTAACCCCATCGTTGCTCTGTGTCGATGAAATGCGATTCGCGTAGGCGATAAACACCACAACCCCGTTGAGGTTGCGGCGTTTCCCTCGCACAGGTTCCCAGGGTAGCCGCGTCGCAGCAACTCTGGACTGAGGGCACAACGTCCTTGGCGTTGGGTGAGAACGTACCGGCCTCCAACGCCGGCAACGATTTCGTGCGGCGCCGGCTACTGCCGCGACCGTTGCGGACGATGTAATCTGTAGGCAATAGGCAGCAGGCAATAGGCAATAGATACCGGTCGTCTCGCCGCGCCGGGACGACCTGTTCTGAACCGTCGCGTCCCTAATGCCAATTGCCAAATGCCTATTGCTTGCGGTCCCCATGTTCGGCCGTGATTACGCTCTGGATGCCGCCGCGTACGCTCCATCGTGATTCCACGACCATCCACTTCGGACTACACGCCGCCACCAGATCGTTGAGAATCTCGTTGGTCACGTCCTCGTAGAAGATACCCTTCGATCGGAACGACTGAAGATAGAGCTTCAGGCTTTTCAACTCGATGCACGTCGGCCCGGGGACGTAGCGGATCATGATGGTCGCGAAATCCGGCTGTCCGGTCATCGGGCACAGGCTGGTGAACTCCTGGGCTTGGTGCTCGATGTGGTAGTCACGCGTTGGGTGCGGATTCGGGAATGTTGCCAGGGTCTGGGGCATGGAGCCATTATCGTGCTCGGGGCTCTACGGACAAGTCGGGCGCATCACATTCTTAGCCACTAGACGCCGTGCCAAGTGGCCGCAAGAATGGCGATCGGGAATCGGCGCTTCAGGTGAAAAATGGGGTCTCTCGGCTTTCGTATCTTCCTTGCTGCATGGTTGGTGCTGGGATGCGTTAGTGCAGTCCACGCCGTCATGTACAAACGCGATCCCAAAAGCGCGGGGATCTGGGTTTTCTTCAGTTTCGTTTTTCCGCTGGTCGGTCCATGGTTGTATTGGGTGATCGGGATCAACCGCCTTGAGCGCCGTGTGATTCGCCGGCGGAAGAAATGGTGGCATCGCGGTCTTCCCGCGCATTCCGCGGCTCTTTCGGAAGATGATCACACCAGCATCGGGCACCTGCAACCGCTTCGCACCATGACCGATCGGATCACGCGTATGCCGCTGGTCCCCGGCAACCTCATCGAGCCGCTTCACAACGGCGAGGAGACATACCCCGCGATGCTGGCGGCTATCGAAAAAGCGGAACGGACCGTGAACTTGGAGAGCTACATCTTCGACTGCGACAACACCGGATGGAAGTTCGTGGAGGCGGTACGTGCCGCAGCCGCCCGCGGCGTTCACGTCCATGTACTGGTGGACGGCATCGGGGCCGTGGGCTCGTGCTCACGAATGGGGCGTCGCCTGATCAAGAGCGGTGCGAAAGTCGCGGCTTTTTTTCCTCTCCGCTGGCCCTGGGGCCGGATGCGGCTCAACCTGCGAAACCATCGCAAGATCCTCATTGTCGATGGTCAGACGGGCTTCACCGGCGGCATGAACATTTCAAAGCGGCACATGCTGAAAATCGGCCTGCCCGCCCGGGTGGAGGACCTGCACTTTCGAATCACCGGACCCGTCGTCGCGGAAATGCAGCAGGCGTTCGTGGAAGATTGGCTCTCGGCCACGGGGGAGACGCTGGCCGGTTCGGATTACTTTCCACCGCACGGCATCAAGGGTCCGGCCCTCGCCCGCGGCATCATCAGCGGGCCTGACGAGGATTTCGAGAAGATTCACTGGATGTTGCTGGCGGCGTTTGCAGCCGCCGAGCGTTCCGTCCGCATCGTCACCCCGTACTTTGTTCCCACGCCGGCCCTGATCGCGGGAATGACCATGGCCGCCCTGCGCGGCGTTCAGATCACGATCATCCTTCCCTCCAAAGTGGACATGCCCTTCATGCGCTGGGTCGCCGACGCCTATCTGGAACAATTCCTCGAACACGGCGTTCGCGTATTTCGTCGCCATCCGCCGTTCGTGCACACCAAACTCCTGATTGTGGACGAACGTTGGATATGGCTGGGGTCGGCCAACTTTGATCCGCGCAGCTTTCGTCTCAATTTCGAATTCAACATCGAGGCCTACGACGGCGCCCTGGCCTCGCGACTCGCCAAATGGCTCGACCAAATCCTCGCGAAAAGCGTCGAGGTCACGCACGATTCTCTACGCAGGCGCGCTTCCTTCCGACGGTTTCGCGATGGGCTGATCAATTTGTTCTCGCCCTATCTCTGAGTTAGATCGGTCTCTTTGTGGTCATTCACCTCGGCCGCGCAGTGCACGCCGAGCGCCGAACGTGCCGGCCGGCAACAAACGCGTCGAGGTCTTGGAAGTCCCACTGCTCGCGTGGCACGCGTTCGCCGCGCTCCGTACGGATCGCGGCGCCCAGGTGATCCACTAGATACCGGGCCGCAAAGCGATCGCACATGGATTCCTTTTGGCGTGTGTTCCGCCCCGCGCGGTAGACCAACAGGTGATAGATTTCATGAAGAAAGATGAACACTGCGAGGTGGTAGGCGGTTTTCATTACCACGATGTAGACCGGACGCCGCCAGCCGCGCCCCGTGGTTTTGACCTTCGCGAGATTGGTCTTCATCCCATACGGATAGACGAGATGGCGACCCAGGTTGATGTAGATTCGCCGGTCGGCGTAGATGCAAGTCCCGGAGAAATCGGCGCCGCGGCTATACCGTACGCGTACATTGGGGCCTCCGACGTTCCAACCGTCCAGCGCGTCCAGACACATCGTCCGCAGCTTCGCGTCCGACAATTCCGTCGAGTTGTGAAAGTCGATCAAGGACAACGTCGTGACTCCTTCCGTAACGCCGCTCCGATTCACGCGCGGCGTCTGCTTGCGTCTCTGTTGATTCTATGTCCGGAACGGCTAGGGACGGGGATGATACTCGCGATGAACACGTTTGAGTTGGGTCTCGTCGACATGGGTGTAGACCTGAGTGGTGGTCAGGTCGGCATGGCCGAGGAGTTCCTGGACGATCCGCAAATCCGCTCCTCCAGCAAGCAGGTGCGTAGCGAAGCAATGACGTAACGTATGTGGTGACAATGGTTTATCGACGCCAGCGGCGATGGCGTACTTGCGCACTAGCCGCCACATGTTGGTCCTGTCGAGCGGTCGGCCAGTGCGAGACAAGAACAGGGCTGAGGCCGATCGATCGCCCAACAGCCTCGGCCGCAGATATTCCAGGTACTCTTCAACTGCCTCGATCGCAGAGCGACCCACGGGAACGATCCGCTCTTTGCGGCCCTTGCCGATACAACGGACATACCCAAGCCGTAGATTGATCTGCTCGAGCGGAAGGTCAACCACCTCGCTAACCCGCATACCCGTGGCGTAAAGTAGCTCCAATAGCGCCCGATCACGCAGGTAGAACTCCTCACGTGGGTCCGGCGCGGCCAGTAGAGCTTCGACCTGGTTGTAGCGAACGGTGTCGGGAATGTTCCGCCAACGCTTGGAGCCTTCGATCAGTGAAGCGAGATCGCGCCGAAGAACTCGTTCGGCATACAGGTGACGCAAAAAGACTTTGATCGCCGCTAAGTGACGGGCGATGGAAGACACGACAAGCCCCCGACGCTGCAAGCGGATCAGGTGCTCCTGCACGTCCTCCATGGAGATGTCGGCAGGCTCCACGTCGCGTTCGACGAGGTGGTTCCAGAACTCGCCGAGGTCGCGTTGATAGGCGGTGACAGTGGCGCCGGCGAGGCCGCATTCCACGAAGATGTAATCGAGAAAGCGCTTCACCAACGGCGCCGGTCGATTGCTCTTCTCCACCGGCTGAGTCGCAAGGAGCATCATGGCGCCCTCCCCAGAGCACGAACCCTGTGTGTGAGTGTCATCGTGTGGCACTGCCCGCGTGCCGCGCGGCGATCGCGGGAAACTCCCCGGTCGCAGAGGACCATTGTACATTCAATTCGCTTGCAATCCAAGCGATTATCTTGTTGGGTTATCGGGCACGAACCGTATGTTGTGCGAATATAGGACGGTGCGCGAACATGAATCGCGTATATCAGTGCTGGGAGGCGGACGAGGCGTCGCTCAGAGTTCCGACTCCGGACGGCCGGCGAGTTGCGCAGGACCGAATAACTCCGCGGCGTTGGGTTGTTCGAGAATAAAGTTCGCGTTGATCGCGTGGTTCTGGCAAAGGTAATAGAGCGCCCGCACAACGGCCCCGTAGTCGAGTCCCAGTCCCGTCGCCGTGCCGCCGGAGGCGATGGCGGCCTCGTTGCCTAGGAGCCGGATCAACGGAGGTAAAGCCCGCGGCGCGGGGATCGGCGGGGACATCGACCCGCTTGCGACCACCGACCGCAGGACCGTCAACTCCTCCTCGCCGGCGGCGGCGTTGATGGTGACGCTGCCGTCCGGAGCGCGGTAGAGGACCGGCGGTGAGCACTGGAGCTTGTCGCCAAACATTGCAATCCGCCGCGATCCCGTACGCTTCACGTAAATGAAGTTCGTGGACGCATCCGGGATGTGGTCGAGGACAAAATTGTCGCCCGCAATGGGAATCGACTCGATGGTCGGATCGTTGCGTTTGATCAAAGCCTCGTAGGCGGCGATTTGCACGCGCGGGTCCGAATCGTGAAGCAGCTTCCGCAGGGCGACGGCGGCGGCGCCTATTCCCTTCGCCTCGGCCAGGGCGCGGATCGCTTGGTAGCGAAACTCGCCGTCCACCTTCGCGGCATGCATGGCCAGGCAGTCGCACGCGACGTGATCGCCCAGCCGCATTCCCGCGACGGCGGCGTGGAAGCTGACGTAGTCCTTGTTATGCGCATAAAGCTCGTTGAGCTTGGGGAGCGCGGCCCGGCCCAGCCCTTCGAAACATTGGGAGATTTGAGCATGTGGGGCCGCGGGGTGAATGATCTCCTCGGCCAGCGTAGCCGCCCGCGACGCCTCGAACGACGGATCGCGGGTCAGATACAAACTGCGCACCAGGGCCAGAAAATGTCCCGTGTCGTCGCGGTATTCCTGGGGGACGTGGAGCTGGATGAACGAAGGCGAGAGGGCGTCGGCGACCTTGGTCGGCCCGCTGAACTGAGAGTTAATGCGATCCTGGATTTGCCGGGCCTTGGGGTATGACGGTTGGGTTAGCACGAGCCGGACGCGCCGGTCCTTCACCACAAAGCCGCCGCCCACCACGATTCCCTCCAAAGGGTTTGATTTGGTAGCGGCGTCGCCCTCGGCGAAGGGGTTGAGAAAGACCGGACCGGCGGCCATCGCCAACACCTGCCCGGAAATCGACGCGGATGGGCTGACTTCGCGGAAAACCTCCAGATCGGCGGTGAAGAGCCTTCCGCCGCGCAGAGATTTGGTCTGCGTTCCGGGTAGTGCCATCACCCCGACATCGAAGCGCGTCTCCTCGACGGCGGCGGGTGGGATTTCTCCTTGAACCAGCACGACGGCGGTATCGGGATCGGCGATGAGCTGCTCGGGGGAGATGTTCCTTTCACCCACGATGCTGCTCGAAAAGCGATGATGTTTATAGAGGCTTTGGACGAGCCGATCGTAAATGGGTCGCGGGCAATCCGAGGAGCCGTTCTTACCGAGGCCGACGACCAAGCCGTAGCCTCGCACCCGCATCGGCCCCATGCCATCATAGTAGGTCAAGGCCCCGATCGTATCGCGGTATGCGGCGGATTTCGCAAACTGGCTTTCCGTGTGCGTCACCCCCACCTCGATCTTGGCCTTGTTCTCGTGTTCCTGAGTGCAACCGCTCGAAGCGGCGACGATGATGCCCACAAAACTTCTTAGCATGCATCTTAAAATCCCTCTCCATCTCTGGGGGAGAGGGTAGGGTGAGGGGGCTTTCGGATGCACTCTTAGCGATCGAGTCACGTGCTTGTGGCGTAAGGTGGGTTCGTGCATGGTGCGTTTTCCGGCAGCCAACTTCTATCGCTCGGCTTGCCCCCACACATGCTACACCCGATCGTCGAAAACGAAAAGCGGACGGCAAAAGCCGGCGCGTCCCTTTGGGGCGGCACGTGTAAGAGCCGCGGGCGCAAGCCCGCGGACCACGCCCGCACCACGCCGGTGTCACCGGGCTTGCGCCCGGTACTCTGTTATTGCAGCGCCGGGGTGAGCGTCATTACGGGAATGGTCATAAAAGCGCGCCGTTGTTATACTCCTTCGCCAGTTCGACATAGTGTCGTCGTGGAGGTTGGCTAAGAATCGGTGGCAGTTTCGGACTCACGCTCGCTCGACATCCTCGGCATACGCAAGCTGCCGTTTCTGACTCGGCGGAACTACCTCTACGAGTTTCGTCATCTTCTCTGCTGGAGCGTTTTGGCGGGACTCGTCGAGGGCCAATTCGCCAGCGTCATCGTTTCCAGGACGTTTCACGGCAGTCCGCTTTTGATTGCCATTGCCTCGGCGACTCCGTTCGCGTCCTACGTATTCAGTCTCGCGTGGGGAATGCTGTGCGTGGGGCGGCCGAAGGTCCGGTTGAGCGTTTGGTTTGGCGCGGGTATGGCGCTTTTTGCCGCGACGACCGCTCTGGTGCCTGCATCACCGTCTGCTGCGGGTTGGTTTATTGCCCAGATCGCCGCGGCCCAAGTGCTTCTCGCCGGTGTAATCACGGTTCGGTCGGCGATCTGGCGGTCCAACTACCCGGTCGAAGTGCGCGGGCAAATCACGGCGCGACTTCAGGCCCTGCGATCCATCGTCGGTGTCGTCACGGTTCAGACCGCCGCGGCGATCTGCGATCACCAGCCCACCGCCTATCGCTACGTCTTTCCCGTCGCCGCCGTGAGCGGAGTGTTCGGCGTCCTGATGCTCCGCCGAGTCCGCATCCGCGGCGAACGTAGCGAGCTGCGCCGGGCCCGAGCCGCACAGGAAGGCCGCAGTCCGCGATCAGGCAAGATCGTTCGATATCGTCTTAGAGAACTGGCATCGCCGGTTACCGCTTTCGGTCAGATGTTCCGAATCCTCCGCAGCGATCGCCGGTTCAGCCAATACTGTCTTGCACAGTTTCTTCAAGGGGCGGCCAACCTGATGACCATCCCGGTGGTGGTGGCCGTGGTCACGCGAGACCTCGAACCGGACGGCAAACGGGCGTTCTGGATCAGCACCGGATTGATCGTGGCCCTTCCGATCCTGGCGGTGTTGGGCAGCCTCAGTCGATGGGGTCGGCTTTTCGACGGGGTCGGCGTGTTGCGATTCCGAGTGGTGAACGTGATCGGCTGGACGGCCAGCATTCTGTTCGGAATGTTCGCCACGTTGGTCACCGGACACGCGCCGCACATCGGGCCGGCCTATCTTCCCATCGCCGTCGTTTTATTCGCCCTACGCGGCCTCCTTCACGGCGTCAGTCAGGGCGGCGGGGCGTTGGCCTGGAACCTTGGCCACCTGCACTTCGCCAAACCCGATGAGGCCGAAGTGTACATGGGCATCCACGTGTTCCTCGCCGGAGTACGCGGACTCATCGCCCCGCTCGCGGGCATGTGGTTATGGATGACCATAGGCTGGCCGGTGTGGCTGATAGCCCTCGGTCTCGCTATCAGCGGACTGGCGGTATATGCCGCTATGGCACGCTACGAGGCCGTAGACCATAGGCTGTAGGCTGAAGACTTTCGGTCCTGGGCACTGGCTTTGTCTACGGACTACAGCCTAAAGCCTAAAGCCTTCATTCGACCAACCGCCACACATTACGGAATCGCGTCACCTCGCGATCTTTGAAGCTGCTGCTCTTGTTGACGAAGAAGACGTGGGTACTCGGAAAGTCTGCGGTCATTCGTAACCAGTTTTCCGGGCGGGCGAAAATGATTTTGATATCCGAACGCGTCCCAAGTTGGTATTGTTCGTACAGCATGGGTAGCGCTTCAGTCCACGTGGAGATGATGACCGAGCGCTGCGGGAAGGTCTTCAGATCGATCTCCTTCAAAAACGCCGTTGCATCAAGCGAAGCTCCGTACTTGGACCGATGAGGGACGTTAAATACAGTGAGGACGGTGATGGCGATCATCAAGGCACAGGCGAGGAATTTGCGCCGCGTGTCGCCGTTAATCGGGAAGAGCGTGGATAAGGTTACGCCGCCGAAAACCGCTAACGCAAACAGCAGCGGCATAAGGTCGGCCGCTTGCCCCACGTCGCGGAACATGCATATGAATAACACACTTTGGATGCACATTCCGCAAAGTAGAATCCCGCTGATGAGACAGCGCCGGAAAACCATGACGACGCCGAAGACGCCGAGCAGGGCCATGATGGAATAGGGCAAAGCGTCATACGCCACGAGCTGGATCCGTAGCCAGCGCAGCTTCGTCCGTACTCCCTTCCAATCGCTCCCCACGCGATAATGAAACTGCTTGGCGCTGGCCTGCCACGTCACCCGCTCCAGCTTGGCCGACCATCCCGCGCTGCTCTGCGGCAGTTCGTGATGTTCGGCGTCATAGTGTTCGAGGTAGTTGTAGGGTGTCTGTGGCGTGTCACGGATCCATAAGTAACCGAGTGAATACAAACCCGGAAGCGCCGCGCACCCCAAAATCACGCGGAAAGACTTCGCCGACGGCCGCCCAGACAATTCCCATCGCCTTGCGGCCAGCCACCACCCCGTCACGAAGAACGGCAAGAGGAGCAATATGGGCGGTCGATTAGCGAGGGCCACCCCGAACAGAAATGCGGCAATGTATATGTCTCGCCGCCGACCGCCTTGGGCATACTTGAGCACCAAATAGGCCGCACCGGTTACGAACGCCAGCGCCGGCATGTAAACCTCCGGGGTGGTGAGATTCATCCAGAATCGTGGATGAGCCGTGAGGAGGAGTGCAATGGTTCCTGCGGCCCACGGATCGACCCCCAGCCGAACCTGGATCAACACACACAAGATCAGGACGCCAATTCCGATCGCCATGCAAAGCACGGTTACGGAATAGGCCGGATCCACTCCGGGGATTAACGTCGCCAGATGACTAAGACTAACGAAGCCCGCGTAGCCCGGCGGATGAGTGATCCCCAACGTCGTGGACGCGAGTTGGAGGTCTCCCGCATCCCCGAAGCAGACGCTGGGCGGAAGGCGAGGAACGCTCACGAAGACTATGACCGCGACGAGGAGAACCAGGACGGGTAGGACCCGCCGCCGCGGCATTCCCACGGTTGGCGCAGCTTCTACGCCGTCCCCGCGCGGCGAATGTTCGCGCCAACGCTCAAGGGCGTTGGAGCTGACGCCGCCGGGGCCGCCGGAGGGCTCGTTAGGTTGCGGGCCGAATGCCACCGTTGATGACCAATGCTCGCTCCAACGCTCAAGGGCGTTGGAGCTGACCGCGGGCAATCTACTTCAGCTTGTATTTCCCATCAGCGATGCTGATGTCCAAACCCGCGTCCTCGAAGTGGTTGAGGTAGCGGAAGATCGTGCGCCGCGAGGCGCTGGCGGCCTTCATCATCTCCGCGATCGACGCCCCCTTCCGGAGCATCGCCGAAAGCTGCTGATGACGACCGCTGACCGATTCATTGCTCTTCATGTCCTTGATGAGCGCCAGGGCGGTTTTCTTCTGATGGGCGTTGGTTCCGAATCCGCCCTTCGACGTGGCGAACTCCAGCGCCCGAAGGATGGTCTGAGTTTGCAGGTAGCTTGTGCTTTGCACCGTTAGGTCTCCCAATGCTCTTTCATTCCTCGCTCTCGAAATCTGCACGTCCGTCAGCGGGCAATCATAGTGTATGGGACGGGGTCTGGGCAACAGCATGACACGCCCCCGTCACCTGGCGTCCAGTGCCACTTCGCGGCAGCTACGTCCGGGGTAGTGTCACCGTATGACGCTCTGAATGGAGCACTTAACGTATTGATTTGCATAGACTTACGTGACGAGACACCCGCGAGGAGCGGCGTTGCATCCTTCAATGGCTTTACGGATTCTTTTCAACCACGCGGAATGTGATCGACGCCCAGAAGCTCTCCCAATCGGCCTTGGGTGCATCGGGCGGGGCGTATGCGGGCTGCTCGCGAATGGTCTGGATCGTGTGCGTCCGGAAGAACCACAGCCCCGGACGCGACAGCTTGAACCGCGCCGCACCGTCGATATCCGTCGTGGCGTGTTCAACGTAGGTGTGCTTGTCGAGTCCTTCGTGGCCCGACGAAATCCGAAGACCCGACACTGGTTGACCGTCCCGCAACACGCGCACCTTGACGTTATCGCCCACTTTCCACCCACAGGGGTTGGAAAGGGGGATGATTTCAAGTCTGTGCCCGACGCGTTGGTTGAAGCCCTTCTGCGGTGCGCCGCCCGCGACCTCCACGAACGTCTTGGCGAACTTGGTATAGAACTCGCGTCCGGGCTGGTCGCCAGGCCCGCGACGATGGGCGGCGAGAGCGGCCGTCGCCTTCTCGTCCTCCAGATACTCGGCGAAGTCCTTCGCGGGAAGCTCGATGAAACTCGGTTGCATGGCCACGCCCACGACATGGACGCCCGGTTGATCGAACTTCACGTTCGTAGCGAGTTCCTCCTTCTCAACGGCGTACCCCTCGACCTTCCGTTGTTGCCCGCCCTGGAAAACCACCCACTCCGCGACGCGATCCGGCTTCGCGGCCTGCTCGCTGATGGGGAAGACTTCGGCGGTAATGAAGGCCAGGCGAACGGGTTCGTTCATCGCCGCCACGTTTTTACCCGCCACAAGCCATGAGTCGTGAGCGATCACGCGGGTCGGTACGCTCAAGCCGACGATCAACAGTGAAAGGACCGATCCGTATTCCGCTGATAATGAAAACAAGCGATTCATCGTGATACTCCCTATGGCTCACGGAACAACGCGATGCTGGCCGTGAAGCCGTGAATAAAATTCTTCCCACCGATGGGACCAAACTCTCCGCCGCAGAAGAAACCAGCGACGGGGACGTCCCCCAGGACCTCCCGCAGCACGCCTACGTCGTGGCCGGGCGTCGGCCACATGTGTGTGCCCCGACCGTTGCATCCGAACAGCATCGCTCCTTGCACATCGGCGCTGGCGAGAGGCACGAGCATGGCTCGAAGGTCCTCGTCGGCGCTCTGCGCGTCGCGGACATGGAATTGGATCGTCGCCCCCACACGGGCCAGACCGGCCATCCCGATCGCACCGCTCTTACGATCGGCCCCGACGATATTGTGAATCAGAAAATCCCCCCGACCGAACCGACCCTTGTATTCATCAATCGCCCGACCCACAAACAACGACTGCCGAGCGAGCTGTTCATCTTCCTCGGATAGGGTCGTCAACGTGTGCTGGAGTTGTTCCAACGCCGGGCGACCGCCTAGCTCGTGGATGATGTTGCGGTCGCCCTTGGTAATGACATAGGACTTGCCGATCGGTCGGCACCCCTGTGACACCACCGTTTTGACCTCCATCCGACCCGTCATCGACACGCCGACCAACCCTTCCTCGATGATCTCGCCGTTGACGATCAACCGGTTGCCGCGCGGCTTACGCCCGCCGCTCGCCACTCCACCGACGAGGGGCGCCTTGGGAAAGAATTCGTTGATTTGCTCGACCGCGGCGTGGACATCGACGCTAAAGGGATCGCCGAAAGCGACGAACGTCGGCGAACTCTCTGCGGCCACGCCGACGATCCGCTCCCAATCCAGGGCCGTCTCGGCGGCCTCTAATTGGTTCTGCCGCATGTGGAAGGGTCGGATCAGGACGTCCGGCAAGGAAGCCGCCAGCAGCGATATGGATGGAATCCGCTCCAGCTCCCGGTCCACTCCGATCGTACCCTCGGCCGTGCAGCCCAGCAGGACCGCGCCCGGGAGTTTGGCGGCCACGCGATCAACAACCTCGGCCAACTCATCGTCGAAATGCGGCGTCGCAAAAAGCAAGGCCAAGTCGACCGCCCCGGTCGTCACCCGTGCATCCAGCGGGGCGAGCAACTCCTCGATCGCCTGCGCGACCTTGGGCGAAGCTGTTACGGATGATGCGAAACGCAAACGTAATTCCCCTCTGGCAATACTCCCTCTCCCCCTGGGAGAGGGTCGGGGTGAGGGCTCCATTCCGCCGAAACAGGACGATAAGACGCCCTAGCATAAGAATCAAATCCCCGCTAGGGTAGGGGGCGTAGCGACCGAACCATAACCCGGTTGAGCCGTGAGCAACGACGAGCCTTCCCGATATGCACCGTGACCGTGCCGCTTCCTCGCAACGCTGGCACATTCAGGTGAGTCCGCGCCGACCCGACCTCGATGGTCATGGGCGCGACGTGCTCGCCGACGTCCGCCAAATCGGGCTGGAACACATCGAAGGTGTACGCTCGAGTCGGGTTTACCTGCTGGAGGGTCGCCTTCTCGAGTCCGACGTTCGTTTGCTCGCCGAGGAACTCCTCTGCGACCCGGTGGCCGAGGTCTTCGAGGTCCGCGAGGGCTTCGCCCGCCGTGACGATATCGATGGAGCGATCGAAGTCCACCCGCTTCCGGGGGTCATGAATCCCGCAGCTCTGAGTACGCTGGATGCCGCCGGGCGTCTACTTGCGTCCCAAGGTCGATCGCAGGCCCGCGTGGAGGCCGTCCAAACCGCCCGACGGTATGTCATTCTCGGCGCACGCAACGCCCCGGAGTTGGAACAGATCGCAGCCAGGGTGCTGGCCAACAACTGCATCGAGACGTGGTTTATCCGCGGCTTCGGCCGCAGCGACCCGATTCCCGACGCCCTCCCGACACCGCGCGAACGCCCCTTCGAGTTGCGGCATATTCCCATTCGACGCCTGACCGACGACGAGTTGACCCGCCTCTCCCGCGAGGCGCACCTGTTTCTTTCGCTATCCGAAATGCGCACCATCCGCGACCACTTTGACAAGCTCAATCGCGAACCGACCGATCTGGAGTTGGAGACGCTGGCCCAGACATGGTCGGAACATTGTGTACACAAAACGTTCAGAAGTTCCATTGTTTATCGTGGTGAGGACTTCGGCCGCCCAGGGACAATCGAAGTGCGCTTTGACAATCTTCTCAAAGACACGATCGTCGCCGCAACCGCCAAGCTCAACCGCGATTGGTGCCTCTCCGTATTCGTGGATAACGCCGGCATCGTCGCCTTCGACGAAGAATACGGCATCGCCTTCAAGGTGGAAACGCATAACCACCCTTCCGCCATTGAGCCTTACGGCGGCGCTGCGACCGGCGTCGGGGGATGCATTCGGGACATAATGGGTTGCGGACTAGGGGCCAAGCCCATCGCCTCCACCGACGTCTTCTGTCTCGCTCCGCCCGACTTCGATCCAACTCGGCTTCCCGCGGGCGTTCTCCATCCGCGGCGCGTCCTCAAGGGTGTGGTCGGCGGCGTGCGTGACTACGGCAACCGCATGGGCATTCCTACGGTAAACGGGGCTATCTATTTCGACGAACGATATCTGGCCAATCCGTTGGTGTTCTGCGGCTGCATTGGTCTTATCCCACGAGATCGCATTCTCAAGGAGCCGCGATTCGGTGATCTCATTGTCGTCGCCGGTGGTAGAACGGGTCGTGACGGTATTCACGGGGCCACGTTCTCCTCCGCTGAATTGACCGAACAACACGCCGATGAATTCTCCCACGCCGTGCAGATCGGCAATGCCATTGAGGAAAAGAAACTCCTCGATGCCCTACTCATTGCCCGCGATGATTCGGATGGATGTCTCTACTCGGCAGTCACCGATTGCGGCGCCGGGGGCCTTAGCAGCGCGGTGGGAGAAATGGGCGCGGAACTAGGAGCGGTCGTCGATCTGGAAAAGGCGCCCCTCAAGTACGCCGGTCTGCGCTACGACGAAATCTGGATTTCCGAGGCCCAGGAGCGAATGGTGTTCGCAGTCTCGCCCGACCGGATCGATCGATTCCTGTCCGTTTTTGCGGAAGAGGAAGTCGAAGCCACGGTAATCGGAACATTCACCGATGACCGAATTCTGCGCGTCCGATACAAGGGGCAATCCGTCGGTGAACTGGACATGGCCTTTCTCCATAACGGACTGCCGAGGACCGTTCGCACGGCCTCATGGACGTCCCAGCCGCGATCGTCGACGCCTGGGTGTTATAAGACAGTCACTTCCGATATCGCCAATGACACTTTATTGCAAACATTGAGCAGTTTGAACATTGCCTCGAAGGAATGGGTGATCCGCCAATACGATCACGAGGTACAGGGACGCAGTGTCATCAAGCCGCTTGTCGGTACCGGTTTCGGGCCGTCCGATGCCGCTGTGCTACGGCCGCGTTATACAAGCTACCGGGGCATTGCAATTGGATGCGGACTATGCCCGGAGTGGACGGACGTTGACCCTTATTGGATGGCCGTTCGTACAATTGATGAGGCCTTGCGCAATGTGGTTTGCGTCGGCGGCGATCCCGAACGGACATCCATCCTCGATAACTTCTGCTGGCCCAAGTGTGACTGCGAAGAGTCATTGGGCGCATTGGTGCGGGCATGTCGTGGGGCGAGTGACGCGGCAGTCGCATACGGATTGCCCTTTATTTCCGGCAAGGACTCACTCAACAATGAGTTTTCCATGAGCGCCGACGAAGCCCGGAGAACGGGCCTACCACAAAGCATCGCCATCCCCGGTACACTGCTGGTGAGTGCATTAGCTCAGATCGAAGATGTTCGGCACTGTGTGTCCATGGACCTCAAGGAGCCGGGGAATCGCCTGATCCTTGCCTCCGCACCCGTGGATCGACATGGAATGGAAAAGGCGAGATCAATCCACCATCTGGTGTCGCACTGCATTCGCGATGGGAAGGTGCGTTCCGCGCACGATGTAAGCGACGGGGGACTGGCGACGGCCCTCGCGGAAATGTGTATTGCATCGGGACTTGGGGCCGTCATTGACATGCCGCAAGAATACGATCGGCACTCTATGTTCACTCCCGTGGCAACTACCTACGTTCTGGAAATGAAGCAAGTGGATGCCGATGCTTCAGGTTTTCCGATCATCGGACAAATGACCAATCTACCGCGGCTGTCCATTTCACAAGGCGCATCGCGCTGGATCGACCTCGGTGTGGAGGAAATGGCGCGGGCTTGGCGATCGCCCCTTGCGCAGGGCGGAGGTCATTGAGCATGGCAGACGTGCGCGTTCTGGTGATTCGAGCAGCGGGGATCAACTGCGACGAGGAAGTCATGCACGCGTGGCGGCTGGCCGGTGCATCGCCGAGCCTTGTACACGTCAATACCCTCGCCGGGAAACCAGCAATGTTGGACGACTATTCCATCCTCACCATTCCCGGTGGGTTTAGCTATGGGGATGACATCGCGGCGGGCGCCATTCTCGCCCGGCGCCTGCAGGACGACCTGGCCGCGCGCCTCCGCGCCTTCGTAAACGGCGGAGGAGGAATCCTGGGGATATGCAACGGGTTTCAGGTGCTTGTGAAGATGGGTTTGCTGCCCGGTGGGGAATTCGGGCGCGACAAAGTGACTGTGACCTTCAATGCTTCCGCCAAGTTTGAAGCCCGCTGGGTGCGACTGCAAGTGTGTACGGCATGTTGTCCATATTTACAAGAGGGAAATGTCCTGGAAATGCCCGTTGAGCACGCCGAAGGCAAAGTCGTGACAGCCGATGACACGGTAACTGACAAGCTTCTTGGCACGGGACGTGTCGCGCTTCGGTATGTCGATGACGATGGCCGCCATGATGTTTATCCGGCCAACCCCAACGGAAGCACGGCCGGTATTGCCGGGCTATGTGACTCCACCGGTCGGGTGTTCGGGCTAATGCCCCACCCCGATCGCCACTTCGACCACACCCAACACCCGCATTGGACGCGGCGCAACAATCCCACCCGTCCCCCCGATGGCTTAACCGTTTTTCAGAATGCAGTTCGCTTCTGGTCAAGCTAGCCCCCTCTCCCTCCGGGAGAGGGTCGGGGTGAGGGCACTTCTTTCGCCCAGACTTGCCTGTACGTCCCGTCGCCGTCACCATACCGCCATGATCGCCGCGGCCACGGCTGAACATCCCATTGTTTGCAAGCTCCTCGCCGAGGGGACGCTCACCTCCGCCGGTCTGGCGTCGATGCGCCGCGAGTCCGAAATCATCGGCCTGCCGCTCGTCGAGGTCTTACAGCTCAACGATCTCATCAGCGAGGCCGGCATCGCCCAGGCCTACGCCGACAGCAGCGGTCTGCGCTTCCTCGATCTCACACGCCGCCCGCCGACCTCCGCCTGGGTCCTCACCGTTCCCGAAAACGTCGCCCGGCGAAAGAACTGCCTGATTTTCGGCGAAGTCTCCGGCGAGCTTATCGCCGTGGTCGCCGATCCAATCGACCCTTCCGTCCGCGCCGCCCTGCAATCGCGTTTCGAGCGGCCGATACAATTCGTGGTCAGTCCCCGGTATCAGATTATCGAGGTCATCAACGACGTCTATGGGACGGCCCGCGCCCAAGGCGCTCGTCTGACGAGCGTCACCCCCATGGCGACGGCCGTTGCGACGGCGTCCGCCACCGGCCTGAACATCGTCGAGCAGTTCGACAGCATCGTTGATGAAGCCGTCGACCGCCGCGCCAGCGACATTCACATCGAATGCGAGGAGGACCGCCTTCGCATCCGATTGCGTATTGATGGCCGGATGATCGAGTCCCGCGCCTATCCCCTCGACGCTGCCCCGGCCATGACCTCGCGCATTAAGGTCCTTGCCAAGCTCGACATCACCGAGCGCCGTAAGCCCCAGGACGGGCGCTTCACCCGCCGCAGCTTCGATCAGGATATCGACATCCGCGTCGCGGTCATCCCCACCGCCCGCGGCGAACGCGTTACCCTCCGTTTGCTTTCCCAGGATCGAACGCGGCTCACCCTTGAAACGCTGGGAATGGGCATCGAAATGCGCCAAGCGTTCGAGCGGCTCATCCATCGGCCCTACGGGATCATCCTCCTCACCGGACCCACCGGCAGCGGAAAAACGACGACCCTTTATGTGGCCTTGCAACGCATCAACACCGTCGATCGGCACATCATCACCATCGAAGACCCCGTCGAGTACCACATCGCGGGCGTCAATCAGGTGGCCGTGGACACGGAATTCGGCGTCTCCTTCGCCCTCGCCCTGCGCAGCATCCTGCGTCATAACCCCGATGTTATTATGGTCGGCGAAATTCGCGACGAAGAGACCGCTCACCTCGCCTTGGAGGCGTCGCTCACGGGCCACCTTGTCTTCGCCACGTTGCACACCAACTCCGCCGTCGGCGCGGTGACACGATTGCTCGACATGGGCTGTGAACCATACCTTGTCGCCAGCGCCATAATCGGAGTGATGGCCCAGCGACTCGTGCGTAAGATTTGCACTAACTGCAAACGGGCCTACGAACCCGGAGAAGCCGAATGCCGCATCATGGGCATTCCCCGCGATCGAACCGGCGTGCAGATTTTCCGCGGAGCGGGTTGCTCCCGTTGCCTGCGGAGCGGCTATTACGATCGTGTGGGTGTGTACGAGTTCGTGCCCTTTGACGTCGGCTTAGCGACCCTGGTCACCGAAAAGGCCACCACCGAAACCATGCACCATTACGCCGCCGAGCACGGCGCCATCACCCTCCGCGACGACGCCATGGCCAAAGTCCGCGAAGGACTCACCACCCTCGAAGAAGCCCTCCGCGTCACCGTCCACACCGAACTGGCCTGACGTCCTTTACTTCTGCATGTAAATGTCCTTAATCAACCATCGTAGGCCGTCGTCGTGTGGCCCAGGTCCTTTGGACCTGGTGAAGTCGATGATTTAGGCTCAGCAACATGCCCACGATCATCGTGTCCCCCACCTCCACAGGAGGTGGGCCACCCACCAAGGTGTAAGTGTTGGGCACTGTCCGCCCTACATGGGGTCGATCGTCCTTCGGCGGCGGAGTCGGCGGTCGCAGGACAGCACCAACGCCCTTGAGTCCGCCTTCGGCGGAGGGCGACTGCTCATTGTTCGGCGTCGGTGTTGCCCAGCCAGGCGTCCCATGCACTGTGGTTGGCTGTATCCACACCGTCGGCCGATGCCTGGGCATGGAGGAAGTTCTGCAGCTCGATCAGGAAGTGCGTATCCATCAGCTCAGTGTGCTCGGTGAGGTGGCGGTGCAGTACACGATAGACTAGCTTGAGTTCTTCCAGCGAGTGCGCCCCGATCACCGTCTCGCCGCGTTCTTCAAAACTCATGCCACGGTACTCCGTTCTTTGGAGGCTAGACCGTTGCGTACGTCGTCGATGACCACTCCGTCGCGCAAGGTGATCATCCGGTCGCATCGGGCGGCGACATCCGGCTCGTGAGTCACGATGAGGATCGTTTTCCCCTGCTCGCGGAGCTTATCGAAGATGCCCAGAATGGTCTCGCCGGTCGCGGTATCCAGGTTACCCGTCGGCTCATCGGCCAGCAGGATCAACGGATCGTTAATGAGCGACCGGGCGATCGCCGCCCGTTGCTGCTGTCCGCCGGAAAGCTCGGTCGGTCGATGGTGCCCGCGGTCACCGAGTCCGACCAACTCCGCCAGTTCCACGGCCTTGTCCCGACGGACCCGTGCCGGGCAGCCCTGGTAGAACAACGGCACTTCCAAATTCTCCAACACCGTAAGCTGCGGGATCAGGTTGAAATTTTGGAATACGAAGCCGATTCGCCGGCCACGAATGTCCGACAGTTCGTCGTCATTCAGTTGCGAGACGTCCAGCCCGCCGAGCAGGTAACTCCCCGAGGTAGGCCGATCCAGACAGCCCAGAAGATTCATGAGCGTGCTCTTGCCCGAACCGCTCTGGCCGCAGATCGCCACCGACTCGCCCTCGCCGAACTCAATGCTGATTCCGCGGAGGGCCAATACGTGTACCGCACTGCCGACCTTGGCGTACGTTTTGGTGAGTTCATATATCGAAGCGATGGCCACGGCAAAAACGCTACTGCTTCTTGCCGCTCGTGGACTGCCCCGAAGAACCGCCCGAAGCGGCCCCGCCCCCCTGTCCAGCTTGCCCCGCGGGCGCGCCTGGGGTCGCTACTGTGGGCGCAGGTACGACCGGCGGTTGGGCGGTCATGTCCGCTGTGGCCGGTTTGTGTCCCGTTTTCATGGCGTTGGCCCGATTCCCCGGGGGGGCGTCGGGGATCGCACGCTTGTCGTCGTCGGAGAAGGCCAAGCGGATTTTCTCGCCCGCGGAAAGCCCGGAAGTAATCTCCGCCCATTCCGTTCCGATCGCGCCGAGTTGAACGGCGGCATAGCTAGTCGCGGACCCGCCCTCGCGAAAGACATATCGTTGTCCGCCCTTCGTATAAATTGCTTGGACGGGAACGGCCAACTTCCCCTCGACCGTCTCGACCATGATTTCCACCTGGGCGGTCACGCCCGGCTTGAGCGTCTCCTCGGTGGGATCAAGGGTGATCTCGGTTTGGTATTCCTTGAGGTCGGGATTGAGCCAGCTATTTTGACTATCCGCGAGGGTGGCGATCTTGGTCACCGTCCCCGAGAATTGCGTGTCCGGAATGCCCTCGACGGTGACCGTCGACGCCTGGTTGAGGCGGAGCTTATCGGTCTTGGCCTCGTGTACCCTTACCTTAACCATCATCTTGGAGGTGTCCGGAAGCTGCATCAGGATCTGCTGCTCATAAACCTGGGCGCCCTTCTTGATCTGTGATTCGGAGTTTCCCCACCGCCAGCCCTCGCCGTAGTACACCACGAAACCCTGGGTTGGGGCGTACATCTTGCACTTTTCCTTCTGCGTGCGGAACTTGGCGAGTTGGTCTTGGGTCAAGGCGAGTTCTTTTTCCTTGCCTTCGAGTGTTCGAACCTTCTTCACCTCCTCGGCGTCGGCGGTTTTCTTCACCCGGGCGCTTTCCTTGATAGCCTCCTCAAGATCGGAATTCTTTTGCCGCGATTCAGCGACGTGGGTGTACGTTTCAAGGACCTCGATCGCCTTGTTGGCTTTTTCCAAATCCCATTGCGCCTTCTTGTAGTCGAACTCCTTTACTTCGTATTCCGTCTGCGTCGTGTACTTCTTGGCGTATAACTCCTTGTAGGCGATGTAATCCTGCTCGCTCCGTGCGAGAGTGATGGTGGCCTGGTCAATCGCGATCCTGGCGTCTTTGAGCTTCTGTTCCCAATCGCCCTTCTCATACTTGTCGAGTTCCAGCGTCTTCAACTCGATCTGCAGTACAGCCTTGCGGATGCTGCTGGAGTTTTGGTCGAGCTGGATTTCGAGTTCCGCTTTGGCCGCCTCGAACGCGGTGATGGCGTTGCTCTCCTTGAGCTCTTCCTGTCGGATGCGGTTATCAATCTCGTCGCTGGCGAGTTCCACCAGAAGGTCGCCTTCCTTGACCGACGTCCCCTCGTCTATGAGGGTGATGATCGTTGATTTCCCTTCGACTTCACACTTGATGTCGGTGGAGTTGGCTGCCTTTAGTTCGCCCTTCTCTTTCAACGCGACGGTAAAGGTTTGCGGCGCAACCGTGAACTTGTCGATATTGGCGATCTGGGAGGCGCTCCGCTTCCAACTCGTTGTCGCCCAAACCGCCGCGGCGAGCAGACCGACAATAGCCATTACTAACGAAAGCTGAATCGTGCGGCGACGACCGGCGGCATTCGCGGCGAACGATCCCCGTTTCGCTGCAACACCGGCAAGGGTAGAGGGAACGGAGGGAACGGAAGTCAGCGTTGTGGTCATGCTTTGGTACCCCTACTAGGTTTGTAAAACCAGGGCGTAACTACCTCTACTATAGCACAATCAGTCGGAGAACACAAAGCCCTTAATCGTTGAATACTGTGTGCAACGCGGCTGTAACGCCTGGGGGTTACGGCCTAGTCGGGTTGGGTGGTTGTTCGGCCTCCGGCCGCTCCCAGAGGCCGTCGTCGGTCACGCGGAGGGTTTCCGTGTCGCGGCGGAACCCAAGGATGGCGTTGCGATAGGCGCTGACGGCGCGGGCTAGGCTATTCCGGGCGTTCAGAAGATCATTCTCGGCTTCGACCACATCCCGGTTTCCCAATCTCCCTAGTTCGTATTGCGCTCGCGCGGCGTCCAATCGTAGTTGGTTCTCCTCTACATTGAGGAACTGAATGGCCCGCAATTTCTCCTGCTGGGCGACCCGGCGAACCGCGCTGCGGACGTCCGCTCGGACGGTGTCCACGCTCCGTTCGAAGTCGCGCTCCGCCTTGCGCATGGCGATCAGCGATGCCCGGTAGGCGTTTCGCGCGGCCTTGCGGTCGTCCATCCGCAACTCCACGCCGCCCCGCCATGTCGTTCGCTCTGTGTTGTAGCTGGTCGAATTAAGGCGCTCCGGATCGGTGTCCAGAGTTGCACTGCCGGTGGCGTTGAGGTCGGGCAGGATTCGATTCTTGGCCACCAACACTCCGCGGCGCGCATCGTCGATTTGGTCGGCGGTGTTCAGCAAGTCCAGCCGAAGGCGAACGGCCACATCCACGGCGGTAACGACATCGACATCGGGGAGCAGGTCGTCCAGCGCTTTGGCGTCTTCGTCGGCGTCCTGATCGTGCACATCCAGCAGAGTCTCGACGGGCATGCCGATCCTGATCTTGAAACGATCGAGGGCGAAAGCGTACTGCTCCTTGGCGCTTACCAGATTCGCCTCCACATCCCGAAAGCTGGATTGGGCGCGCATGGAGTCAAACACGTCCTTGCTCTGCCCCAGCTGGTTCTTGAAATCCGCCCTTTCCCAGTCGATTTGACGGCTTCGATAAGCGACATAGGTGTTGGTGATGCCCATCTTGAGGCCCTGTAGCGCGAAGTAATCGGTCGCCACATCGACCAGAAACGACCGACGAAAGCGTTCGTAGGTGCGTACGGCGTAGATCAGTTCTCGTTCCGCTTCATACCGTGACTCGTACGCAACCTTGCCCGCCCCCCGGAAGAGCGGAATGTTTGCCTCCAGGATGAAATTGCCGCTCTCACCCGAGGTCGTATGCACACCCAGGTCGCGCATGAGGCTGTTGACGACCCGCGCGGTTACCTCGCCGCCGTAGGGAAGGCGTTGGGTGACCGCCGTGTTGCTGACCACGGACATGGCCCGATCGAAGTCGCGGACCTGACCGTAGTCCGCGAACTCGGTCTGGACGGAGGTGACGAACTGGGGCGTCCATAGATGGCGTTCCAGCGTTAAGTCCAACGCCGCGATGTATAGAGCTTCCTTGGCATCCTGGACTTCCCGCGCCCCCCGCATGGAATAAGCGAGTGCGTCGCTCAGGCCGAAGACAGTGACCTGACTTTGTTCTTCCTCTGTGAAGATGCTCTTGGATTGCAGTGCTGGGGTGTCGTTTTGGTCCTCAACGGGTCGCGGCACAACCCCAGGTGCTAGCGTTGGGTCTTGGCCCGCTTCCGGCGCTTGGGCGTCAGCGGTTCCGATCCGAACCCCAAGCGCCAGCGCGGGGCCTTGACCCGTCGCTAGCCCTCCGGGTTCGGACGGCACAGCGGTCTTTGTCGCATGGTCCTGCCGTGATTTGCGAAATGACTCCGGGATGGTCAGCTCGGTCGGGTGCGGCGTGAAACTGTACATCTCGTTGCTGGTGCGAGAATCCATTCTCGCACCAGTCTCCCCGGACTCCGGGCCGATGTTTGCGTTGGAGGTCGCACCCAACGCCCCCTTTTGCTTGTCTTCGATCAACCGATACACGCCGCGATCGGTCCGGTCGATCAGGTAGGATTGACACCCCTCACTGACAAACGAAGCGATGAGCAGGATGGCGGCCGTTGTAGGTCGGTTCAGAACTCTCCAAGATTTCACACCTTTGCCCAATCTCATGCTCGCATAGGGATACCCGCAACACACGCGCCGCGTCAACGTTAAGACGCTTCGTCGGAACCCACTCACAGAATCCGACGAAATCCACATCGCCTTGAAGAAACCAAGCCACAGTGGTTCGCTCGCCGTCCACCTGTTAGAATGCGGCGGCCCCGCTATGCCCACATCCACACCGACAACCCCCGCCTCGTCACGCCGTGAACGGCCCGTTCGTCTGCACTCCGCAACGGCGGATTGGGTGGTGAACGGAGATCGACAAGCCGCGCTCCTCGGCCAGTCCGCACCAAATTGGTTCGAGCTGGACCGCGATCCGCGAGCAACCCTGGTGAAATCGGGTCATCATCGCCGAACCTGGCGGGTGAGCCTGAACAATGTAGTGATCTTCGCCAAGGTCTTCGACGCCCAGCGCGGTTATCCGTTCAGCCGTATTGCTTACGCCCTGGGGCTGGGGGCGGCCCATCGGGAGTGGCGGGCATCGCGGGCCGCTGAGCGGCGCGGCGTGCCCGCGGTTCGCTGTCTGGCGTTGGGCGTGGACCGGCGGCGACGGGGAGCTGCGGTCCTGCTGTCGGAAGGGTTGCCCAACGCCATTCCCCTTTCGCAGGCTTGGGAGCAGG
Organism: Phycisphaerae bacterium; assembly: GCA_020056715.1. Taxonomy (GTDB): domain Bacteria; phylum Planctomycetota; class Phycisphaerae; order UBA1845; family UBA1845; genus SBAX01. The sequence continues at coordinate 9,869 of JAGVHG010000127.1, read as the reverse complement.
GAGCGTCCAGCCGCTCAACCGCTCTATCCTTGATCGAAGCTGTCGCCCGACTGTTTGCTTCCGCCCACAACCGGGGCTTCGTGCATCGCGACGCCCACCCGAGCAACATCCTCATTCAACCCACGGCCGACGGCGGATGGGAAGCGAGCTACGTCGATTTGCACGGCGCTTATCTATTCAAAGACACGGCCTCGATCCGCCACGGGCGGGCCGTCCGATCCCTGGCCCAGCTCGACCATTATTTCCAACGACGAGCATCGCGCTTGCAACGATGGCGCTTCTTGCAAAACTATGTTTCATTACGTCGTTCGTTCAATATGAGCGGCGAGCGGCGAGTGTGGTGCGAGAATGGATTCTCGCACCAGCTGCTTTCTTCGATCGCCCGGGCGCGGGCGACTCACGCCGCAGCGCTCGCCCGGCAGCGCGATCGGCGAATCCACCGCAACGGGAAGTACTTCGCCACGATCGCCCTAGGCAATGGCTGGAAAGGCACCTTCGTCCTGCAGTTGGAGCGCCGCCACGCATTCCCGGAACCTACCGTCCCCGATCGATCGGAACACGACTGGCGTAACCTTATACAGGCGGTTTTTACAACTGGTGCGAGAATGGATTCTCGCACCAGCCGGCAACGCAACGACGACACGTTTGCAGTCCATGGCGTTTACGTCGAACGAGCCGGACCCATCGGGATGCGAGCGCAAATGTTGTGGTCGCTCAACGGATCGCCGCAGCGCAGGGAGTTCGTCCGGTCGCATCGACTTCGACATCGGGACATAGCGAATGAACTCATCCTGGCGTGTCTTGAGCATCGTAGCACGGTGGGTTTGATCGACGAGACCTTCCTTGTCCGAGCGGTGAGCAGTTCGAAATCGTGAACCCATGAATCGGATCGAGATCGTTCAGGGGGACATCACCAAGCAAGACGTTGATGCCATCGTCAACGCCGCCAATACCTCGCTGCTGGGCGGCGGGGGGGTGGACGGGGCGATCCATCAGGCCGCCGGTCCGCAGCTCCTGGACGAATGTCGGACCCTGGGCGGTTGTGCGACGGGACAGGCAAAGATCACGGCCGGATATCGCTTGCCCGCCAGATACGTGATCCACACCGTCGGTCCGGTCTGGCGCGGCGGCGGCGCGGGCGAGGCCGATCTACTCGCCTCTTGCTACCGCTCATCCTTGGAACTGGCCGAGAAACATGAGTGCAAGACCGTCGCCTTCCCGGCCATCAGTTGCGGGGTCTATAGCTACCCCCTGGCCGAAGCGGCGCGAGTTTCGTTGGCCACGGTTCGTGACTATCTCTTTGCCCATTCGACTCCCGCGCTTGTGCGTTGGGTGATGTTCGACCCATCGGCCTACGAGGCATGGGTGAAGGCGTAGCCCTTCGCGGAAACGTCAAAAAGTCAAAACGTCAAAAAATCAAAAGTGCGTTTTCGGCTTTTCGGCTTTTTGACGTTTTGACGTTTCGCCATTGGGCGCGGCGCTGGCGAACCACGAGCGGACGGTCCGCTCCGATTCGGGGTTCAACTTGGTGATGCTGTTTTGGACGTGGATTCCCTCGGCTCGGCAGCGGTCGATAAGCTGCCGCGAGGTCAGCCCAAGCTCGTTAGCGATATCTTTTACTTTGATGCCCTTCTTGGCCACGGAGCGATTGTACGCATTTCAACCCCCGTTGGTGAGGGCTTGCCCCGATCCATTCGGCGTTTGTCGTAATTTCGGTTATCGGGCGACGATGGGTACATGATTCGATTCATGTTTGCGGTTTTCGAGCTTGGCGTCATAATCCATGCCTCTTCCAACAGGGCTGGAAACGGAGAGAAATACATGAGGAATGGAAGTGGAGAGAAGAACATGCGCATTCGATTGGTTATCGGTTCGTTGGTCGCACTCGTGGCCGTCGCACCCTCGCGGGGTGAGACGCCCTTGGGCACGGCCTTTACCTATCAGGGACAACTCAAACAGAGCGGCGCGCCGTTCGAGGGCACGGCCGACTTTGAGTTCACGCTGTGGGACGACGCCGGAAGCGGTGATCCGCCCACGGGAGGAACGCAGGTCGGGGGCGTGCAGGTGATCAACGCCTTGCAAGTGACCGCGGGGCTGTTCACCGTCACGCTCAACGCCGGCGGCGCGTTCGGGGGCAATGCCTTCAACGGAAACGCCCGCTGGCTCCAGATCGCGGTGCGCAGTCCGGCGGGCGGCGGCCTCTTCACCACGCTCGCCCCGCGTCAGCCGCTGACGGCTACGCCGCATACGCTGTTCGCCCTGAACGCCGACCGGCTCGATGGCCTGGACTCCTCGGTATTCCTCCAGTCGGTCCCGGTGCCGCTGACGCTGAGCGGCACTAGCGACACGCACATCATCCGCGGGGAGAACAGCCACGCGAATGGGAAGGCGATCGCGGGGTATTCGACGGCCACAGGGCTCGGCTTTCCCCAGCCGATGGGTGTGTACGGCGAAAGTACCGCGACCAACGGACGCGGCGTGGTGGGCTCCGCTCCCGGATTTGGTGTGATTGGCAGCGGAGGCCAGGTCGGCGTATCCGGCAGTGGCTTTACCGGTGTGTCGGGCAGCAGCACCGCCGAGGGAGGCCGTGCCGTGTTCGGCAGCGCCTTTGGGCCGGGACAGAACTACGGCGGGTACTTTGAGGCCATGCCACCGATTGGCGAAGACCCCGTGGGAACCGGCGTATACGGCAGCGGCTACAACGGCGTCGTGGGCTTCGCGACCAACCCGGACGGCAACGGTGTCTCCGGGACCGCCGATGGGCCTAACGGCTGGGGCGTAAACGGCGAGAGTCTGGAGGGATTCGGCGTCCGCGGCACCAGCTCCAGCGGCACCGGCGTCTTCGGCGTGGCCAACGCCTCCACCGGCACGACCTACGGCGTGTACGGCGAGAGCTACAGCGGCACCAGCGGCGCCTCGGGCGTTTTCGGCTTGGCCACCGACACAAGCGGCGTAACCAATGGCGTGTACGGACAGAGCGATAGTCAGGAAGGAAACGGCGTCCACGGGTTGACCACCGCTTCCATCGGCAACGGGTTTGGCGTACTCGGTGAGAGCCTCAGCGCATCCGGGCGCGGCATCGTCGGCGTTGCCTGGGGCGGCGGCGAAACCTATGGCGTGCTTGGCCGGACCACCAGCTCGGGCACTAACGCCGCGGGCGTCCGCGGCTTGGCCAGCGCCCAGAGCGGTACCACCTACGGCGTGTGGGGCCAGAGTGAGAGCACTGCCGGGTACGGCGTCATCGGCATATCCACCCCCACCGGCGGCACCACCTACGGAGTGTACGGACGCAGCGCCAGCACGGCCGGGCGCGGGGTCTATGGCCTTGCCTCGGCTGCCAGCGGCTTGACTTATGGCGTGCTCGGGCAGGCCACCACCAACGGCTGGGCCGTCTTCTCCAATGGCGACATGGGCGCCAGCGGCCTCAAGCCATTCCGCATCGACCACCCCGACGACCCGGCCAGCAAGTACCTGCTGCACTACTCCGCCGAAAGCCCGGAGGTCATCAACTTCTACTCGGAGACCGTGACGCTCGACGAACACGGCGAGGCCGTGGTCGAATTGCCGCATTACTTCGCGAAGATCAACACCCGGCCCCGCTACCAACTCACCGCTGTGGGCGCGCCCATGCCCATGCTGCACGTGGCCGAGGAGATCGACGAGGCCGCCCTGAGCGCCGGGGCAACGGCCGGGCCGGGCGTAGCCGCACCCGCGTGCACGTTCCGCATCGCCGGCGGCGCGCCCGGGGCGAAAGTCTCGTGGGAGGTCAAGGCCCTGCGCAACGACCTGTGGGTCCGGAACCGCGCCGTGCCCATGGAGGTCATAGCTAACGGAATGTCGATACAGACGCGGGCCATGCCCGTCGAGGTCGAGAAGCAAGGCGTCGAGAAGGGCACCTACCAGCACCCGGAACTCTACGGCCTGTCAGCGGAGATGGGCATGAACTACGACGCGGAGCGCGAGCGAGACCTCCATGATCGCCCGGATACGGAGCGACCCGCGTCGCACACCTCGCCCGACGCGACGCCGCATTGATACGTTGATTTCGCTTTGACGGTGAGTTTGAGAGGAGAGAAAAAATGGGTATTCGATTTGTCATCGGTTCCTTGATCGCACTCGTGGTCGTCGTACCCTCGCTGGGTGAGACGCCCTTGGGCACGGCCTTTACGTATCAGGGGCAACTCAAACAAGGCGGCGCGCCGTTCGACGGCACGGCCGACTTCCAGTTCACGCTTTGGGACGCCGCCGGAAGCGGAAATCCACCCGTGGGGGGAACGCAAGTCGGCGGCGTGCAGGCGATCAACGCCTTGCCCGTGAACGCGGGGTTGTTCACCGTCACGCTCAACGCCGGCGGCGAGTTCGGGGGCAATGCCTTCAACGGAAACTCCCGTTGGGTGCAGATCGCGGTGCGCAGCCCGGCGGGCGGCGGCCTCTTCACCACGCTCGCCCCGCGTCAGCCGTTGACGACCGCGCCGCACACGCTGTTCGCCTTGACCGCCGACCGGCTCGACGGGCTGGACTCCGCGGCGTTCCTCCAGTCCATACCAGTGCCGCTTTCGCTCAGCGGCTCGAGCGCCGGCGGCACTATAGTCGGTCAGAACTCATCGACGTCGCCGAACGGGGTGGGTGTGATCGGCCGCTCCACCGCCGCCACCGGTCAGACCACCGGCGTTTTCGGGCTAAGCGAGAGCACGCTCGGCATCGGCGTGTACGGCTATTCGACATCGGAAACCGGCGGCACGTACGGCGTCATCGGCGAGAACTACAGCAGTCAGGGAAAGGCGGTCGCGGGGCTATCCGTGGCCGATTCCGGCTTCACCAGCGGCGTATACGGCGAGACCCACAGTCCGGATGGTCGAGCGTTATTCGGCGACGCCAGTAGCGCGATTGGAGACACATTCGGCGTCTACGGCAAGAGCAACAGCCCCACAGGCCGCGGCGTCTTTGGTCTTGCCTCCGCGACGACAGGATCCAACGCCGGCGTTCACGGTCAGAGCGACGGCTCGACGGGCGTAGGCGTATTCGGAGTCACCACGGACCTGAGCGGGACGACCTACGCGGTCCTGGGCCAGAGCATGAGCAGTCAGGGAAACGGTGCTGCGGGATTCGCGCTCTCTCCCACGGGTGTCACCAACGGAATGTATGGTCGTGCCTACAGCCCCGACGGTCGCGGCGTGTTCGGGAACGCCTCGACAACGACAGGGACCAACTCGGGCGTGTATGGTCAGACCGCCAGCAGCGAGGGCCGCGGGGTGTTCGGCGTCGCCACGGCAGCCACCGGTTACGGATCTGGCGGGATGTTCGAGAGCCATAGCACCGGCGGGCGCGGCGTCGTCGGACAAGTAACGGCGGCCACGGGCATCAACTACGGGGTCGCCGGTTTCAGTGGAAGCACCGAAGGTCGCGCGGTGTTTGGGTATGCGTCCGGGGTCGCCGGCGTCTCCTATGCCGGCAACTTCATCGCCAACAGCACCAGCGGAATCGGCGTGTACGGCGAAGCCAATGCGCCCACCGGCGTGACCTACGGCGGCAAGTTCACAAACGCCAGCAACAGTGGTTGGGCGTTGTACTCCGAGGCCAGTTCCGCAACCGGCACCACCTACGGTGTGCACGGTCGCAGCGCCAGTGTGTCAGGGACCGGCGTTCTGGGCGATGCCTCGGCCATCGATGCCTATAACTTCGGTGTTCTAGGGCGCACCAACAGCGCGGCGGGCACCGGCGTCAAGGGCTTGGCGAGTTCCAGCGCCAACACCGCCATTAGCACGGGCGTCCACGGCGAGGCCGCGAATTCGTTCGGGCGCGGAGTGTTCGGCAAGGCCACGTCGCCCCTCGGCGTCACGTACGGCGGCCGCTTTGAAACGGTGAGCATCTCCGGCAGGGGCGTATACGGTGAGACCAATCAGGACACCGGTTCATCGTACGGTGTGCTTGGCGCCGCCCCATCGCCAGGCGGCGGCGCCCGGTTTGCCGTCTTTGCCTCGGGTGACATGGGCGCCGCCGGAACCAAGACCTTCCGCATCGACCATCCCGACGACCCAGAGAACAAGTACCTCCTCCACTACTCCACCGAAAGCCCGGAGGTCATCAACTTCTATCGCGGCACCGTGGTGCTCGATGGCGCCGGTGAGGCCGTGGTCGTGTTGCCGCACTACTTCGCCAAGATCAACAAGACACCCAGCTATCAACTGACCGCGGTCGGCATGGGAATGCCCATGCTGCACGTGGCGGAGAAGATCAGCGAATCCGCGTTGAGCGAGGGAGAAGTCGCCGGCCCCGGACAGCCCGCGCCGATGTGCTCGTTTCGCATTGCCGGCGGTGTGGCCGGCGGTGAAGTCTCATGGCGTGTCGAAGCCGTACGCAACGATCGACTGCTTCGCGACCACGCCGTGTCCGTGGAGGTCATAGCTAACGGGCTGTCGATCCAGTCGCGGGCTATGCCCGTCGAGATCGAAAAGCAAGGTTTGGAGAAGGGCACCTACCAGCACCCCGAGTTCTACGGTATGCCCAAGGAAATGGGAATGAACTACGTCGCGCCCGCCGAGCGAGGCCTCCATGATCGCCCGGATACAGAGCGACCCGCGTCGCCCGATACTCTCGACAAGGCGCTGACGCCGTAAGGACGTTGCTTGTACTGGAGGCCCAATGGCGAAACTGACGTTCTACGGCGCGGCCCGGCAGGTCACTGGGTCGATGCACCTACTGGAGGCCAACGGCAAGCTCATCGCCCTGGACTGCGGACTGTTCCAGGGTCGGCGGGCCGAGACACGAGAACTCAACCGCCGGCACCCCTGCGATCCCAAAAGCATCCATGCGGTGGTCGTTTCTCACGCTCACATCGACCACATTGGCCGGTTGCCGCTGCTGGTGCGTGACGGCTTCACCGGCGTAATCCATGCGACGCCCGCAACGCGCGACTTGGCCGCACTCATGCTCGCCGACTCGGCCCACATTCAGGAAGAGGACGCCCACTTTCTGAACAAACGGCGGACACGCAGCGATGAACCGATTATCGATCCGCTCTACACTGCCGCCGACGCGGTGCAAGCCATCCGGCAAATCCAGGCCTCTCCGTATCAACGCTGGTTCAAGGTCGCCTCCGGCATCCACGCCCGCTACTTCGAGGCCGGGCACATGCTCGGATCGGCCGGCATCGAAGTTGAAATCACGGATGCCAATGGTCAAAAGAAAATCCTGGTCTTTACCGGCGACGTTGGGCGATGGGGAACCCCGATTCTCCGCGATCCCGCGCCGCTTCCGGAATGCGACTACCTGATTTGCGAATCGACGTACGGCGGGCGAAACACCGATCCGATCGCGGACTTGAAATCCAAGCTCGCGGAGGTGGTTCGGCGAACGGTGGCGCGGCAGGGACGGATCATCATCCCGGCCTTCAGCGTCGGACGAACGCAGACGATCGTGTTCTATCTGCGACAATTGTTCACCAGCGGCGAATTGGCGGCCCTGCCCGTGTACATCGACAGTCCGTTAGCGGTCAATGCGACCGAGGTTTTTCGACTGCACCCGGAATGCTATGACCATGACGCCCGCGAGTTCTCGTCCCATACCGGCAGTATTCTGGGCGGTCCCAGCTTTGAATTCGTGCAGAGCGTGGAAGAGTCGAAGCGGATCATCAGCCGCCGGTCGCCGTGCATCGTCATCTCCGCGAGCGGAATGTGCGAGGCCGGACGTATTCTGCACCATCTACGGAACACTGTGGAGCACGAGCGAAACACGGTCCTGATCGTCGGCTTCCAGGCGGAGCACACCCTGGGTCGGCGGATCGTTGAACGAAACGAGTACATCAAGATATACGGTGAGCGTCACAAGCTCAACGCCGAGGTCGTGGTCATGAATGGATTCAGCGGCCACGCCGACGCCCGCGAGTTGAAAACCTACACTGATTCTCTGGCCGGTCGATGCAAGAAAGTCTTCCTGGTCCACGGCGAACTCGACCAGTCGTCAGTGCTGGCCGACACCCTGCGCGCCGCGGGGCACCGCGAAGTCCACATCCCTGCGATGAACGACAGCCACGGGCTGGATTAACGTTTGCAAACAGAGCCTCGCGCTGTAGACTTCGCGTCGAACCCGGCGGTATCTGCTGGTTCGAGAATCCGTTCTCACACCCATTCTCGTGGGAATCCTCTCCCGCGAGTTTGCAGGATGAGAATCCTGCGAACGATGCGTGCGAGATCGGAATCTCGTACGAGAGAGCGTCCTTCGGAGTCTATTGGTAATCGGGAAACCTCCCGGCCACGACTCCCTCGACGAGCAGGTCTTCGTCCAGTTCCTCCCAGCGAAGCGCCTTCCCGCGAGCTTCGACACGTACCTTGGCCAAGTCCTGCTCCGATGCGTTCTGAAGACGCGGGAACTTGCACGTCGGAACGCCGATCTGCCGGCCGTCAGCCAACTCAATCCACACCATACCGCGCTCGCACCAGGCGCGCGTTGCACGCGCGGGCGTAGATACCACAGGGCTAGGGGAAGTACTCATGCCATTTCCTCAGAAACTCTTCGCAATGTTCGTTGACGACTCGCTCGAGTTCAGTCAACTCATGCGCTTTCATCCCGTCATTATACGCGAGATCAACGGGTTGTAGCCAGAACTTGCAGTCGTCTTCTCCCCGCCGAATGTGCACGTGCGGGGGCTCACGACCCTCACCGCTGAAAAAGTGAAACCGGAATCCTTTGTACCGATAAATCGTGGGCATGAACGCTTCTACGCCCGTGGTCGGGAGCCGTCAACCATCTCGCATTCCGCCTTCACTATACCGCATTCGGTTACGTCCGCTCCCTCATCCGCGGCGGACGGCTCGGATAGGGCGCTTCGCCACCGGCCACCGCGAAGTTCACATCCCCGCGATGAATGACACCTTCGGGCTGGATTAACGATTGCAAACTGAGCCTCATGCGGTAGACTCCATGCCGAACCCGGCGGTACCGGGAAGGAGCCTAAACGATGCCAAAACTGCGTATATTCAGCCTTTCGTCGGTGAGTATGATCCTCCTGGCCGCGATTCCCGCGTGTGCCGCGCGGGCGGGCAATGAAAAGGAGCACAAAAGCAAACCGGACCGCCCGGCAATCTTTGACACCAAGGCCGACGGCGAAAAGCAAATCGCCGACGCCCTCAAGATCGCCTCTCGCGACAACAAACGTGTGCTGCTGATGTTCGGCGCCAACTGGTGCCCCTGGTGCCACCAACTTCATAAACTTCTCAAAACGGATGGCCGGGTAGCGGCCAAGCTCCAGGAAAGTTACGAGCTGGTGCTCATTGATGTGGACACCGTTGACGGTAAGAAGCACAACGAAAAAATCGACGCCAAATACGGCAACCCGATGAAACTTGGACTGCCCGCGCTTGTGGTTCTGGATGCCGAGGGCAAGCAACTGACCACCCAACCGACCGACTTCTTCGAGGTTGAAGACCATCACGACCCGGAAAAAGTTCTTGCCTTTCTCGACAAGTGGTCGCCGCCGCGGAAGTAGACCGCAAACGCCTATGCCACAGTAATCCGAACCCCAAGCGCCAGCGCGGGGCCAATCAGAGCGTGGAGCGGAAGCGACACGACGCTTGACCCCAAAGGGGTCCGCCATAGCAGCCGGTGGTCAAGTCCGCCCACGGTGGACGCGACCCCCGGAACCCGTCCCCCCCCACAGCCTCCCCCCTTGCCAAGTCGAAGATCCGCCGTGGTGGAGGGGGGACAAAGGGGGGTCGGGAGCCGAGTCACGATCCCGGCGCGCCGGGGACTATTGTTAGTAGTAATTCGTAATATGGTAACTTTTTAGCCGAATGCAGCACATTTTGCACGGCGCAGTGATTTTTGGAAACGAGAATGCCCGATAGATTAGGTCATGCACGCAGCGGCGGAGC
>JAGVHG010000195.1 GCA_020056715.1 Phycisphaerae bacterium | reverse complement strand
GGACGAGGTCGAGCAAATGTAGTCACGACTTTGAACGCAAACGGCCCCTGGCACCACCGCTAAGGCCGATTTGGATCTCCAACTGTCTAACTTGGGCTAAGCCTCGCGGGCGAGTCGCCGCGGCGCCGACCTGCACCCCGGAGTCCAGTGGCGAACACGCGCCCGATGAGGGTTGCGTTCCGGGTTGAGTTCGGAGGCGTCAGCCCCGTCGGGGCGGTTGATTCAACGGTGACAGACCAGGCAGTCCGTGCTGACGGCGTTACGCTTGTGGCACTCGATACATGCGGTCATCGGCATCACCAAACGAACGGTTGAGGGGGGAGCGGCGAGGCGGGGCTGGCCGATGTGACAGCCCAGGCAATCTATTTTGGCGGCCGCCACATGGCGACGATGAGAGAAGAAAACGTCGGGCCGCGTGACGGCGACACGAATCCACGGGATCTCTCCATCACCTTTGGCGAAGGAGAACAGCTTGTCCTTTTGAGGATGTTTGCCGGCTTCTGAGTCAGGATCGTGGCAGTCAAGGCAGACCTGTTTCTTTGGTAGTCCGGCATCGCGGCGTGTTCCAGCGTCGGCGTGGCAATCGACACATGCCAAAGAGGCTTCTCCAACATGCACGGTGTGGTTGAAGGCGATGGGTTGCGTTACCGTCGGGCGGCGCCCCACGACGCCATACACGACGGCGACACAGGCCGCCAAAACGACCACGGCAATCATGAACGGACCGACCCGACGCATTTGGAAAACCCTCCGTCAACACCAACGCCCCTGAGCGTTGGGGCGAACGACAAACTGCCTTGCTTCCGATCGAGTCCGCCTTCGGCGGATTTCCTACCGGCCGCCCGGGCTCGCTCCTGACGGGGAAGACGCAGATGCGTTCAGATACGCCAAGAGATCGACCATCTCCTGATCGTTGAACACCGGCCAAGACAGGCCGGCCTCGGTCATTCGCGCCAACATGGCCTCCCCGTGATTCCACATCGCCGTCGCCATGTATACGGGCCTGAGCTCGGTTCCTCGTTCGCGTCCGAGAAGGCGCGGCGCCGGGTTCTTCCCAGCGCCAGCACCAGCGCCCGTGAGTGTTGGGGCGAGCGGTTGGCTCTGGTGGCACTGTCCGCAGCCTTTTTGAGCAAAGACTTGCTCGCCGCGTGCCGGCGTTCCTCCACGGTCCACGTTTCCCAAAGCTAGAATGTAGGCCACAATGTCAGCTAACTCCTGAGGAGCAAGGGGCGGCCTGGTCACATCCTTTTCCACCATCATTTGCATCATAGACGGCGAATGATTCCACATTCGTGAGGCCAGCGCCCCGACGGAGACCGGCAACTCGGCAGCGGCCAGGTCGGGCCCAGTTCCGGGATGGCACTGATTGCACGCCTTTTCGCGGAAGAGCGCGGTCCCTCGGGCAACGGATCCGGGACTCAGATAGATCTTATCCCCGCTTGTTCCCGTGCTGCGTACGTAAGCGACGATGTGAACGAGGTCCGCGCCGTCCAACTTCGGCCACTTAATCCCCGAACGCTTCATCGCCTCTTCCATGACCGGGGCGTGCTCCCACATCAGCTGGGCCCAGACAATGGGGTTAGCATACCTTCCCCACCTGGCCAGGTCCGGTCCGATGCTCTCCCCGGTGACACGAGTCTGGTGGCATTCGCTGCACCCCTTGGCGCGAAGAATGCTCTCCCCTCGCACCGGTTCGCCCGGTTCGTCGAGCTGTCGGACGAAAAAGATGAGGGCAAACAGATCCGCCATCTCCTCTTGCGAGAGCGTGATAGGTGGGCGTCCGGTCTCGCGCATCTGTCCGAGCATCTTAGGGATATGGTTCCACATGACCCCGGCGAGTTGCCCTTCGGTCAAGCGGCCGGCGCGGATCCGGCCCAGATCGGGACCGACGCTGCCGCCCTGATCCCACACGGCGTGGCACTCGACGCACTTTTTCTCATGGAACTCCCGCCAGCCGCGCATGATATCACCCCCGACGGTCCCGACGGCACCTTCGGGTTGCGCATCAGCTAACGACCCAGAACCAAAAAGCCCCACGCAGATCGATAGCGCACCGATTGCACGGGAGGGGGAAGGACACCATTGGCGGTATCGGATCATGGGGTGACTCCGACAGGTGCCCGTCGCTCTACGGACGCGTGCGGCTCAGGAAGGTAAGTCTTCAGTCGCTCCGTCACTTCCGCGATCGATCGTTCGCGGCCTTCCTGTACCTCCCAAATCGAAACAATGGGGAACAGCTTGGTGAACAATACATAAAACAGAGAGAAGGCCGCAAAGCACCCCGCGAGAATGCTCCATTCCACCCAGGTTGGGCTGTAGACAATCGACTCCGAATGCGGCAGTCGCGGCTGGGAAAGCGACGGCACGACGATGATGAAGCGCTCCAAATACATACCAATATTCACCGAGATCGACGCGATGACCGTCCCAAGAACCGTCCTGGTCCGCCGATTACACAAGATGGCCACCGGGATCACGAAGCACGTGGTCACCATCGTCCAGAAGTGTGGAGCAAACGGCCCCGTGAACTTCATCCAGAAGATGGTCATATGCGCTGGTTCACTCCCGTAGAATACGGTCAGGAACTCCGCCGCCGTAAAGTAAAACCATAGGAAGCACATGACGAGAAGCAAAAGACCTAGATTATTGAAATGCACTTTCTTTAGATAATCACCCAGACCATAGACCCAGCGGATCAGCGCCATGGCGACGATCAGCGCCGCGATGCCGGAGAAAATCGCACCGACGACGAAATAAGGACCGAAAATGGCGCTATGCCACATGGGCTGGATGGTCATAGCGAATACGAAGCTCACCACCGTATGCACGGATACGGCGACGGGGATGACGATGATGGCCATCACGCCGATCAGGGTCTCCAGCACGCGGTGCTGTTTCGGCGTTCCCGTCCAGCCCAAGGCGAGAAGTCGATAGAACCAGTGCCGCTTATTGGTGTGATCGCGCAGAATGGCAATGTCGGGAATCAGCGGCAGATACAGATAGAGCGTGCTCATCGTCAGATACATGGTGATGCTGCACACGTCCCACAGCAGAGGGGATTGGAGCCGTCCGTGGAAGATCACGTTCAACATGCGGTCCGGGCGTCCCAGATCGATGAGGATGTTTCCCACGCCGAACAGGATGACCATGACCGTGATGACCTCAGCGGATCGGGTGATGGTTCGTCGCCACTCGGCGCCGACGATCCGCAAGATCGCCGAAATCAACGTCCCGGCGTGACTGATCCCGATGAAGAAGACGAAGTTGGTGATGTAGAAGCCCCAATAGACGGGTCTTCCGAGTCCGGTGACGCCTAGGCCTTCGCGATACTGCTTGGAGTACGCATAGGCGCCGAGCGCCATGATGCTCAGAAGGGCCGCTACCGTGACATAGAAGCGCCACCCCGTCCGTAGCACGGGTTCCAGGAGGATCGCGTCTTCCGTAAGGGGCGGGGGATCGGGTCTTTTCGATACAGCGGACACCTTACTCACCCTCCCGCAGATAGATCACTTTGGGTTCCGTACCGAGATCTTCGAGGAGCTTGTACGCCCGCCGGCTGTGGCTGAGCTTGGAGACCTCACTGTGAGGATTAGAAAGATCGCCGAAGGTCATGGCGACCGCGGGACAGGCCTCGACGCACGCCGGCGTATACTCCCCCGCTCGCAGCGGGCGGTTCTCCGCGCTGGCGTTGTCGCGAGCGTTTTGCAAGCGGTGATGACAGAAGGTGCACTTCTCGACGACGCCCTTGGGCCTGACGGACACGTCCGGATTCAGATGCTGCTGCATAGGCTCAGGCCAGACCGGCACACTCCAGTTGAAATATCGAGCCGTGTACGGACACGCCGTCGTGCAGTAGCGGCAACCGATACACCGGCTGTACACCTGGCCGACGATCCCGTCCTCGTTCAGCATAGTCGCCCCGACGGGGCACACCTTTACGCAGGGAGGATTGTCGCAATGAAGGCAGGGCCTGGGCAGCAAACGCTCGATCGCTTTGGGCCGCTCTCCCTCCCCCGCGAAGGGGATCATCTCCATCCACGTGAAGTTCCGGCCCTTGCGGGAATCGTCCGGGCCGGTCGGGGGAAGGTTGTTCTCCGCTTGACAAGCGGTGACACAGGCCTGGCAGGCCGTGCAGCGGTCCAGGTCGATTGTCATGCCCCACTTAGCCATCGGCTTATCCTCGTTGTTACGCTCGCCCCAACGCTCACGGGCGTTGGTGCTGACGGTGCACCCTCGCCCGCTTACGCCTTCCGTATCGTTGCCCAAGTTGAAGTCCAAAGCGACGTCCCCGTGAGCGGGTCGGTCTGCGGGTCGATGAGGTCCGCCGGGTTCTCTCCGATTCCCGCGCACCAACGTCCGCCATATCGTCGCCCAAAGCCGAAGGGGATGGCCAGAACATCGGGCATCAGCCCGGCAAAGACCTTGACCGGCAGCACTACTTTGCCGCGCGGCGTTCGGACCTCCGCATAGTCGTGGTGGTGAAGACCCAGCCGCTCGGCCGTCTCCGGATGCAGTTCCACCCACGTCCGCCACTTCTCAAACATGTACGCACCGGCGATGTCGTTCAGCCACGGCAGGTTCGGACTGGACACGGAAACCAGATTGGGCAGCGGATAGACGTAAAGACGCAAGGGATAGGTCTCGTCGTGTCCTTTTGCCGTTGTAGAAACCCGGCAGTCGGGCAGACAGCGGCGGTCACCATTGGAACCGGCTGGCCGGTCCGAGCCCGTCTCAGACTCTGGAAAAGCCTCGAACGATCGCGCGAGATAGGCCGAACTGAAGGCAAATTTCCCCGATGGGGCGCGGAACACCCGGTCCCACTCCCGATGGAAGTAGATCGGGTCGGTCCATCCGCCTCCCGTAAAAACGTTGCGCCGGAACTCGTCCAGATTCGAAGCGAAGGGGGCACGCCACCCGCGGCTTTCCAGAAGCTGCGCCCAACTTTGTTCGTTTGCGGGTCCGAAGGCCGCCCCCTTGCCGGCCTCGAACAACTCCTGC
>JAGVHG010000108.1 GCA_020056715.1 Phycisphaerae bacterium | reverse complement strand
GCTTTGGCCAGTGCTCCGCCTGGTAACAGGTCGAGCAGATCCCGGCATTCTTGAAGGATTTTTTGCATTGGCTATCGGCTCCGCACCGCTTCGGCTGCGCCCAGCGGTCTACTCAAGATTGTTTACCATCCGGGGCTTACTCGGCCGGGTCCGAGTCAGAAAGACCGTTCTCGTTAGGATAGGCCCATCCCGGCAACTGGATGCCTACACACGCGTAGTTCATCGGCGGCGGCTTGTGTTTGCGATCCAGCAGCGTCAAGAGACCCGTCTGAATGAACGGGTTCTTCTTCGGATTGAAGGTTTCTCCGGTATCCTTCGCCAGCGCTTCGTCGTCGGTTCCGCGGGCAAGCTCCTGTTTGAACAACGCCCTGGAATAGGGAGCGTCCTTGGCCATACTGCGCGCCCGCTCGTACCCGCGCCGCAAGGCCTCGAACTCGTCGTCGAAGACGCCGTGACTCAAACCAATCTGAAACGCCCGATCCGCGGAAACGCCCTGATCGAAGATTTCGAAGCTGACGGAATCGCCCATACCCAGACGCTTAAGCTCACCGGCCGCCCCGAAGCCGGGCAGAATCGCATAATCGAGCTCGGGTTGGTTGTACGTATTTTTCTGCTGCCACGCCGAACGCCGCTCGAGCGCGTCGAAGACAAATCCGAAGGACCGCAAGTCATAGCGCAAATCGAGGTAGTAGGTAAACTCCGCACCGCCGCCCCACTTTTCACCGAACACGCCGATGCTCGCCACGGGACTCTGTTGGATCGTCCGAAGCAGCGTCACGGCGTTGCGGCTGGAGGCGGCCGCCTCCGCTTCGCTCAGCGGCGCATAGCCCCGTTCGCGCTCAAACCAACCCCGGTTGAACTCGCGGGCGTCGGCGCCAAGCATTCGCATTCCGGTCCCCCCCGCGGTGAAGAGGACCGCGCCGCACCGTCCTTCGCGGTGGAGCCGTAGCACTCCGCTGAACGCATGGGCCAGTTGATCGATGACCGCGCGGTTGAAGACGTTCCCGCGCAGGGGATTGTTGAAGACCACGCTGACCACGCGGTCCTTGGACGAGGGACCGTAGACTTTGAGATCGAGGTAACTCCCTTTGTACTCACCCGTCTCTAAATCCAGTTCCGCCACCGGTGTCTGGTAATGCCTCCCGTATCCCAGCAGACGGGTGTAATTGCGGCGCTTCATGTCAAAAAGAAGGCACGGGTGACCCTTGCGCGGCCCGCACTCGCCGTCCACGTCGAGCATTTCGACCATACACTGATCATCGCTGTTCTCATCACGGGCCCGGCGGACAAGCTCAATCACGCCGTCGATGGTCAGATGGGCGATCAAGGCGTCGATCAACTCGATCAGGCCGACCTTGAACCGCAGGCCCGCACGCGTAGAGATGTTGATCTGCCCCGGCGTGGCGATCCCGTCCTGAATGAGATCGAGGGCATACAGACAAATGGGCAGGGCGTACCGGCGAAACGCCCGCCCTCCCAGGTCGCTGGTGCAGGCGACGTGCACGAGCGACTCGGCGCTCTTGATCTTGCCGGAATGACGATCCTGCTCGGCCGCCTCATAAAACGACCAGTAATCCTTGCGCGATATCTCCGTGACGGGCAGATACTCGCCGCTCGCCGGATCGAGAACTCCATTGGCCCTTGGCTGTTCCCCGTCACTCCAGGCAAAGAATCCCCGCCGCGAAGGTGCGTTGACGCCGGTGCAATGATCCCGCTCCAGTTTGGCGATCCAATCGGGGTAATGTGCGCCGTTTCTGTCGTACAGACTTCGCAGGCGGTCGGTGGGGGGCAGACTTCTACCTAAATGGCGCGACGACTCGGTGTAAGGCATGTGGCCCGTTTGATCCAGAACCTGAAATGGATTGGCGGTGAACAAATCCCACAGCCCGCCGCGCTCGACAATGTCGCGTGACGTTCGCACATCCCATGAAATCACCGCGGCCATGGCCTGGAAAATCGGATCAGTCAGGTATCCGTGATGGTCCGTGGGAAGCGCGACGACGGTCTTTTCAAGGATCTGATCCGCAAAGACCGTGCCGAACGCGAATGTTTCGATCGAAGCGAATTTGCCCTTCATCACATCGATGAGTCGATTCGACTCGAATGGAAAATAGCCGTGAACCGTGAGAAACTTCTCACGGAGCGCCTCCGACTTGAACAGGACCGCCAGTTCGCCCGTCGTGTGCGACGAGGTGTTGGAGAAGATCGCCGCGATGCGATCCAGATCGACGTGCTTTTCAATCGCCTCGAAGATCTTGGCCTTGATCTCGCCGCGCTCAGTGGCGACTTCCCAGACGATGTCAACTCGGGCAAGATCGCCGTACGACTGCGTGAACGTGATTCTTGCCTCGGCGCGTTTGGCGTCCTCCTCGCGAAGGCGAGATTCCTTCACGTCGGCGGCCCGCATCGCGTCGAACCGAGCCTTGGCCCGAGCCAGCGCTTCCGGCTGAACGTCGAGTAGAATCAACTCATAATCGGTCTTTTTCAGCAGGTCGATTACGATCCCCTGCCCCATCGTGCCGGCGCCGATGACCGCGACGCAACGAACTTCGTTCACGCGTCGTACGACCGACTCGATCGACTTGTCACCAAAGGCGAATGCCCGTTTCATCGTGTAATTCCACCGCGCTTTCGGTTACGTCTTTTCCAGATCACGGATCACAAGGGCCACACCCTGACCGCCGCCGATGCAGGCCGAAGTACAGCCGTAACGCACATCACGACGCTGCATCTCATTAATAAGATCGACCGTCATGCGAACGCCGGTGGCAGCCAGCGGATGGCCGATCGCCACTGCTCCGCCGTTCACATTCACCCTTTCCCGATCGAGGCCCAGTTCCTTTTCCACTCCCAGATACTGTGCCGCGAAGGCCTCGTTAATCTCCCACAGACCGACGTCCTCCTGCTTGATTTTCGCCTTGCCCAACGCCTGCTGAATCGACGGCACGGGTCCGCGTCCCATCACAAGCGGGTCCACGCCGCAAACCCCATATCCGGCAATGGCAAAGCGGAAAGAACACCCGGTCCGCTCGGCTTCGCTGCGATCGGCAATGATGACGGCGGCGGCGGCGTCGCTGATCTCGCTCGCATTCCCGGCGGTAACCAGGCCGTGCGGGGTAAGCGAAGGGAGTTTTGCGAGGGTCTCGATGTCGGTCTGGCGAACGCACTCGTCTCGGGCCAGATGCACTTCGCGCCCCCGCAGGTCGGTTGCATCCAAAGCGAACATCCCCCGCAGGACGTCGCCGCCGTTAAGGTGCGACTGCTTGTAGGCGGCGCGAGCCCTCGCGTGGGACTGGGCCGCAAACTCATCGCATTCGCGCCGCGTGACGCCCATCCGCGAGCCGTACTCATCCGCGGTCCGCATCATGTTTGTATGCGCAAGGGTATGGTTCAGGCCCGCCAGAAACGTGTCCTCCAGCACGCCGCCATCGGCGAACTCCCAGAAGTTGCTGCGAAGTCTGTGGGACCGGATCACCTGCGGCGTACGCGACATGCTCTCCGCCCCGAAGCAGATCACGATCTTGGCGTCGTCGACGGCCTCGGGAAGCGCAATCTGCTGGAACCCGTTGATGATCGTCTGTAGTCCTGAGCCGCAGATCCGCTGCACCATCAGACCCGGCGTCTCCTCGCGCAGCCGGCACCGCAGCGCCACGTTCCGCGGGAAATAAATATCCTGGGCACCGGGCGCGGTGTACTGATACACGTTCGCGCCAATGGCGGTGTCGATTCGTTCTCGATCGACTCCGCTTCGCCGAATCGCTTCCTCGCAAGCGAGGGCGGCCAGTTCCTCCGGCGCGAACTCGCTCAGCGTGCCGCACTTGACCCCGATCGGAGTCCGCGCCGCGCCAACGATCACGACTTGTGGAAAACTATTGCGGCTCATGTCTGATTACGCCTCTTGTAGCTCCGCTTTTTGGACCACGATGACATCGCCTTTGTCACACGGAGAGAACAGTTTGCCGATCGTCTCCGCGTGGTGGTCCATGACCGCACGGCGCACGACCTTGCCAGAGGGAGTCAACTCGCCGTTGACGAGCGACGGCTCCTCTCCGATCAGCACCGCCCGGATTACCCTCTGGTATTTCACTTCGATGTTCGGATTGACCCGGGCCAGTTCTTCCGCGAAGAGTTCCTTCACCGCCGCTGACTCGACCAGATTTACCGCGGGAATGCCTTTCCGATCCGCCCACTCGCGCAACAGGTTCATGGCCGGGAAGATCGCCGCGCCGACGTAGTCCTGCCCGCTCCCGACTACCAGGGCGAGATTGATATAAGGCGACTCGTTCATCAACATGTTTTCGATGCGCTGGGGGTGGACTTTCTCGCCGGTCGTCAGTTTGAACGCCCCGTCCTTTCGGCCGTAAATCCGCAGCCCTTCTTTGGTGAACTCACCGAGATCGCCGCTGTGGAACCACCCGTCTTCGTCAATGACGTGCGCCGTCGCTTCTTCATCGTCCAGGTAGCCCTCCATCACATTGGGCCCCTTAACCAAAATCTCCTGGTCGGCGTCGATACGGACACTCACGCCCGGAATGGGAAAGCCCACCAGGCCGCTCTTCCATTTGTTGTCCAGCGGCGTGAGGGTCACACAGGGGGAAGTCTCCGTCAGACCCCAGCCTTCCATGACGGGAATGTTTCGCTGGCGGTACCCGGCTCCCACCGGCGCCGGCAGGGGGGCGCCGGCGGTGAAGACAAACCGCAGTCGGCCGCCAAACACCGTGGCATCGACCTCGTGGTCCGCGCGGCAGCGGGCCAGCAGAAGATCGTGTACGCGCGGAACACTGAAGAAAAGCGACGGGTTGTACATTCTCCAGTTCTCGATCAGGCGGTCCATATCCTTGCCCCGCGAATCGTCGAGGCAGTATTCACATCCGTGATAGAGCGTCAGGAAGCGCTCGAACAGTCCGCCGAAGCTGTGGTGCCACGGCAGGTAGCCCATCAATGTGTCCTTCTCGCTGATGTCCCATAGCAGGCCGATGGCCTTCTGCTGTGACAGAAGGTTGCGGTGCATCAGACGAACGCCTTTCGGCATTCCCGTAGTGCCCGAGGTGTACATCACCACACACAGATCGTCCGGTTGGACCGCGTGGATTCTCTCATCCAGCTCGGTTGTGGACGCGCCTCCCTCTTGAGTCAGACTACAAAACTCCTCTGCGCCCCACGAATTGCAGTCGACGTCATAATCCATGCAAAAGTAACGCCGCACCCAGGGATGCCGGTCCTTTTCGATCTTGCCCAGTTGGTGTTTCCCGGACACTACCACCCACTTGGGGCGGGCGTGACCGAGAAGGTAGGCAAGCTGTCGCGGCGGATATCCCGCAAACACGGGAACGGTGACAGCGCCGATGATCACGGTTGCCAATTCGAACTTGAACATCTCCGACCGGTTTTCAGAGATCATGGCAATGCGATCGCCGGGTCGGATTCCTTCGTGGATCAAATGCCGGGCAATCTGGAGCACTTGTCGCCCGAATTCGTTCCACGTCATGGAATGCGTCTCGTGCCCGCGACGCTCGCGAAGGTACGTCCGGTCGCCATAGCGTTGAATGCGATCAGTCAACACCGACCCCAGCGAGCGCTCATAATCGCCCAGCGGCGCGGGATGGGTGTGCTCCGCCCCCATCCGTTTGATGCCGATCTGCTCATCGAGTCCCTGCGCCGTGGTCTGGCAATAGGCCAGGCACGAGTCGCGGAGCAAATCCTTGGTGAGGGCAAACCGCTCGTCGGCAGGCTTGTTGATGAAATCCAGACTCACGGGATCGAAGCCGGTCCGACGGCGGATGAGGTGCGACGCAACAAAATAGACGATGTTGGTGGCCAGCTCCTTGATATGAGAACATCCTACGTGCCCCCCGACCCGATGTACGATCTGGCTGAGCACGCCGCGCTCGATGCGCAAACCCACCAGCTTCTCCGCCACGTTCTCCACCTCCCGGCAGACGGGGAACGGCACGCGGATCATGTTCAACTTGCTGCGGGTGATCTGCTCGTCGGGCAGGTAGACGTTGACTTCGAGCTTGATCAGGTGCTCATTGTCCAACATCGTCCCGACGGCGACCACGTTTTCCGGACCGGCCTCGAACAGTTCGAGGCTTATGTTTCTTT
Organism: Phycisphaerae bacterium; assembly: GCA_020056715.1. Taxonomy (GTDB): domain Bacteria; phylum Planctomycetota; class Phycisphaerae; order UBA1845; family UBA1845; genus SBAX01. The sequence continues at coordinate 2,090 of JAGVHG010000108.1, read as the reverse complement.
GTGCAGTGAGATTCATGGAAACTGCTCCCGAATGTTTGCCGTCGCCGCCGCCGTCCCGATAATGCATCGCCCGCGCCATGGCCGCCTGCACGTCCTTCTTCAGCGACAGGAAGAGAGCATCTTCGGCGTACATCCCCGCGTTGGCGGCGTAGCGCGACAGCGGCGTGAGGATCCATTCCTCATTGGAAAAGAGTTTGACGCTGTTGAGGCCGTCCGACAACGCATCTCGAAACGTTTTGAGCGAACTGGTGACATGCTCGGCGTGGGACATAATCGTCGCCCGATGCTCGGCCCAGACTTCGTCGAACCGGGCGTCGGACGGATAAGCGCCGGCTGCCTTCCCAACGTCGAAGACCGCTCGCGTAATGCGGCTTACGAAATCAGCCTTGGACGAGTCCTTGCACAAATCACCCATCCGCAGATCGATCAACTCCCCATCGGGCTTCACCATATGAATCAGCCCGCCCACGTTGAGCACGATGGAGATCATGGCCTTGTCAAACTCGATGCGCGTGCCGGGCATATCGCGGGCATGTTTGAACGGATAGCCGTGCGCGCCGAGGATCGACTCTACCCGGTCGCGCTCGGCTGCTCCGCCTCCCGCAAACAGCAGCGCGCCCTTCCGCTCAAGCACGTACACGGTTTCCGAACCGCTCCCGCGGCGACCGCCTGCTTGCAATGAAATGCCCCGCACCAACCGATCGAGCAACGCCGGAACCATCGCCTCGGCCACTCCGGGCAGGCGTCCCATCAACATGGATTCGTTGATCTGCTCTTCATAGGTTCGGACGGTCTGCTCCGCCAGAATCCCGTTCGGCAGGACCAGAAGAATCGGAACGTGTCGGCGGATGTCCTCCTCCGAGGACATCTTGTTCCGCTCCGCCAGGTTTTCCAGAAACCGGGTCAGGTCATGCGTGACCAGGGCGAGCTGGTTCGGATTGCAGCAGACGAAGAGCAGTTCGGGCATGCGGTCCATCGCATCCGCTTCAAGAAGGTTCGCAAAGATGTGGCCTTCCAGCGACACCGACCGCAGTTTGCCCCCTTCGAGCAACTTCAGTGTGCCGGCGACCTTCAGCGGTTGCGTAATCCCGTCACCGCCGCAACCGATGAAGCACTCGGCGCTGGCGTGTACGAAAAATGCCACACCCAGTGAGCCCGGCGGTTGAATGCCCAGTTCACCCTTTTGCAACATGACCGGCCAAGCTCCTCTCCGCCTGTGTCGATTCCAGCGCGATCAAGGCCGCCCCATAGGCGCCCGCATGTTGCGGCATCGGCGGCAATAACACTTCCGCTTCCAACACCTCCTCCAACGCGCGGATCAGCGCCCGGCAATGCGCCGCCACGCCGCCCGTCGCGCTCACCGGGCCGTTTCGCGCAGGCATCATTTCGGACACGCGCGTGGCGATCGAACGGAACAGACCCATCGAGATGTCCTCCCGAGCCTGCCCTTCCTTGATCCGCTCGATGACCTCGGTTCCCGTAAACAAGGTGCAGTAACTGTTCATCACCGTGTCCGCGCGGGATTTCATCGCCAACTCGTCCAATTGCTCCAGGGTCACACCGACTTTTAGGGCGATGGATTCGAGAAACGTACCCGTGCCGGCGGCGCACTTGGCGTTCATGCGGTAGTCGGCCAGCTTCCCTTTGTCCGTGAGGCGGATGACCTTGGTGTCCTGCCCGCCGATATCGATGATGTTTCGTACTTGCGGATACCACTCTCGCGCGCCTCGGGCGTGACAGGAGATTTCCGTCACCTGTCGGTCCGCGATGGAAATGCTCGCCCGCCCGTAACCGGTCGAAACACAAGCCGCGATGTCGTCGCGCGTCACCGAGGCCTGGAGCAGGGAATGGGCCAAGGCCGATTCCGCGGATTCGGCGTAGTCGAACCCCGACGCCACCACGTGATGACCAACCAACTCTCCGCCGCCGTCGAGAATGACGCATTTCGTGGCCGACGACCCCACATCAAGGCCCACAAAAACCGGTTCGCTCATCGCGCGTGATCCTCCAACTGCTCGATGAACGCCTCGACGTTGGTCATCGTCTGGGCGGCGGAAAAAAACCGGATATCGCTCAGGTCTCCGTCGATG
>JAGVHG010000070.1 GCA_020056715.1 Phycisphaerae bacterium | reverse complement strand
GCGGTAATCTGCTCCGCAGTCATACAACACCTCCATTCTATTGGAGGATGACATCGGCGCGATCACCGCTTTAGCTTGAGCCAAAACAGCGCTGTAGTGATAAGTGCCCACCGGCTTCGGAGCACGGGGACTATGATGCTTTCTTTTGCCTCTTGTTATCCGATCGAGGGTCATTCGGCGGAATCGCAGGCGTTACCTTGATGCAGACGTTTTTCGGTTCAGTGAAGAAGCGCAGGGCCTCTTCGCCGCCTTCGCGACCGACGCCGCTGCTCTTCATTCCTCCGAACGGAACTCGCAAGTCTCGAACCAGCCAGCAATTCACCCAAACCGTGCCGGAATTGATCCGCCCTGCGAGACGAAGAGCTCGACCCACGTCTTTCGTCCAGACCGACGCCGACAAACCATACTCGGTGGCGTTGGCGTGGCCGATCACTTCCTCCTCCGTCGTAAAAGGCATGATGGTGACCACGGGGCCGAAGATCTCTTCCCGGTTCACTCGACAGTCCACGGTCAAGTCGGTGATCACCGTAGGCGAAACGAAGTAACCGTTTTTGCATCGCGGGGGAAGCGAAGCAGGCGGTCCGCCACCGCAGCGAATTTGCCCGCCTTCATCGCGGGCGAGTTGAATGTAGTACAACATTTTGTCGAGCTGTGCCTTGGACGCCAAGGCCCCTTGATCGGTGCCCGGCTCCAGTGGATCGCCGACGGTGAGCTTCTTGGCGGCGGATACGAAGCGCTCGATGAACGTCGAATAAACCGATTTCTCCACGAACACCCGCGAGCCGGCGAGGCACACCTGTCCTTGATTGAAGAACGACGCGCGAAGACTCTCCCGCACGACTTCGTCCATGTCGGCGTCGGCGAAGATGATGTTGGGGTTCTTGCCGCCTAGCTCCAGGGAGTGTTTTTTGAGCAGCGGCGAGGCTATCTTGGCAATGGCCGCTCCAGTGACCGTGCCTCCCGTAAAGGAGATGGTGGTGACCTTGGGATGGCGCACGATGGCCTCTCCCGCCTTCGGCCCGCGTCCGTGGACGATGTTGAGCACGCCCGCCGGCAGTCCCGCTTCCTGGCACAGCGTAGACAGCAGGTAGGCCGTCATGGGCGTGATCTCGGACGGTTTGGCGACGACGGTGTTACCGCAGGCGAGCGCCGGGGCGGTCTTCCAGGTCAACAAATGCAACGGAAAGTTCCAGGGAGTAATCAATCCGCAGACCCCGCGCGGCTGTCGCAAGGTGTAATTAACGGCCACATCATCCATCGCGTGCGATTCGGAATGGAAATGGAGGATGGCCGTGGCGAAAAAACGAAAATTCGTCGCCGCTCGCGGAATGTCCGACGCGCGGGCAGCACTGAGCGGTTTGCCCGTGTCAATGCATTCCGCTCGCGCCAGGCGTTCGACATTCGCATCGATCAAATCCGCGATCTTCAGAAGGATCTGTGAGCGATTCGCAGTCGGGGTGTGCGACCAGATTGGAAAAGCAGCCTCCGCCGCTACGACGGCCTGCTCGACATCGCGCTCGTCACTGTCAGGGACGTGGCAATAGACCTCACCCGTCGCGGGGTCGATGTCGTCTAGGTACTGCCCGCCCACCGGTTCAACGAGCCGACCGGCGATGTAGTTCTTGAGTTTGCCTTCGCCCATGATTGTTAACTCAATGGCGAATGGCGAATGATCAACGGGAGTTCGGAACCATTCGACATTCGCAATTCAGCATTCGCCATTCCGCATTCTCATTGCACTGCCGTCCGACCGCCGTCCACGGGCAGATTCACCCCCGTCAGATACGACGCCCCGGGCGACGCCAGGAACCCCACAACAGCCGCAATTTCCTCCGGCCCGGCCAGTCGCCCCATGGGAATCAGCGCGATGGTCTGCCGCTCGATTTCCTTGGCACTGGTCCCGGCCTTCTCCGCTTTCGCCTGGAAGAGCGACTGCAAACGAGCGGTCGCGGTATATCCGGGAAGGATATTGTTCACCGTGATGCCGAACGGGGCCAGTTCACCGGCCAGGGTCCGCCCCCAGTTGGCGACTGCACCTCGAGTCGTGTTCGACACCCCGAGTCCCTTGATCGGTGCGACCACCGAAGTGGAGATGATGTTCACGATCCGCCCGTACCCGACGGACTTCATGCCGGGAAGCAGGGTCTGCACCAACAGTTGGTTGCATACAATATGATTGGAAATCGCCTGTAAGAATTGTTCGGGTTTGGCTTCGGTGAGCGCCCCGTGAGGCGGTCCGCCGGTGTTATTGATCAAAATATGAATCGCCCCGACCTCCTTGAGGTGGGCGGCGACTTTGGCCTGGAGGGCGGGTGGATCAGCGAAGTCGGCGGCGATGGACCGGTGGTCGCGCCCGCCGACACCGGATAACTCACCGACAACCTTTCGTAAGGCCGACTCGTCCCGCGCCACAACGGTCACAGCGGACCCAAGCCGCGCCAACTCGATCGCGCAAGCTCGCCCGATCCCCTGCGAGCTACCGCAAACCAACGCCCGCTTGCCGTCCAACACACCGCCCATACGCGTTTACCGGTAATAAGTTCACCCCAACGTTCAAGGGTGTTGGGGCTAATGACGCACGAATCGTAGGAGTTCGCGGCGATCGTCGCAAGTTGGGTGCCGCCAAAATCCAGATAAACTTCGCGCAGGTCACGGCCCAGGCCATCCCTCCTCGATTGGCCTGGGCCTGTTAGGCGACTGATCTATGACGAGAGTGATTATTCGTTACTTCCGCCGCCGGGCATCGCTTTCGGACGGAGCCGACCGTACCACATCGTGCCGCGAACCTCATCGAATGCAGTCTTGTTGATCTCGAATGTTGTTCCCGTCGTCTTGTAAGGACCGAGGAATCCGTCGGGCACGTCGTTTTGAGGATTTGCCGGGTCGCCGTAATAACCCAGTTGCCCACCGGTGTCGTAGACCTTGGCGACGTGCCCATCGGCAAACAGGATATTGGCGTACCCGCCGACCGCCTCGCCTTTCTTGGGATTGTGTAGCGGGGCGATGTCGTTGAATTCATGCCCTTTGCGACCGGCGTCGGCGGTTACGGCGCTGTAATCGACGCTCATCCCGTCCGTAAAAGACTCCACCGTAAAATCGCCCGTCTGGATCACCTGCTTGTCGGCGAAGGTATTGATGGTATCCGCATAGGCTTGGGTCACCTCGCTGTCGGTGGCGTCCCCCGCCCGCGCGTCGCCCATCACCGCGATGCGATCGATGGAAATCGGCGTATTAGACAGATGACTGTCGTTCAACGGTCCGTCGCCGTCGCGCGGACACTTGCTGGGGTCCGACGCGTCGCCGTTGGAGCCGTACCCGTCGGTTGCGGTCGGATCGCCGCGGGAGAAGTGCCACGTCGTGGCATAGTTGGTGTTATACCCTTTAGCCCAGAAATCCGCGGCATCCTCCTTGGCCGAGGTTGGGTCGATGATGGGTACCAACGCTGCGCCGCCGTTTGCCGCCCAGCGGAGCGGGTTGTCCGTCCCCGTGGTAGCGGCGGCGGTGTAATCCGCCACTTTTTCATTTATTTTCCAGCGGTTCGTGGGGCATAGCATCTGCCCCGGCGACCCGACCTTCAGGTTGATCACGTCGGCGACCCAACCCACGGTGCGTACGTCCCCGTCTCGTCGATGGTCGAAGGCCCCGCTGGACCGCGCTTGGCGGTGGTCCTGGGCGGCGTAGATCTCAAAGGCCGACGAGAAAGTCCGCAAGTGCGAGGAACATGCCGCCCCTTTGGCCGCTTCCCTCGCATGAGAGAGGGAGGGTAGTAGGATCGCGACCAGTAGCGCGATGATCGCGATCACGACCATCAACTCAATCAACGTAAAACCATTCCTACGATTCCGACCATTCATCCCGTTTACTCCTCAAATGTTCCGAAGCCCATTTCCATTTCGTCGACTCGGTTCACACGACCGCCGTCCTTCAATGGGCGCAGAGGATCACCTCCGCCCGTTAAGCTGGTTTGGGAGCGACGTGAGTTTTGCGCTAAATCGCGGCTAAGTCTTGGTTACGGAATGTTGTGGGTAGGGAATCCGCACAGTCACGCGAGTGCCACGGCCCAGTGCACTGTCCAAGTGGACCGACCCGCCCATGGCCGCTACCGCGTGCTTAATGATGGACAATCCCAATCCTGTTCCCCGTGGTCGGGCAGCGGAGTGACCGGTAGCGGATCGTGCCGCTTCGACTTGATAGAATCGTTCGAACACCCGTTGATGTTCGTGAGTGGCGATGCCGCAGCCGGTATCGAACACTTCGATTTCGACGGCTGCCCCTTCGCAACGGCAGCCCACGCCGATCTGCCCGCCGTGATCCGTAAACTTAACGGCGTTGTCCACCAAATTATCGAGAACAAGCGTGAGGAGATAGGGATTGGCGAAGACGTTGGGGCAATCATCGCCGATGTCGCATCGCCAGCGAAGCATCTTTCCGTCAATCTCGCCGATCCAGCGGTCGTGAAGTTCATCGCACAAGCGTTGCAGGCGCAAAATCTCCGGCTGAAACGTCGCGCTGGGGTTCTCCAAACGCGATAAATCGAGCAGATCGCCGACCAAAGCCTCCAATCGCGACGTGTGCCGAGCGATGACACCCAAGAATCGCTTCGCATCCTCCGCGTCTTTGGCGACGTCGATCTTGAGGACCGTGTCCACCGCGGCGCGAATGGCGGAGATGGGCGTACGTAGCTCGTGTGAGGCATTGGCGACGAAATCGCTCCGCACCTGCATGGCTCGCGTCAGTTCCGTAATGTCGGCAAGGACCAGCAGCCGACCCGTGACCGAATGGCCCGATGGCTCGCTGGGCGGAACGCCATCGCCGGGCGCCGGAAGCGCGATTCCCGAGGCCCGGGCGAGAATGGACAGAACGCCATCATCGGTCTGGATATCCAATCGTTTCTCATCGTCGCCTCCCACCGCAATCGCGTCGGAAAGCAACATCCCTCGCAAGCTGGGATTTCGGATGTGATCTTCCACACGCCCGCCGGAAAGCGCCGCGAGGATCGAGCCTCCGTGTATAGACAGGCCGAGAAAGCGAACGGCGGCGGGGTTCATCAGCACGATGCGCCCGTCCGGATCGGACACCACAACGCCTTCGTGAAGCTGTGCAAGCAGCGACTCCAACGTCCGGCCTTGACGCTCATTGGTGAGGAGCTGCCGCCGGAGCCGGTCACGCATGCGCTCCAACGAGCGGGCGAGCAGCGCGACTTCGTCTGACCCGTCGGCATCAATCGGCACCGACAGGTCGCCCCGCGCCAGGCGATGCGCCGTGGCCGTCAGTCGAAAAATGCGCCCGCTCCAAAGGACCGACAGCCCGAGAGCGAGAGCAAACGCACCAACCAGACCAATCAGCCCAATCGTCCAAACCAGGCGACGAAGATCGGCGGTAAGCTCTTGGCCGTGAATCCGATCAAAGCGGGCAACAACCAGCCACAAGCACGCACCGAGCACCAGCGCCACTAAAGCGGCATGGCCGACGAACAGCTTCCAGAAGAACCGACCCGCTCTCATCGTACTGGTTTATTGATCCATACCGGGTTGGGGTTCGCGGAAGGTGTACCCGACGCCTCGAACGGTCTGAACCCACGCCGCCCCGGTTCCGAGCTTTTTCCTCAACGAAGCGATATGTACGTCGATGGTTCGGTCAGTGACGGCCACCATCGGTCCGAGCACGGCATCTATCAAACGCGACCGGTCGAGCACCCGTCCGCCGGCCGACATCAGGGTCTTGAGGATCCGAAATTCCGTCATCGTCAGGGTCACAGCGGCCCCATCGACAGATACTTGATACCGCTCCGGGTCCAGTGTGATTGGCCCCATGGTCAGCGGCTGCGTTTGCGCCGCGGAAGATTCCTCCCGGCGGAGAGCGGCTGCGACGCGAGCAAGCAAAACCTTCATCGAAAAAGGCTTGGTGACGTAGTCGCTCGCCCCCAGGGCGAACCCGACGAGTTGGTCGGACTCCTCAGCCTTGGCGGTCAGCATCAGAATCGGTATGGCCGTCGTTTGCGGATTCCTTCTGACTTGTTCCATCACTTGTTCACCCGACATGCCGGGCAGCATCCGATCGAGGATCACCAGGTCCGGCGCTTCGCGGCGCACTTCGGCCAACGCCGCGATGCCGTCGTACACGCAGCGGCAAACGTAGCCTTCCTTGGAGAGGTTGAAGCGCAACAAGTCCGCGAGGTCCGCTTCGTCCTCGACGATAAGAATGGATTTGCCCGTGGCCATTATCGGCTGACCCTCGCGCCATCCTTCACGGAGGATGGTGCTGACCCGGCCCCTTCGATAGCGAAGCCTAGCATCGTTTACGCGACAAAGCCACCGAACTCATGGGAAACACGGGGATTTCATGGAATCTTCGCCCTGCCTTAACATTTCCTCCCCCTTCATTTTGGTCAATCGCCAGCTCGACGCGGCGGTGCGTACGCTGCTGGAGTTTTTGTCTTCCCTGGATTGGGACCACGAGGCGGCGAGCGATCATCTTCAACGTTTGGTGATGGACCGACATGGATGCGTCCGGGCGATCGGCGTAATCGATCCGCCGTAGGCGGACGGACATGCCAAACAAGGGCGGATGACGCCGGGCGTGGCCCGACAGTGGTGCGGGGAGACCGGCAAAGTGGGCAACTGTGTGGTCGGACAGCACTTGCTGTACAGCGACAATCATCCTACCAACCCGTTCAACTGTACGCAGGCTGGCGATCTGTTTCTGCCGGAGGCCTGGTCGAAAGACCGCGAGCGATGCCGCAAGGCGCATATTCCCGACGAGGTTATTCATCGGCCCAAGTGGCGAATCGTGCTCGACTCCGCCTCCGATGAGAACACCCTTGGGCATGTTGAGGGCGGCGGACAGGGCGGCGAGCGTTCGCCGACGAGGTTCCACCAGGTCGCGCTCGATTTCGGAGATGTACCCTTGATTGACCCCGGCCGTCGCGGCCAAGGTGGCCTGGGTGACGCCCTGCTCCTCGCGCAGGCGACGAACCCGCGCCCCGATCGACTCCTTGGCACGGGCCTTAATAATGGCCGTTACTTTCCGCACGGCGATATGATGCCCGCCGGGGAATTGTCTGGCAATATCCCATCTAAGCCGTAGGCGCCAGCCTACGGACACGTCCCTTCGAATCCCGCACACCCTCGAAAAAACGTGTCACCAGGCTTGTCCACCTCCGGCGGAGTGCTCTGACGCGCGGTGTAGTACATTCAACCAACTAAATCGCGTAATCGGGCATAGAGTCGTAATCGGGGGTGGATTGTGGTTGGGGCGGCGGGGCTGGTTTGGCCCGACCATCTGTTTCGCCCTTCGTCTTGAGGCGAAGTTCGGGCGGTTTGAAGGTGACTACAGAGTTCGGCGGGACAGTGGTGGTCACGAAGACCGAGCCGCCGATCACCGAGTTCTCGCCGATCACGGTGTCACCGCCCAGGACGATCGCGTTGGCATAAAGGGTCACGTTGTCCTTGACCGTTGGATGGCGTTTGGCCTTGCGGATCACCCGGCCTCGTTCGTCCTTGGGGAAGGATAACGCGCCGAGCGTCACGCCTTGATAGATCTTCACATTATCGCCGATGTCGGTGGTCTCGCCGATGACTACGCCCGTGCCGTGGTCGATGAAGAAATTTCGTCCGATGCGGGCCCCGGGGTGGATGTCGATGCCCGTCTGGGCGTGTGCCCATTCGGACATGATCCGCGGCATCAACGGCACTTCGAGATCGTACAAGGTATGGGCGAGTCGCTGGACGCTGATGGCGAGAAGCCCCGGATACGCGAGGATCACCTCGTCGAGGTTGAGTGCGGCGGGGTCGCCGTCGTAAGCGGCCTGCACGTCGCCGGCGAGTTTCGCGCGGATCGCCGGAATCCCCTCCAGAAACACCAGGGCGACTTCGCGCGCTCGTTTGTCGGAAGGTCGTTCGTGGAGGCTCTCCGGGTGGGCGACCTCATCGACGTAGCAGAGGCACATGTAAATCTGTCTGAACGCGGCCTCACCGATCCGCGGCAGCAGGTCGCCGACGTGGAAAGCGACGTTGTGCCGCGTCAATCGCTGACGGCCGATGAAGCCCGGAAAAAGCAATTCGAGCAGATCACGGACGAGTTGGATGATTTCGGACCGCGAGGGCAGGTAGACGCGGTCGATGTGCTGCGTGCGCGCATCCGCGTGGTAGCTGGCGACGACGCGCTCGACCAGCTCGCCCAACTTCGGCCCGATGACAAAATCCTCAGTCATTGACGATCTCCGGAGTCCGGATTATAGATCGGCATACGGTGGTTGTCGATTGACGATCTATTGCGGACATTAAGACGGGCGTCTGGAAAGGTTGTCCGCGAGGCGGCCGGTCGGAAGACGGCGGCGGCGAAACGTCCGAACGTCGATAGCCCCTTTTATATCACCAGCAGATCGGGAGCCGACGGGATGAGATTCTCGCAAACACCGTCGAGAGGTCAACGTGATCGAAGGGTCGCGGCAGTCATCTGCTTCTCGCTCCGCACGGCGCTCGTCACGGTCTTTTCGGTATGGGCGGTCGGATGCACCGGAATCGCCGAGGTCAACGTCGATGTCCCACCGATCACCGAGGGCGACTGGTACAGGCCAATGGTCGATACGACCTGGCAGTGGCAGCTACAACCGAATGCCGACGGTGGGATCAACACGACCTACGACGTCGAGGTCTATGACATCGACCTGTTCGAGGCCTCGGACTCCGTCATCACCGAGCTGCACGGTTCGGGACGCAAAGTCATTTGTTACTTCTCCGCAGGTTCCTACGAGGACTTCCGCGACGATGCCGGTGAATTCCAACCGGCGGACTTGGGTCATACTCTGGAAGGCTTTTCCGATGAACGGTGGTTGGACATCCGGTCGAGCAACGTAGAGCGCATCATGCTGGATCGTCTCGATCTGGCCGTGCGACGAGAATGCGATGGTGTGGAGCCGGACAACCTCGATGGCTTTACCAACGACACCGGCTTTGACCTGACGGCGACCGATCAACGGGCCTTCAATCGCTTTCTCGCCAATGAGGCCCATAAGCGGAATCTCGCCGTAGCACTAAAAAATGACCTGGATCAAATCCCCGAACTGGTGGACTACTTCGACTTCAGCGTAAACGAGCAGTGCCACGAGTTCGACGAATGCGACGCTTTGCAACCCTTCATCGACGCCGGCAAGCCCGTGTTCAACGCGGAATACGCCGATTCATTCGTCGGCGACGCGAATGCGCGAGCGGAGATGTGTGCGGATGCTCTTGGCCGCAGCTTCCGTACCTTGGTCCTGCCGCTCGATCTAGATGACTCTTTCCACTTCAGTTGCGAGCCGTAGGGTTCACATGGGCGCAACGCTCACGTCTGCGATCGACATTTGCCCCTTGAATTCCAGTGGCTTGAATGATATCATCGTTGGCTCGTACGACTGACGATTGACCATCCCACGGAACGGTGACGGCCTCATGACCGTCCTCCCGCCGGTGAGAGACTCGTGAAGCGCGTTGCACGCAACCTTGCCGTCTGTTTTTCGCTCGGAATTGTCTCAGGCCAGGCTGCTTTCGCTCAGCCGACCGACGCGGATGCTCACACCAAGGAGTCGACCGTCCTCCGCCTCGCCCGTTCGCCGGACGGGCTTCGGTTCACGCCGGTTCCACAAGTGTTCCTGCGAAACGCCTCCTCTCCCGAATTGGATCGTCTGTCCGACGGGACGCTTTTGGCCGTTTTCGACATTCGTTGTGACAAGGAACCCGACGGAACGGTTCTCAGCGCCGTAACATCCAAAGACGACGGTCGTTCGTGGTCACCTGTTAAGCGTCTCAAGATCACCGACCGGACCGGTTCGCCGGTCCGTGCGCGACACGCCGACGTTCTTCCGCTCTCGGACGGGCGAGTTCGCCTGTACTTCACCGATGACGCGCCGAAGACCCGTCGCGCGGCCGACGGAAAGCTGACAGCCGCGTGTGTAATCCGCTCGGCCATTGCCCGCGACGGCGGGCAATATCGGGTTGAGCCTGACATGGGCCTGCGATTCCACGACCTCCCTGACGCCTTCGCCGCCGCCATTCAATTCAAGTCCCGCACCCATCTGTATGTATCGCCCGGCGTGCAGACCCGCGCCGACAAGGATGACAAAGCCGACAACTCGGTGCGGCACGCCATCGCCCGTGACGGCTGGCGTTTCGCGCGGGTCGCACCAATCAAGGTTGAAGACATCGTTTCGATCAACAGCATTGTGTCACTCGACGACGGTTTGCGATCCTATGGAAACTCTGAAAAAGGCATCCGCTCGATGGCGTCCGACGACGGAGCGAAATGGAAAATGGAGCCTGGCCTCCGCCTCCCCAGCGCTTCGGACCCCGCCGTCACACGCCTCAAGGACGGTTCGTTTCTCATGCTTTTCACATCCCTGGCCGATGGGGAGACCGCCGAAGCAGCTCCGTTGGTCGCGATTTCGGAACCAAGCGACGACACCGATCTTCCCGCTTCTGACGAGGAGACTCCTGGCGGAGAGGCGGGAGAAGTGGCTGATTCCGAGTCGGCGGACGGCGCGGAGCACGCCGCCGCGGAGGTCGATGCCCTGGGTTTCGCCCCTGAACCGGACTTTCAAGAACCCATCGACTACATGCAATGGTATCGCCAGGAGCTCGTCGGGCCCCCGACAGAGGTCAACGCATATGATGCCTACGCTGCGTTCATGACGCCTGCTGACGGTGAGTACTGGGAGTCAGGTACCCCCTCGGATTGGCCCGAGTTGAATGACATGTTCAACAGCCTCAACTATGACGGACCCCCCGCACCTTGGAATCCGGCGGACCATGCCGAGTGGGAAATGACCCATCAAGCCGTACAGAAGTTGCTTTCTCAGTATCGCGACGCGGCGCGACACAGCGGATATGCGGTGCGCGACCTGCCCGATGGTCCGACCGCGGAAGACCGACTGCTCTTCAACTTGCTTTTACCGACGCTGGCTCCGCAACGTCAGATGAGCAAGGCCGCACTTGCCGACGCCTGGCGGATGGAGGATGGCAAAGTGGATGGCGACAAGATGATCGACACGATGGAGACGGTCCTTCGAAGCGCCGAACATTTAAGCCGCGGAAGCACCCTGATCGAAAGTCTGGTCGCCATGGCGCAGCGGCAACTAACGGACAAAAACGCCCGGTGGGCGCTCCAACACGGCATATTCAACGAAAAGCAGCTCGAAAAGGCCGCTGAAACCTTGCGTCGTTTCGACCCCGAACTCGAAGACCTAGCGCGGTTCATGCGCGGCGAGCACGCAGCGGCGCTGGATGTCACCCAATATCTTTTCGGCGCTCGAGGGCCCGATGGCCAGGTTTCCATGGATCCTGATCGCGCCGAGTATATCAGTAAGATGGTCGGCTATTCGGAGACGACCAAGGAAGACTTCATCGGTCTAGGCGAGGATGACGCGCGGGCCGCGATCGACGCTTTCAACACCTACTTTCGTGAAGTGGGCGATCAAATGCGCATCGGCTATCCCGATGTACGGGCGAGCGACGTGGAAGCGACCGAGTCCAACACCGTCAACGCAGCGCCGCCGTTGACGAGGATGTTCCTACCGTCGATGAGCCGGTACCACAAGGTGCGTACCCGCAATGAGGCCTCCCGCCGGGCGACGCAACTGGCTTACGCCACGCACCTCTACCGCGCCCGCAACGGGCGCTGGCCGAAGTCGCTGGATGAACTTCCGGCCAACATGGGCGACACCATGCGCACCGACCCGTTCACCGGGCGGCAGTTCGGGTATCGAGTCACTGACGAAGGCCCGACCATTTACTCGCTCTCCGAAAACGGCGTGGACGACGGCGGGGTCCACTCTCCTCGCTGGGACGACAAGGTAGAAAACGATGCCGGGTCGGACGACTACGTCTTCTGGCCGCCGCAGCCGTAGGGGCTTTGCTAGACGCTCCCAGCGGTTGAACATGGGCACGACAATGGAGACAATACGGGCGGCGTCCTTGAGGTCCCCGAACCAAGTGCGGTAGGTTTGATGGGTGTGAATACCGTATCGTGTCCGGAGAGTCAGGAAACCCGAAGATCGAAGTCCCAAGCCGTCGTTTCTTCGATCTTCGGACTTCGATCTTCGTTCTGATCGGGTGCCTCCGGGAAATATGGCTATGCTGATGCCTTTGACGTTGATTGTCCTCGCGGCGACGCCCGCACAGACCACCACCGTTCCCTCGGAAGCGAACAGCGTCGTTGCCAACACCCCGGCGGACGCGGCCCCTGTTGATGGTCTTTGGCCATCGCCGAAATTGCTCAACCTCATGCTGCAACGCTGGGCCGAGGAGGCGTGCGAAGAATACGACCTCGACGGCGACCAACGGGCCAAGGTCCGCGAGGCCACCGTCAAACGCTTCGAGAGCTTTCTCACCGAAAACCGTTCGCGGATTCAGCCACTCGCCAACGAGTTCATCGAGATGCGCATGGACCTTGAACCTCCGTCCAAGGAACGGGTCCAGGCCTGGGCGGATCGGGCGTTGCCGGTGTTCGAGAAATCCCGCGACCAAATCCGCGAAAGCAACGATGAATTCCGAAAGGTGCTTCGACCTATGCAACGTGCCAAGTTCGAAGTCGACGCCCTCCAAATGAGCGCCGGTATGGCGATCGCTGAGCACAAGCTAAAAGGGTGGAAAGAAGGCGAGTTCGACAAAGATGTTTTCTGGGAGCCGTCGCCGGCGGGACGTCGGCAGCGCCGCGAGGAGAGTCGCAATCGCCGGACCGAGCACGAGCAATCCGCCGAAACCGCGTCGCCGAAGATGCCCGTCGATCAGGTCGTCGCCGAACTCGACCGCTGGGAGAAGTACGTCGCCGACTTCGTCCAAATGTTCAACCTCGACGAGGGCCAGCGCATCGCCGCGCTCTCGTGTCTGTCCGAATTGAAGGACCGTGCCGTCGCCCACCGCGACCGGCGCCGCGAGGACATCGCCCGTTTGGAATATCGCATCGAGCGCAAGACCGTGACCGACGTACCTCTCGACGATTTGAAAAAGCAGCTCAGCGAGCTTTACGGCCCCATCGACGACATGTTCAAGGAACTTCAGACTCGTCTGGACCAAATCCCTACCGCACTGCAACGCGAGGCCGTCAGGGCAAGCCAAGAACCGACCGGAGGCGAAACCGCCCCCGCGCCCAAACGATAAAAGTTACGAGTTACGAGTTACGAGTTACGAGTTACGAATTACGAATTACGAATTACAAAACAATAGTATGTGGCGCGCTGCGCCTTGCCTTTCGTAACTCGTAACTCGTAACTCATAACTTAGGCAACAAGTGCAAGTAGTTCCGACAAGCCCTGAATCACGTAGTCCGCCTGCTTCGCATAGGCAGGTTCAGCCCCGTCGCCGATCATCAAGACGGTCCGCGTGCCCGCGGCCTGGCCCGATAGGATGTCGAACAAATAATCTCCGACCATCCAACTGTGCGACGGGTCGGCCTGTAACTCTCGACAAATGGATAGCACCGGCTCGGCGGAGGGCTTGATGGGTCCGTCCTCGCGGGTGCGGATTGCGTCGACGACGAATCCATGTTCCGCAAGGATGTAGTCCACGACGGCCCGCGCGTTCCGCGTGAGGATGGCCACACCGTAACCCCGCGCTCGGCATTCGGCCACCGTCTCCACCGCCCCCTCGTACAGCGTCCCATTCTTGGCGGCGTCCCATTCGTGTCGTAGCAGAATCACCTCCGCATCCCGCCGCCCCGCGGCATCCATCTGTGCGATCGCTTCCAGAATCGGCCCCCGCTCGATGCCGATTTCCCTACGAATCGCGTCGAAATCCAGGTAGGGCTTGGTGAGCGTCCCATCGAGATCAAAGATGACCGCGGCGCCAGCCCCACGGCCCTTGAGCCGTGGGGCGAGAGATTTGCACCAACTTCGCATCGGGTCGTTTATCCGCATTCCCCTCCGACCTGACTACGAACCGCAAGCGCATGAAATGCGCGGGGGCACGGTTTGTGAAAGGTTGATCGCCGCCAATCGCTCTCCGCGCGCCGGTCCGCACACCCCACAAGTGTAAGACCGCTCCAAGTCCCACAAATCCATGAAGACGCGCCCGCGCCGAAGACCGACACCGTAATCTAAGACCTTTTCCATCGACCTCAGCGACGGCGGATGAAAGTGCCCTTGCTCTTGTAGGCGTTCCATCACCCCGTTGCCCGCCCGCGCCGGGACCACCGAGCAGCACTCCACGCCGATCGAGAAGGCGAAGTCGATCGAGCGCTGCGCCCATTCGACGCCTTCGTCCTCGCCCTGGTACGGGGTCCGCAGCATGATAAACGCCCGCACCGCGATCCCGTGGGCGAGCATGAACTCCGCGGCCCGCGAGAAATCATCCAGCGTCATCCGTTTGTTCAGCCGCGGGAGCACCTGTGGATCAACCGTTTCCAGCCCCATACCAACCTGCAAAGCAGCTGCTAGCCCACCCGCGAATTCCACGCACCGCCGGTCAACGAGTTTCGGATGACACTCCACGATGACCGTGCGAAAGTCGGAAAGCATCTCACACAGGCGGGAACGGTCGCTTCTTGAGATGGCCTGATCGTCGAAGAAGTTTCCGGAATTATAGAGCTTTACGTGCAGAGTACCGGGCAATTGTGCAAGCGCCCATTCCACCTGTCCCGCCACGGCGCCGGGCGGAACCCGATCCTTCGTTGTGTTCTTCCATAGATCACAATACACACAACGAAACGGACATTCCTTGTTGGTAAGGAAGATCGCCGCGACTTTCTCGATCCGGCCGTCCGCAGTCCGTTCCCGCTCCGTGAACCAGAGGTATGGCCGCGACGGATCGACGGGATTGCGCGGCCCGCGCAGGGTGAGGATATCCCGCTCCGTCAGGGTACGAAGCTCAACCACCAAACACTTCCTGAAACGCGCGACGATAGACTTCCTCGGACGCCGGTAAGCGCGAGGCCAACGCTTCGCGAGCGGCGCCCCCGTGTTGAAAGCGCCGTTTCTCGAACACCGGCATGTCCCAACCCGTAACCGCCTTCACCCCCGCGGAAACAACTTCACCTTTTAGAGAATACAGCCGGTCGTGCCGCCAATCCGTCAGGGCGATAAACGGAATGCCCTCCGCAATTTCGACGACGCTGGGAAGCATAAAAGGGCTGAACCCCTCGAAACCAAGTGCGGAGGTGGGAGCATACGTCCGCGTGCATCCGCGGCTCAGCCCGCCGCTATAGACCAGCGAATGTTTGATTGACTCCACGCCCCAGCCCTCATGATACAAGAGCCGGTTGTTGAGCACGCTGCGGACGGTCAACTCCGGGTTCTCCTCGATCGGATAATCCTTCAAGTTCTCGTCTCCGCCGTCGCCGTCGATCAGGTGTCGCCACTCCGGGTAACGCTCCCGAATGCCGCGGCATAGGGCGAGCAGCATCGCCCCGGCCTGGATGTCCAGCGGCTTGTAGTCCTCGATCACCCGAACGGCCTCTTGGTAGTCAATCCACTCCGCGGGTACGTCGATCGGCTCGTGGAAAAGCTGCAAATCCACCGTCTCCAGAAACCTTCGCGCCTGGTCGAGGTCCGACCCACCGCCATCGATGGACAGCGTGAACGCCTTCAGCCGCGAGGGGTTCAAACCCAGTTTTAACATCAAGTGATAGGTCAGCAGGAACACGGCCCCGCTGTCGATGCCGCCGGAAAAACATACCCCGATCGGCTCGCGCTCCGGCAAGCGCCGCAGCCGCTTCTCGATCGCGTCCGCGACCGCCCCGATGTACCGCGCTCCGATCTCCATCCGATCGGTCGGCAGCGTTTCCCGCTCCGGCGTGAAATAGCGCACGTACTTGGGGTTCGGATCGGGACAGCCCACCAGGACGATCTCGGTCAGGTAGTGCGCCGGAACCATCCGCGTGTACGTCGGATGGAATTGCTCAGCGAACCCCTTGTGTTTCAGCCATTGCTCGATGGCATCGATCCGATGTGCGACGACCAGTGCCGGCCCGTCCACGCGCTTGACGATGAAATAGCGCATCGGCACGGACAACGACCGGGCCATACGGACGGTCTCGCCTCTACGGGCCACCAATGCAAAATGTCCGTCGATCGCCCGTACGCCCTCCGGGTCGCCATCGGCCACTCGCTGCCGCGCCTCCTCCACCGATAGGTTGAAAATGATGTTCCGATCCGGATCGGTTAGATCAATCACCTCCCGTAGTGGATGACTCTGGTGCATGGCGACTCCTCCGTTAGTGGATCGCGACGAACTCAACCCCGCGCGGGATCGAGCCATCGGCGAGACATGATGATCGCCCCGGCAACCCAAAGCGACAAGCCCATACCAATTACGAGTTACGAGTTACCAGTTACGAGTTACAAAAAGAGCGGTCCGAAAGCCGCTTTCATGCGGAATGTGCAGTTTTTATCGTAATTCGTAACTGGTAACTCGTAACTCCCGCGTCGGTTCCCGACGCGGGACGGGTCTGGCATAATACGCCCCCGAAAGGAATGGTTTATGTCCAAGTCGAAGAAACGACACCCCGTGCGTCCCAATCGCAAAACGCCCCGGCGGACTGCGCAGAAGGCGGTGCCGTTCAAGCCCAGCATCGAACCTCTCCCCGCGGCGGCTCTTCGTTGGCGTTGCGACCCCAAGGCCCTTCCCTTCGACTCCACCGCGGACATCGAGCCTATTAGCGGCGTGATCGGACAAGACTCCGCCGAGGACGCCCTCAAGTTCGGACTCGAAACCAACGCCCCAGGGCAGAATGTTTTCGTCCGCGGCATTACCGGCACGGGGCGCATGACCCTCATTCGCCGGATGCTCGAACAGATTCGCCTCGCCTGCCCCGCGGCCCGCGACCGCTGCTACATCCACAACTTCGTTCACCCCGATCGACCGCGTCTGCTCACCCTCTACCGCGGCCAGGGAAAACCATTCCAGCATCGGATGGATGAACTCGCCGATTTCATCCGTGACGATCTCAAGACCGCCCTCTCCTCCCAGGCCATGGTAGCCAAACGCACAACGCTAGATCTGGAACTGCAAAGGCGGATCGAACAAACCGTCGAACCGTTTGAAAAGTCCCTGGAAGAGGCCGGTCTCGCCCTGGTCAGCTTTCAGGTCGGACCCCTCGTCCAATCCGCACTTGTCCCGCGGATCAACGCCAAAGCCGTCCCGCCGGAGGAGTTCGAGCAGATGCGGGCCTCGGGTCAGGTCACCGACGAGGAGTATGCCAAATTCCGCGATACCCACGACGCCTTTCAGCCCCGCCTTCAGGAGATCACTGCACGGGTCAACGAAATCAAGACCGGCCACAGCGAGGCCGTCAATGAGTTATGGAAAAGCGATGTGCGGACGATTCTGACTCCCCTGACCGAACGCATCGCCTCTGACCACTCGGGGACCGAAGTCCGGCGCTTCTTGGACGAAATCATCGACGACGTGATCAACCGCCGCCGAAGGGCGATCGAGAAGGAGTCCGACTTCACCCGCGTCTACCGCATCAACGCCATCCTCGCTCACGAGGACGACGCCTCCTGCGAGATCATCGTAGAGAACACTCCGACGATGAGCAACCTCCTGGGGTCGATCGACCATACTTTCACGCGGGGTGAAATCCCGCACTCCGACCACTTGATGATCCGCGCCGGCTCGCTGCTTCGCGCCGACGGAGGCTATCTGGTTCTCGAAGCCCGCGAGGTCCTTCGCGAACCGGGCGCCTGGCACGTTCTGATGCGTACGCTACGCACGGGCCGATTGGAAATCGTCCCGCCGGAATTGGTCTCTCCGTGGGCTGCTCTTTCGCTCAAGCCCGAGCCTATCGACATCAACGTCAAGGTCGTCCTCCTCGGCGAGTCCGACATCTACTACATGCTCGACGAGTTCGATCCCGATTTTCCCGAATTGTTCAAGGTGCTGGCCGACTTCGCTCGCGTTGTCCCCCACGACGAAAACGGATTGAGGCAATACGCCGGGGTGCTCGCCCGGATTGCGAAGGAGGAGGGCCTCCCTCCCTTCGATCGCACTGCCGTCGCCGCTCTGATCGAGCACGGCGCCCGCATCGCCGCCGACAAGGGTAAGCTCACCACACGCTTCGGCCGTCTCGCCGATATCGCACGGGAAGCCGCTTTCATCTGCGGCAAGAACAGTAAGCTGCGTGTCACCCGCGACGAAGTGGGCGAGGCCGTAAGCCGCACCAAACAACGCGCCGACCTACCCTCCCGGCGTTTCCGCGAGATGATCGCCGAGGGCACGATCCGCGTGGAAACCAGCGGTGCCGTCGTCGGTCAAATCAACGGCCTCGCCGTGATCTCGGCCGGCCCGCTCACCTACGGGTTCCCCGCCCGCATCACCGCCACCATCGGCCCCGGCACCGCGGGGGTCATCAACATCGAGCGCGAATCAGCCTTGAGCGGCTCCATTCACACCAAAGGTTTTTATATTCTCGGCGGATTGCTCCGCCATCTGCTGCGTACCGACCATCCCCTGGTCTTCGACGCCTCGATCGCCTTCGAGCAGAGCTACGGCGGAATCGACGGCGACTCCGCCTCCGGGGCCGAAATCTGCTGCATGTTAAGTGCTTTGACGGAGATCCCCCTGCGCCAGGATTTGGCCATGACCGGGGCCATCGACCAGGTCGGCCACATCCTCGCCATCGGCGCGGTCAACGAAAAGATCGAGGGCTTTTTCGACACCTGCCGCGATTTCGGACTCACCGGCGCCCAGGGCGTCATCATCCCCGGGGCCAACGCGGGAGATTTAATGCTCCGCGAGGACGTGGTAGAGGCCTGTGCCGCCGGACGGTTCCACGTCTACGCCGTGAACACCGTGCAGGAAGCCTTGGAACGCTTGACCCTCATGCCCGCCGGAGAACGCAACGCCGACGGCCAGTATCCCGAGGGCACGGTACTTAACGCAGCCGTCGTTCGCGCCTGGCTGTACTGGGTCAAGGTCTCGCAGACCCCCGTCATCGCCCGCCGCCAACCCGCGGGGCCAACCGCACCACGCGTCCCCGCAAGACGCAAACCCCGCCGCGCCCGAAAGACACGATGAACTCGCCGTGTGCCACTGCTGTGTCAGCAGTGGGCTTTGCATCGGTGAGGGGCGCATTCGTCGGTTAGGAACGGGCTTCGGGTGAGCATGCGAACCCACTGCGCGCAGAGCAGTGGCACACATAATCAGGAGTCTGCGTGCAAGGGGTATCCAACAATGCCGCCCCGGCTAAGGCCCTGTAAAAAAAGAGCGGAGAGCCGCGAAATCGGAAAGGTCCGTAAAGCAGTTGTGCTGGACATCGAAGATCGTGCAAATGGACTCCGGAATTGGGAAACCTACGCCTCTGTAACAGCGCATAAATACCGCAATGTCGAAAAGGTCCGTGTCGCCATCCGCATCCGCGTCGAAGGGCGCCAAACCAAGACATTCGTCCGGGGAGCCGTCCCGGTCGCAATCGAACGAGACCAGATCACGCAAGTCGCAGGCATCCGGAACACCGTTGTGGTTGCAATCCTGTCCGCTGCCAACCTCGCAATCGTCGGGAATCCCGTTGAAGTTGCAATCTCGCGAGGTGCCGTCTCGGATATCGCAGCCGTCGGCCACTTTGTTGTTGTTGCAGTCGTTCTGTTCAAGTTGAAACGCATTCACTATTCCTGGATCATGAGTTCCAGGAGCGCCGATCATGACTAGCGATCCATCCGTGTGGACCGCATAACCAAAATAATCGAAGGACCCGCTAATCAGCTCAGTATCAAGAACCCACTGTCCCTCAAAACGGCGGAAGACTTGCGCTGAACTTTTGTTGACGCCCCCGGCGACAAGGACATTTCGGGCGAAGCTGACCGACCAGCCAAATCGGCCGTAGATCGCATTACCAGGGAGCTTTGCTTCCTGGACCCAGGAAGTACCGCTAGAGCGGAAAACATATGCTGCTCCAACATCGTCTGCGAGTGTTGCTCCGACAACGGCCACGTCGCCATCCAAGGCGACGGCTCGACCAAAAGCAAAGTTCGGGTCTCCATCTGATGGAAGCAATGTGGATTCATACTCCCAAGTCTTCGGTCCACGCCGATAGACGAACACGGCGTTAAGTCCGTTGCCATTCACCGCCGGAGCACCGACGAGGATTCGCCCGCCGTCGATGGCAAGGGCGGCGCCGAAGGACACTCTTCCAGTTCCGCCGGGCGCAGATAGCCGTGCTTCTTCCGTCCACTGCGAGCCATCATAGCGAAAAACGTACACTAGCTCTGGCTCTTGTCCCGGTCCCGATTGACAGAAGCCTTTTCCGAGGGCAATGACGTTGTCATCAATAGCCACGGGCATCCCATAGCGAGCGCAGGATTCGACGCTGGGACCCTGGAGTTCACCCGCCGGAACCCAGCTTACCCCGTCCCGGTGGAACAGGTGTGCCACGTTATCACGATCACTAGAGGCCACGATCCACGCGGAGTTCATAGCGACGAAGCTCGGCGAAACCGGCAAATCGAAAGTGCCTTCCAGGTCCCACCCAACAGCATTCTGTTTGAAAACGTGCAAGGGGAGTCGATCTGAAAGGTCAGTGTCCTCAATACCTGAACCGACTACTACCCACGGCCCATTCATGGCGACAGATGAACCCAATCCGCCGCTTGGTGCTGGGGGAGCGGGCACGAACATGTCGATCAGTCCGGTGCATTCGTCAAGGAATATGTTTCCGTCGCAGTCGAAGCTGATTCCGTCGGCGATGTCACACTCGTCCAATCGGTTGTTCCCGTTGCAATCGCCTGCTATACGGCGTCCTAGCTCGCACCCGTCAGCAATTCCATTGCCATTGCAGTCGTCGGAGTTCCAGATCGGCTGCTCGAAACACGGCGAACGGATTTCGAGCTGATGGGGGCCTTGATTTTGTTGGGTCTTGGACCCGACCATCACGTAATAAGGTCGACCCGGCGTGAGTCCCTTCACGCAAATCCGTCCGTGGCGGCCGTTGCCGCAGCCTTCCACGTCGTCACTGCACGCGATTACCGACAAAGTGGCACAGGCCGTTTCGTCCGTTGTTGGGTCTCCGACCGCAAGAACGTTGATGAGCGAGTCTCCCGCCGGGTCGCTGCCGCAAGTCGAAATCCGCGCCGAAGTGTCCGTTGCAATGAACTTGAACCAGACCGTTCCATAACCAGCGGCGTTCGGGGCAGCGGCACTACAGCAGAATCCGGGGTCTGTTGTATCTTCGGACGCTCGAGCGTTCGAAAAATCTGTTACGCTGTCGGCGGCGACCAACAGAGCGGCGCCTTCCGCACGAGCTACAAAGCAATAATTGTGCTCGCTAATATTACAAAACTCGTTAGCGAGTTCTGCACAGCTTCGATCCCATTCTACGGTACAACAGTAAGGGTCCGCGCGGCACACATCATCGCAACAATCGGGATTGCTGCATCCTGTGCCTTCGTGCGCAAACGTACAGTCGCCTTCGCGGCGGAGACAGGCGTTGATGGGACAGGTCTGGTCCCCGACGCCGCAGTATAGACCCCGCTGCCACGGCCGCGGCGCGTCGAGGGGCGGGACGGCGTTGCACTGATTGAGGGTCAGGTTTTCGCACACGTCGTCGGGCCGACAGCACGCCGAGGCGCCACACGCGACAGGAAAAGGATCGGAATCGCAGATCCCCCCTTTGACCCATGCAGGTCGTACGTCGAAGAAAGGTGACTGGTTATCTGTTACGCGGGGCGGCCAGGGACAGTTCATTTGCGGCACTTCCCGGCAGACGGACTCACAAGTGCCAGGAGGCGTGCAAGAGGGATATACGTCGGCGTGCGTGGGATCGCTATGGCAGAACGGAGAGAGGTCGGCGTTCGTTGGGCAGCAAAGCCGGCCGTCGTCAGTGCCGCCGACGCATTGGTTGAAGAGCATGTCGCAGCAGGCCCCCACCGGCGGCTGACCGGCGCAGGTGATGGTGAGGTTGACTGCGCCATAGATTCCGATTCCGTAGTCGTAGGGGTAGAGTTGGTTACACACGTTGTTCACAACGGCATCGAGCCGGTCTGCGGTCGTACCGATGCATGCCTGCTTTCCCGAGATGACCACGCTGCCCGCGGTGTTGTTGACCTTGGCCTGGAACGAAAGGTTCTGCGGAAGCGTAATCGGCGGGTCGAACGTAAAACGAGCGATTTTCACGTCCGTAGTCCCAAAGAGTGAGTAGTTCTGCTCCGTTCCGGCGATGGGGCCGGATTCGCAGTTATTTTGCATCTTGAAGGTGTAAAAACCCTGGCCCCTGACCGCGACTTCGTAGGCGATCATGTTGCAGCCCGAAGCGATAAGCTCGATGTCGTCGGCCAGATAAAGGTCTGCGCCGGGGTTGTAGTTGGGGCCGGATGGTTTGTTGTTCTTGTATCCGGTGTAGGAGTCGGCACACGCGGAGTCGGCAAAGATTTCCAAGTTGAAGCTGGCCTGAGGTTGGCCGGGGAACCCACCGGCATCGGAATCGCACGGGAATCCGGGGTAGTCATACTGGTCACAGGAGAATCCGATCATGGGCGGCGTTCCGACCACCACGCCCGCGTTGTTACGGGAGAACTTTACCCCGAACCAGAAATTCGTCTGGAGCGGCACGTTGGTTGCGGCGACGAAGGAGATGAGTCGCGGGGCATCGGCGTCGGACTCCGCCGCACCATTCGTAGGGCACCCATCGTTCACCTTCCCATCACCGTCGTCGTCTATCGCATCCAGGCACTGCGCTCCGGTTTCAGCCGGACCAACCGCAGCGCATCCATCGTTCGCCAACCCATCAGCGTCGTCGTCGGTTGCATTCAGACACTCGTCGCGAATGATGGCTTGACCCTGATGTCCGGGGATGATCAGACCCGGACGGTTGGCTGCGGGAACCGATCCGGGGCAACTTGAATACATTGCGAAGTCAACGGTGTAGGATCCACCGGCGCCCGCCGGGTTCACCTTTCCAACCACGGGGAACTCATACCGTCGTAGCTTGCAGCCGCCGGGAACCGTGGTGGTGATATCGTCAGCGACGAGTTTACCCGCACCAAAAGCGGCCGCGAATGTGCCCAACGTATTGCTATAGATCAACCGCTCGCCGGCACCACCCGCGCTGGCACCATCAGCGCCGACGACGTGCCGCGCGAAGTGGATATCAGTCGGCAGCGGAAGGATGGTCACCTGATCGGCGACATTGGTCGCGTCCTGGGCATACGTCGACCGGGCGGTTACTAATGAAACGGCCAGAACCGCAGCCGCGATGGGTCGCCTTGTATAAGATGTCATGCGTTCCTCCGTCGCGTCAGACGCGTTGTTCGCACCGATGGGGCATGATTGGCTCTTGCCCCTCCACTCACCGCCGGCGATCTGGATCGACAACGCCGCGGGAGAAAAGTTGGCCAATCCCTTCACGGACACTCTATTCGTTTTTGGATGTAAATGCAAGAGGCTGTCCCGTGCGAGATAGGAATCTCGCAACAGCAGCATCTCTCGATTGTCCGGTCGCTGCCGCTTCCGGCTCTGATCGTCCGTTCACTTCCGTTCGTGGGTCGGATAAGATACACATGGAGTGAAAACCTACCCTAGAACGCTTTCGACGACCCCCTCACCCTACCCTCTCCCCCCAAGGGGGAGAGGGGTTTCAAGACGCTCGGTTTGCAGATTGTGGTGGAGTCCCTTGCGCAGTTACGCGACGGTCTGCGCGGTCATAGTTGCTGCGGTTGGCGTTGTTCAAGGGGCTGAACCCACCGGCGGGGTCGATCCGGTCATGCAGGCCGAGGAGCGCCGCGTGGAGATGATCCAGCGCGTAGCGCCGAGTGTGGTGTGTATCTTCGACCGCAACCAGCGCGGCGGCGGATCGGGAGTAATCATCGACCCGCACGGATACGGGCTGACCAACTTCCACGTGGTCGCGGGGATGCTGGATACGCGCCGCGGATGGGGAGGACTTGGCGACGGGAAGCTCTACGAGCTTGAAGTGCTGGGGATTGATCCCACGGGGGACGTAGCCATGTTTCGCCTAACGGGGGCGGAGCGTTTCCCGTACGCGGGATTGGGCGACTCCGACGCGATGCGGGTGGGCGACGCGGCCGTGGTCATGGGGAACCCCTTCTCGCTCAGTGACGACTACACGCCGTCGGTCGCCGTCGGGTTGGTGACGGGCGTACACCGCTATCAGAAAGGGGTCAAGGGGAACCTCACCTACACGGACTGCATCCAGGTGGACGCATCGGTGAATCCCGGCAATTCGGGCGGGCCGCTGTTCAACGCCGCCGGGGAGGTGATCGGCATCAATGGCCGTATCTCGGTGAACACCCGCGGGCGCTTCAACGTCGGATTTGGCTACGCGATTTCCTCCAATCAGATTGCGCGGTTCATTCCCGCGATGCGCGCCGGGCTTCTCGCTCGTCATGGGACGCTGCAGGCCACGGTGGACGCGGAGCCTGACGGGCGGATCGTGTTCCAACGCATTGCGGCGGATACAAACGCGGACAGAGCGGGCATTCGCCGCAGTGACACACTTCTGACATTCGACGGCGTTGCCATCACTTCGGGGAACCACTACGCGAGCCTTCTGGGCACGTATCCCGCTGATTGGCCGGTGCCGATCGAAATCGAGCAGGAGGGGCAGCGGCGAACCGTCGTTGTAAGACTCGACGCCGTCAACCCCAAATTGCAAAAGCCGTTTGCTCCCGTTCGTGAGGTGAATGTCCGCGAAGTGGAGCGTGTGCTCCGGGCATTCGCACAGGCGACATTGGGGTCGGTCGAGGCGCGGCGGCCCATTGGTTGGAAGTGGACAATAGTGCGTGAATTCGCGCCGGGCGCCGACGGAAGCACGAAAGCACCGGAGAGTTATGAAGTTTCGCAAACCGGGGACGGGCCGGTGCGAATGCAGCGACGTTATGACAATGGCTCGCCTGGTCCGCGGATCGTCTACGACGACCGTACGGCCACGCAGCGCATCGACGAAACGAGTGAGACGTGGGACCTGGCCCCGGACGTTGGAATGGTACTCTCCGCACTCTACGTGATGCAGCGGTGTATGCTAGAACCGGTGGATACCATTGACCTTACGAAGGTAACTCACGGCGGGGGCGATCGGATAGTTCCCAGCTCGCACGATCGGGGAGGAATCCTCGAGGTCTTGGAGTGGCCGGTGGCGCAGAGCGCCGTGGCGAAGTTCGGGTTCGATGCGCAATCGGGACGGTTGTTGCGCGTGCGGGTGCGGGACACTCAATCGGGCGCGGAGGCGACGATCGACTTGAAGGATTACCGAGGAGCAAACGGGTTAATCTGGCCGCAACGGTTGGAGGTCCACGAGCCGGGACTGGAATACAGTGATGTCTTGTCCCATTGGGAGTTGACGCCGTGACGGCATCGCGGATCGTTTGTTGCCTCCTCATCGCAAGCCTTATCACGCCGATTGCGGCGCGGGGCGGAGGGTTCGATCGCGCGATTGACGCGGCCATGCCGCGGGTGGTGAAGCTGTACGGACTGGGTGTGGGGGCGCAGGCCGGGTACGGAACGGGCGTGGTGGTTTCGTCCGACGGACTGGTGCTGACGGTGTTTTCGCTGCTCATCGACGCACGCCAGGTTCGTGCGGTGACATCCAATGGCACGCATTACGAGGCCGAAGTCGTTCATCGCGACAACGCAAGGCAATTAGCCTTGTTGCGGCTCAAGCCGCCGGATCAAAGCGGAGACCCCGCGAACGAATTGCGTTCCACCGGTCCCTTCACATTTTTCGACTTGAAGTGTGGGGCCGCGGAGGAGGCCGCGTTGCGACCCGGCGACTGGGTGCTCGCAGCGGGCAATCCCTTCAAAGTCGCCGACGGAGCGGAACCGGTCTCCGTCGTACACGGGGTCTTTTCGGCCAGGACTCGGCTCGACGCGCGTCGCTCGGTGAAAGAGTTCCCCTACCAAGGGGACGTACTGGTCATCGACGCGATCACCAGCAATCCGGGAGCACCGGGAAGCGCCGTGGTCGATGTCGAGGGGCGATTTGTGGGGATGATCGGGCGGGAAGTGGTGTCCAACCTTACGCATACGCATTTCAATTACGCCATGCCTCGCGACGTGCTGTGCGAGTTTTTCAAGGAGGCGACCGGGGTGACGCCGCGTGATGCTCTCGCTGAAGCAAACGCGAGCAAGGGCGGCGTCGATCCGGGCATCCGCTTGACGCGGACCGGGTACCGCGACATCCCGCCGATGGTGGATCGCGTGCGGCGAGGTTCGGCGGCGGAACTTGCGGGCGTGCGGCAGGATGATCTGATTCTTTCGCTGAACGGGAAGAACGTGGCCAACCCGGAGGAATACGACGAGCGGTTGCGCTCCATCGCGACGGGCGAGGGAATCGACCTGGTGATCCGCCGGGGACGCAACGTTGTCACCATCCGCCTGGAGCCGGAGAAACGGTGATGGGTAAGCGCAAGTACCAACTCGTATTCGGTTTTGCCGGGCTAGTCTTGTTCGCCGCGAATATCACGCTGGGACAAGCGCCAGTCGCGGACGATGGTGAAGTCCTGCGGGCGTCTCAGAAGCGCTTCCGAGCCGTGGCGACGAAGCTACGGCCGTCGTTGGTGCGCATTGAAACCGTCGGCGGCACGCAGCCGGCAGCGCCGCAGCCGCCTGAAAAACCCAAACCGACCGACCCCGACGAGGAAGGCCCGCCGCCCCCGCCGCGTTTGCAGAACCCGTTCCGCGACGATCCCGGGTCCGGGTTCGTCGTCGCCGACGGACCGACGACGGGATTGGTCTATTCCGCCGATGGATACATCGTGACCAGCAGCTTCAACTTCGCCCGCGAGCCGGCGCTCATCACAGTGACGCTTTCGGACGGCCGGCGCGTGGCCGCCGATCTGATCGCCCGCGACCAGGTTCGTAAGATCGCGCTGTTGAAAGTCGAGGCGTCCGGACTCACTCCGCCCCAATGGAGCACGGTTGACGGGTTGCGCGTGGGGCAGTCGACGGTCGCGTTGGGGCTGGGCTTCGGCGGCAACGACCCTTCGCTGACCGTGGGGATCATCAGCGCCGTGAACCGAATGCGCGGCAACGCGATTCAAACGGACGCCAAGCTCAACCCTGCAAACTACGGCGGGCCGCTCTGCGATCTCGAAGGCCGGGTAATCGGCATATGCGTTCCCATGGCCCAGCGGGCCGGAGAACTGGCGGGGGTGGAGTTGTACGATTCCGGCGTGGGGTTCGCCGTTCCCAAGCACCGCCTCGACGCGATCGTTGAAACACTGATGACCCGCGGGTCGGTCTACCGCGGGTGGCTCGGTTTCAACATCGACCCTCGTTCGCCCGGTGCGGTGGTGATTCTTAAGATCGCCGAGCCGTCGCCCGCCCATGCCGCGGGACTTCGACCGGGCGACAAAATCGTGCGTGTGAACGGTCGGCCGGTCCTGCATTATGGGCAACTCGTGCAGGCCATCTACATGATCCCCGCCGGTGAGCAAGTGACGCTTGATGTCGAGCGCGATGGCGTTGAGTTCAGCGCCGTCGCGACCTTGGCCCGCAGCAGCGAGCTGGGGCCGTTGCCGGAATTGTCCGAACCGTTTGATCCCTCGACGCCTGCCCCATCTCCGCACGAGGAAGCGCCGGAAGAACCGTAGCGCTACGTTAACCGCGATCAGAGCGGGGAGCGGAAGCGACCCGATTCGGTCTTCGGATTGCGTTCGACCGGTCGTTCCATCCGGTCGCTTCCGCTCCCGGCTCTGAATCGGAGCGGGAGGGATTCGAACCCTCGGTGCAGTTGCCCACACACCGCATTTCCAGTGCGGTCCCTTCAGCCACTCGGACACCGCTCCCACAGAACGCGAGCGCGATCAGGCAGCGCTCGCGAAGAATCGCATCATGCGTCCCATCACCCATTCGGTCAAGCGAATCCGCTACTTAGCGACGAAGATCGAATGATGCGCCGCGTTATTCGTCGCCTTCGTCGTCGTCTTTTTCGCCGTTTTTCTCACCTTCTTCGTGGTAGCGACGGCCGTCGGGAGTGAGAATCATCTCTTGGCCCTTGTCGCCCTTTTTGTATTGGACCTCGTACATCACGACCGTCTTCTTCTCCCACGTGAGCTTGGCCTCCTTGCCGGCCTCCTTCTCCGCCGCGGCCCGCGACGCAGCCGGAACCTTGTCGGCGGAGATGATTTCCTCGGTCTCCACGAGATCGCCGGTTTCCGTAACGAGACAATCAACTTTTCCGTTCGGACCGGTCCAGGAGCCCTCGTAGAACTTGTGCCCGTGCTCGATCTCCTCGGCGAATTCCGTGATGGTCGCCTTGTCGGCCATCTTCTTGAGGGCGTCGAACGCGACCTTGGGCACTTCGGCCTCCTTCACCTTCCGCTCCTGCTCTAGTGCTGCCGGTTTCGGTTGTGCGCATGCCATTAGCCCACCGAGTAGCGCGACTGCGACCCCACCGCATGCTCTCAACCACATCCTGTTTTTCATCGGTTTCTCCTTGAAAGTAATCCTGACGCCACTCCGTCATTGGGTTTCGACGGACACCAACTCCACCCGTTCGCCGGGGACCGTCACTTTCAACGGGGATAATACCAGATCAAACCTTAAGGTATGATGAGAACACGCGGAATTTTTTGCGGGGTCGTTCCGCGGGGACGAATGGGTCGGTTCAGGCGTCACTTCTGGGAACGGGCGGTTGGTGTGTCGCCCACTCCGCTGACACTGCAGCGGCACCCGGCGCCTCTTGATGCACCCATTCGTTTTCTAGCTAATCTCGTGGCGAATTAATCTTTTCGCTTGGCCGTCTGTTCCATTCCACCTTGGTGGAGAACCAGGCTGGTGACTTTGCCCGCGTCGTCCCTCACGAAGGTGAGCTGGGCCTCGACGGCCTTGTAGAAGAACTTGTTCTCCGACGTGGCAAACACCGGAAATCGCGGCTGGCCGGTGATCATGACCTTGAGCTGACCGTCCTCGAGCTTGACGTCAAACTCAATCCCCGGCTTAAGTTCGTACTTGCCCACGTATTGAGCGAGAATTTTCAGATCGACGGGGACCTCGACCTGAACCGTCGGTTTGTAATCCTTGAGTTTTTCACACTTGTGGTTTCCATTCTGGTGAAGGACCAGATGGTCTACTTTCCCGTCCGCGCCGCGCACGAAGCTGATTTGCGCATCGACGACCTTGAAGAAAAATTTCGAATCGCTTTCCGCGAACACCGGGAACTTCGGCTGCCCGGTAAGCTGCGCGAAAGGCTGGTCTCCTTCGCGCGTGATGTGGATGATGATCTCGGGCTGAAGTTCATAAAAACCGACAAAATCTTCCAGCGCCGCTCCCGCGACTTTCGCGGCTTTCTTGACCGCGGGAAGTTCAAACTTCGGCTCGAGCGCGTGCAACATCACGCCGTCCAGATCGAAATCCGAATTGGTCAGCACGACCGCGCCGAGCTTTTTATCCGGGGCGAAACCGAAAGCACTGCGATAGCCGCCCGTCCCGCCGTTGTGCCAGATGATTTCCGTGCCGTGCTTGTTCCAGATGTGCCAACCGAGGCCGATGGAAAGATTCGGCGTGCCCGTTGCCACGCGATCTTTGTACGAAGCCCGAAGCGCCTTCGAGATCGACGTGTCGGCGGCCTTGAAGTTGGCCTCGATGAAGCTGACCAAATCCAAAGGCGTGGAGCGCAGCGCTCCCGCACCGGCCAGCGCGTCCATGTCCCAGTTTTTCACCTGCTTGCCGCCGGAATGTCCCTTCGCCAGCCGCGACTTCATGTCATCAGTGAGCGTGATGCGAGTGCTCTTCATTTCCAGTGGCGTACAGATCCGTTCAACGACGAGTTGCTCGTACGGCTTGCCGGCCCGCCGCGACAACGCATAGCCCAACAGGCCCCCGCCCAAATTGGAGTACTCATACTTCTCGCCGATATCGCGGGTGAGTTCGTGCTTGCCCAGAAATTCCAGCAGTCGCTTCTCCGTATAATCAGCATACGGATTGTCGGGGTCGCTGGGTTCGAGATTGTCGGGCAGCCGCGGCAGGCCGGAACGGTGGGTGGCCAGATCGCGCAGCGTGATCTGCTTATCGCCGCGCTTAGGCATCTTTGCGTCTTCGGGGAGATATTTCTGCACCGTATCGTCGAGTGCGACTTCGCCTCGCTCAACCATGTCGGCCAGCAATACACCCGTGAACGCCTTGGTGATCGAGCCGATTTCGAAGACGGTCTGTTCATCGACCTTTCGATCACTGTTTTGGAAAAGTCGGCCTTCGCTCAGGCAACACGAGCCTTGCGCGTCCACGATGCACAGCACGACCCCCACGCAGTCGCCCTGCTCGACTCGCTGCGCAATGTGCTCGCTGACATCGGCGGGAATGCGCCCGGAGGCCTGCGCCATACTGCAACCCAAAGCGAACCATGTACCCATTCGCAAAATCATGACGATGCTCCGTTGCCGGTGTCCTGAACGTGATTTTACCCTACAATTGTCGATCCAATCGCCGATAGTGGATGGCCTCCAGCACGTCCTCCGCGCGGACGTCGTCACGGTCGGCCAGGTCGGCGATGGTGCGGGCGACGCGGAGGATTTTGTCGTGGGCGCGGGCGGAGAGGCCTAGCTCGGTCATGGCTTGACGCAGCACGGATTCACCGGCGTCGTCGAGTTTGCAGAACTTTCGCAACAGTTTGCCCGACATGCGGCCATTGACCATCGCGGCGTTATCACCGAAGCGATTGTGTTGCCGATCTCGTGTGGCCAATACCTGTTCACGCATGGCCGACGACGGGGTCCCGTCGGTTTGACTCCGCAGCGCCGAAAACGGCACGCCGGGAACCTCGATGTGGATATCGATTCGATCGAGCAGCGGCCCGCTGATGCGTGAGAGGTACTTGTCGATCTGCAGCGGCGTACACTTGCACGGTTTTCGCGGGTCGGTGTAGTAGCCGCAGGGGCAGGGATTCATCGCCGCTACGAGCGTAAACGAGGCTGGGAAGCTGACCGTTCCGTGCGCTCTGGCGATGGTGACTTGGGCGTCCTCCAACGGCTGCCGCAGCGCCTCCAACGAGGCCCGCGAGAACTCCGGAAACTCATCTAAGAAAAGAACACCATAGTGGGCCAACGAAACCTCACCCGCTTGCGGGATTGTGCCGCCGCCCACCAACGCCGGCATGCTCGCTGAGTGATGCGGGCTACGCACTGGCCGCCGGGCGAGCAGCGCCGTCCCCGGCGGCAGTTCGCCGGATACGGAATGAATGCGCGTGGCCTCGACCGATTCTTCGAGGGTCAGCGGCGGCAGAATCGTGGGCAGGCGTTTGGCGAGCATGGTCTTGCCCGATCCGGGCGGGCCGATGAGGAGTACGTTGTGTCCGCCGGATGCGGCGATAATCATGGCCCGCTTAACGTGCTCCTGCCCGCGGACCTCGCTGAAGTCGCAGTCGTAGTGCGCGGACTGGGCGAAGACGGCCTCCACGTCGATGGCCTTGGGTTCGAGCGGAAGCTGGCCGGCGAGGAACCCCACGGCCTGGGTGAGAGATGCCACGGGGATGACATCGATCGCTTCGACGACGGCCGCCTCCGCGGCATTGTCCGCGGGAACGATCACCCCGCGAAATCCCTGCTGCTTGGCGAGCAGGGCCACGGACAACACCCCGGTGGTCGGCCGGACGCGCCCATCCAAGGCCAACTCGCCGACGACTAGATACTGGCCAGGGCTATCCGAAACGACATCGCCGCTTGCGAAAAGGACTCCTAAGGCGATCGGCAGGTCGAAGGCCGGGCCCTCCTTGCGCAAGTCGGCGGGGGCGAGATTGATGACCGTCCGATTGCGGGGGAAGGAATACCCGGAGTTCTGCATGGCGGTGCGGACGCGCTCGGTGCTTTCCTTCACCGCGGCGTCGGGGAGACCGACCAGAATGGGAGCGGCGAAGCCGCGGGGGGAGACATCGACCTCCACCTCCACGGGGACGGCCTCGATGCCGCAGAAAGTCGCACTGTGTAGACGGGCTACCACGGGGGCATTGTAACTTCACCGATGGACATGGGCGAGATCGAACCTTCGATCCGCGATTTTCCACGAGGCATTTGTGCGATACATTACACGATGAACGAGAACCTGGAGAAGAACCCATGCCCACAGCCCGAACGGCCATCGAAGTATTGGACCGCAATTTCCTCGAAATCCGCCACCGCATGTTGGACATCGCGGCCGGTCTGGACCGGATCGATCGGGCCAACGACGCCGCGAAGACCCGCTCGGACCATCGGTATCTTCAGTTAGAGCAGGCCGTTCGGCTACTGATCGACGGGAAACCCGATCGCGCTGAGCGCATTCAAATGGTCTTTTCGCTGCCCTATGACGGAACATGGCCGTCGGTCTTGGGCATCAACTAGATCGGCGGTCGAAGCGTGGCCCGCTCGGTATGAATCGGGAGCTTGACCATAAAGGACGCCCCTTCACCCACGGTGCTTTCAAGCTCGATCGTCCCGCCCAGCATCTGGACCAGTTCCTTGGTGATCGCCAAACCCAACCCGGTCCCGGCATGTTCGCGGGTCTGGGAGGAATCGAGTTGATGGAATTTCTCGAAGATGGCCTGCCGCTGCGATTCGGCGATGCCCGGGCCGGTGTCGCGGACGACCAACCGAACAAAACGGTCCCCATCCCGGTCGACCGCCAGCGAGATCGCCCCGCCCGTGGGCGTGAACTTCACCGCGTTGCTCAGCAGATTGTAGAGGATTTGTTTGATCTTACCGGAATCGTTTCGGCATCGGGGCAGGTCGTCGGCCAGCCGCGCTTCGAGCGTTTGGTTCCGTTTGTCGGCGAGTGGCCGTACGAAGTCGATCAAGTCACTGCACAATTCCGCGATGGAGAACTCCGACACGTGCAGATCGAGCTTCCCCGCCTCGATCTTCGCCAGGTCGAGTAAATCGTTGATGATTTCGAGGAGGCTTCGTCCGCTCGTAAGGATGTTCTCGGAATACCTTCCTAACCGCTTAGGGTCCATCTCCGTCGTCTGCGCCGCGTCGCGTAGCAACTCGGCGAACCCGATGATCGACACCAACGGCGTGCGAAGTTCGTGAGTCACGTTGGCCAGAAACTCGCTCTTCAGCCGGTTCGATTCGTACAAGGCGACGTTGGCTTCCGCGAGCTGGCCAAGCTTGATATCCAGCGAGCGATTGATCGTTCGCTGCACCTCCTGGGCGGCCGTAAGGTGCGCCAGCATGTTGTTGAAAGCATCCGAAAGCTCTTCAAACTCATCCCCGGTGCCGATCGTCGAGCGAACGGCGATGTCCCCCGTCGCCACTTGCTCCGCGACCTTCCGCAACGTGGTGACCGGCGACAGCACGATTCGCTGGGTAATCATGTAGAACGCAAGGATCGCCAACACCGCGCCGCTCGCCCCGGCCAGCGCCGTCACGACCGAGGTCCAAACCCCTTCATCCTGCGGGATAGGCAAGGCCACGTCGATGATCCCGCGGAGCTTGTTCGGATGAGAATCGACGTTGGTCCCACGAATCGCCATGGCGAAGCGGAACAATCGACCGTCGTCTTGAATGCGCCAGTAGTATTGCTGCCCGGGACTACGGATGAGCCGTCCGATCGCGTCGCCTTGGAAGCCCGCGCCCTCCCTACCCACGGCGACGAGCCTTGGCCGCCCGGTAGCGGAAAGCCCCAGTTCCCGCGCCAAGTCGGGCCACGTCCGGTCAAGCTCCTGTTCCGCCACTCGCCAATCCGGGTG
>JAGVHG010000100.1 GCA_020056715.1 Phycisphaerae bacterium | reverse complement strand
TTCAGACCATCACCGGGGACACCGTCTCCCTGGATGTTCCCCAGGCCCAGGCCGGCAGCTACCGCGTCGAACTACGAGGAGGTTCACTCAATGCGTACACGTTACGCGCCCGCGTGTACGATCCGCGGGGTCGGGTTCGGGAGTGGGAACTCGAGGCTTGGCTGCACAATCTACTATTGCCGCGCCCGCCTGAAGTTCTTCCGGACTGTCGCGGTGGGTGCCCTCCCATGCCCGATTGGCTCCGCGATCTCCCGTTCGATGCGGCCACTCTGTTCGCCTTACAGTCCAATGGCGTCATGCCGATTGCCGCGGGAAGGACGACCACTGTGCTTGAGCTGGGTGACGGACCTGTACTGTTTGCCCTCGGATCAACCTCGCCCGGCCAACTCCACCTGCAGTGTTCGCTTGGAGCTGCAACTAATGCGCGTGCGACGGACGCTACGTCCGGGATGTACGCGTCGTTGCTCGACGCAATGGGTACCGAACTGTGGCGCGTGGAGAATCAGAGTGAGCCGATCGACGTCATAATTGACATCGAATCTGGTCGAGCCTATCTACTTTTCATAGCGGGCCCAGCGGGCGAAGCGTTGAGCGTTACAACCGAGCTTCCCGGCGTCGCCGGAGACGGCGATCACGATGGCGATGTCGACCTCCGCGACGTTACAGCGTTTCAGCGGTGCTTCGGCCATGCCGCAGAGCTTTCGACCGAATGTGCACCGGGCGATCTCACCGGCGACGGTCGCGTCGACCTTGGCGACGTCCCGATCCTTATCCGGTCGATCACCGGTCCTCATTAACGCACAACGGGCCTGCTGATGTTCGCTCTGTGCCCTGGCCTCTTCAATAGCGGCCGGATCACCGGCTCAGTTTCATCGACCGCCACGACCTTTTTTCACTGAACCCGGAGGTCGTCCTCTAGTTCGGTCTGCAAACCGCAGCCGACGATGAACTGGCAGTCCCGCAATGCCGAGCCGGCATCAGCGGCGATGTCGTTGGCGCGTGGATGCCCACGCGCGCCGGATGTTCAGCGCCACTGAAAGGGCATCTGGCATGGCGTTGAAGGTCGTGCTAAGTTGTAGCACAAGCCGGGTTAGTCCGGTGTGCGGGCTACGTCGCGTTTGCCCCAAAGTGTGCTGGGCCCGCACCGGAGCATCTTCGTGTCGGACGGTTTGCGGAAGAATGTAACGTACCTACTTGACCGCATTCGGAGCGGCGATACTGGGGCGCGCAACGAGCTTCTTGCGGCCGTCAGTAGCGAGTTTTACCAGATCGCTCGCCATTTCATGAATCATGAACGTCGCGATCACACGCTAACGCCGACGGCGTTGGCTCACGAAGCCGTCATTCGTTTAATCAACGAGGCGGCGCTTGAGCAATCCGAGAATCGGGCGCATTTTTTCGGCATCGTCGCCCGGTGCATGTGGCAGGTGTTGGTTCACCACGCACGACGGCGCGCTGCCGAACAGCGAGGCGGTTCGTGGAAGCGGCAACCGCTCGATGACGCGCTGGACTATCTGGCCGTTCGAGGTGTTGATGATCCGCTACGCTTTGATCAGTTGCTGGAGGAGCTTGGAAACATCGACGAGCGACAGCGCGCTGTGGTTGAGTTCCGATTCCTTCTTGAAATGAGCGTGCGGCAAACGTCCGAGCTTCTTGGGGTATCGGAGCGGTCCGTAGAACTCGATTGGCAGAAGGCACGTGCTTGGTTGTATTCCCGGATCGCAGGAGTTTAGCGCGGTGACCGTTGAAAGACAGCGACGGGTGCAGGAGATTGTGGGGCAGGTCTTAGATTCGCCGCCTGAGGAACGGGAGACGATTCAAAACCGCGAGTGCGGAGAGGACGCATCGCTTCGGGCTGAGGTCGAGAAGCTCCTGGCCGCGGCGGCTCAGGCGGACGCCAAGGGGTTCCTCTTTGACGCCGATCCGTTGATCGGGACTTCGATCGGTCCGTACCGCATTCAGCGATGCCTCGGTCAAGGCGGCATGGGCGCGGTGTACCTCGCAGAACAAATCCAGCCTATTCACCGTACGGTGGCCCTCAAGATCATCAAGCTGGGGATGGATACCAGGCAAGTGATCGCCCGCTTCGAGACCGAGCGCGAAGCGCTCGCTCTGATGAATCATCCTAACGTGGCCAGGGTCTTTGACGCGGGGGCTACCGAGACGGGCCGGCCGTACTTTGCGATGGAGTACGTCGCGGGTATTCCGATCACTGAATACTGCGATAAGCATCGACTCAATACCGAGGAACGCCTCCGGCTGTTCATGGACGTGTGCCACGCCGTGCAACACGCCCATCAGAAGGGAATCATCCACCGGGACATCAAGCCGTCGAATGTCTTGGTCAGCGTGCAGGATGACAAGCCTGTCGTGAAGGTCATCGACTTCGGCGTCGCCAAGGCCACGCAGCATCGACTGACCGAGCGGACGCTGTTCACTGAGCAAGGGCAGCTCATCGGCACGCCGGGTTACATGAGCCCCGAGCAGGCCGAAATGACCGCCCTGGACATCGATACGCGGACGGACGTCTACTCGCTGGGCGTCCTGCTGTACGAGCTTCTCGTCGGGGCGATGCCGTTTGATACGAAAACGCTCCTGCAACGCGGATTCGCCGAGATTCAGCGTATCATCCGCGAGGTCGATCCCTCCAAACCCAGCACCAAACTGAGCAGCATCGCATCCGAGACCGTAGCGGCAGCGACTGGATCTACTGGTATGGGATCAGGAACGAGGAGCCGGATCGACGAGATCGCCCGCTGCCGCCACACCGAACTCAAAACGCTCCTGCGCCAACTCCGTGGCGACCTCGATTGGATCGTCATGCGATGCCTCGAAAAAGACCGCACCCGCCGCTACGACACCGCCAACGCGCTGTCGTTGGAAATTGAGCGGCACCTGCGGAACGAGCCGGTTTTCGCCGGCCCTCCGAGCGCTGCCTATCGCGTGGACAAGTTCGTCAGGCGAAACAAAGGCGCCGTCGCGGCGGTTGCAGTTGTGATGCTCGCTCTCGCGACGGGGCTCTCCGTTGCAGTAGGCATGTACCTCCGGGCGGAGCGTGCCCACGCTGAAACCGCCGCGGAGCGCGATCGCGCGGTGGAGGCCGAACGGGCAGGCGATCAGGCCCGCGAGGAAGCGGAACAGGTCACGAAGTTCCTTACCGACATGCTCGCCGCTGCCGATCCGAGGAAGCAGGGCAAGGACGTCACTGTGCGACAGGTCCTTGACCGCGCCGCGGAGACCATCGGCGAGAAGTTCACCGACAACCCGCTCCTTACATCGCGCCTGCGGCAGACCGTTGGGGAAACCTACCTACAGTTGGGGTTTTATGAGCAGGCGGAGTCGCATCTCGCCGATGCGGCGGCTACCTACCGCAAGACTGTGGGTGAGGAGGATTCTCGTGCGCTTGGAGCCGCATCGGGTTGGGCGTACGCGATGGCGCTGCGCGGGGGGCGGTTCAGTGCCAGCGAGTCCCTTCTCAGAAGGACGCTGGAGATTCAGCACAGCGTTCTGGGCTGGGAGCACGCGGATACGCTCAGGTCAATGTACGCCTTGGCGAATGTGCTTCGATGGCAAGGGCGGTACGCCGAGGCCGAGGAGATGCATCGAAAGACGCTGGAGATCAGGCGCCGCGTCCTGGGCGAGGAGTGCCCGGATACGCTTTTTTCGATGGCCAACCTCGGCGCCTCCCTGCTCGTCCTGGGGCGACACACGGAGGCCGAGGAGATGCATCGAAAGACGCTGGAGATCAGGCAGCGCGTTCTGGGCGAGGAGCACCCGGATACGCTTTACTCGATGACCGACTTGGCGATCGTCCTCGCGAATCAAGGGCGGTACGCGGAGGCCGAGGAGATGCATCGAAAGACGCTGGAGATCAGGCAGCGCGTTCTGGGCGAGGAGCACCCGGATACGCTCTACTCGATGACCGACTTGGCGATCGTCCTCGCGAATCAAGGGCGGTACGCCGAGGCCGAAGAGATGCATCGAAAGACGCTGGAGATCAGGCGCCGCGTCCTGGGCGAGGAACATCCAGACACGCTCTGGTCTATGAACAAACTAGCCGATGTGCTTTTGCACCAAGGCCGTTACGCGGAAGCCGAGGAGCTTGCCCGGAAAACGCTTGGAATCCGGCGCCGCGTCCTGGGCGAGGAACATCCAGACACGCTCTGGTGTATGAACAACCTAGCTGATGTGCTTTTGCACCAAGGCCGCTACGCGGAAGCTGAGGAGCCTGCCCGGAAAACGCTTGAAATCCAGCGCCGCGTTCTGGGCGAGGAGAACCCGGGTACGCTCAGGTCGATGTACTACGTGGCGGTCCTGTTTACGAAGCAGGGGCGCTACCCTGAGGCCGAGGAACTATACCGGAAGGCGCTTGAAATCCAGCGCCACGCCCAGGGCGAGGAACATCCAAACACGCTCCTGTGGATGAACAACTTGGGCGACCTGCTTCGGATCGAAGGTCGCTACTCCGAGGCCGACGAGCTTCACCGGAAAACGCTCGAAATCCAGCGCCGCGTCCTGAGCGAGGAGCATCCGAACACGCTCATGTCGATGTTGAACCTGGCCCTGGTGTTTGCGAATCAGGGCCGCTACCCCGAGGCCGAGGAGCTTGCCCGGAAAACCCTGGGAATCCAGCGCCGCGTCTTGAGCGAGGAGAATCCGGACACCCTCGTGTCGATGGTCACCCTGGCCGAGGTGCTCTTGCATCAATCCCAATACGCCGAGGCGGAGGCGCTTGCCAGGGAAGCACTTACGATCTCAGAAAATAAAGGGGAGGCGAATGATGCAGAACGTTGGCTCACGACCAGTATCCGCGGTGGTGCTCTGACGGGTCTTGGTCGTCTCGCTGAGGCGGAGTCGCTTCTCGTAATCGCGTATGAGGGTCTCAAGGATCGCGGTGACGTACCGCCCGCGGATAAGCGCCGAGCGCTGGAGCGCATCGTTCGCCTCTACGACTCCTGGGACGCCGCCGCCCCGGGCAAAGGCTACGCGGAAAAGGCCGCGGAGTGGCAGGCGAAACTGGAAAAGTTGAAAATGCCGGAGGAAACGCAACTATCCACCCCCTGACGCACCGTACCCGAACATCTTCGCACCTCATCTCGACCGCGTTTTGTCAGAGACAATATTAGTCATTTCGAAGAATCTTTTGCGCTTTGTATACCTGTTTGTCCCATGTATCCCCTGGTGAGCCAGCGAGGGTTTGAGTTGCTTTGTTGCCGAGTCGGAACTGGTCTGGCAAGGCGTAGGCTGAAAGTGTCCCACACAGAATGAGGAGTTCGCCATGCGAATCATCACGTTCATCGTCCTGCTCGCGGTCCTGGAGGTACTTGGCACGTCCGGCCGTGCGCACGGGCAAGAGCTCAGCGCCGAAATAGGCGGGGGGTGGGATTGTCTCTGGGGAGCTTGCGGCTGCGGTCTATGCGGAAGGGATTGCCCCTGTACCGGATGTTCGCGGGAGCCTTCAGCGTCTTGGGAGTTTAGCGGTAGTCCCAACCTTCATATGGGCGGTGCAGCACAGGCCAAGTACGGCGAGCTTCGGGCACGCTCGTACATAAACTGGGTGCCGCCCTCGGCCTGGGGTACCGTCGGTGTCTGCCTAGACGGCATCGCCGTTTTCAAGGATTACTTAACCGTTACCGGAGCTAGCGGAAGTGGTAGCGCCCTGTTCAAGTTCCAATTCTTTGGAGCCGTCGCCGAGGGAAGTTACGCCAGGACCGGGTCGACATTTACGTTTGAGAGCAACTTGTTGGGTGCCCCCGTCGTTATCCGGGATGATGAGATCCCGTTGGCTGGCCCTCGAACCATCGAAGTTCCGAATTTCACGTTCGGAACTCAATTCCAAATACGTGTGCTGTTCGACGCCGGGGTTGAAACCCACTACCCCCCCGACCAAGCTGACTCCGCTTCCATCGACTATTACAGCGGCAATTATGGTGTACGACTGGTGGAAGTTCAGATTCCCGGATTTCCAAACGCCCGAGTTGTTGGAAAATCGTGCCATATTTATTTGGGCACCGACAATGACGGCGATGGTTTGGATATCTCCTGCGACAACTGTCCCAACGTCGCCAACCCTACGCAGGCGGACGCGGACGGCGATGGGATTGGGGACGCCTGCGACACCTGCACGGATACTGACGGCGACGGGTACGGTGATCCCGGCTTCTCCGCGAACACGTGCCCAACGGACGGCTGTCCGACCGATCCGAACAAAACGGCGCCCGGGGCCTGTGGGTGTGGCGTGCCCGATGTTGATACTGACAGCGATGGGGTTCCAGATTGCGTGGATAATTGCCCAGGCGTTGCGAACCCCGACCAGGCGAATAGCGACACCGACGCGCTCGGAGACGCCTGCGATAACTGCCCAACGGTTGCGAGTTCAGACCAAGCCGATCCTGACGAGGATGGGCTTGGGAATCCGTGCGACAATTGCGATAACGTCTGGAACCCCGACCAGGCCAACGCCGACGGTGACAATTATGGTGACGCGTGCGACAACTGCCCGACGGTTGCGAGTTCAAACCAAGCCGATCCCGACGGGGATGGGCTTGGGAATCCGTGCGACAATTGCGATTACATCGCGAACCCCGACCAGACCGACACCGACGGCGACGGGCGCGGAGATTCATGCGACAACTGTCCGACATTGTCCAATCCCAATCAGGCAGACATGGACCACGATGGTGTCGGCGACGTATGTGACGTCTGTCCTCTTGGCGACGATCACATCGATTGCAACCGCAATCACGTACCCGACGCGTGTGAGCGAATATTCGAAGCGCACTCCGGCGAGATGTCGCCGTTTGGCTGGACTTCTCCCCGGACGTTCGTCCTCATCAATCCGCCGAGGGCCTTGGGAGACGTGACGCTCACGTTCTCGTTCATGGCAGATCTTGACTCTGGTAATCAAAAGGTGAAACTCTTTCTAAACAGTGACGAGTTCACTGAACTGCGCGGGGGTAGGGGTGGGCTTGATCGTTGCCCCACCCCGGCGAATACAGTGAAAATCGTACTTCAGCAGGTCTATTGGGAAGCAACGGTCGGACACGATGACGCTGTCATTGAGATTGTTCCAAACAACAATGTCGATGTTCGTGCCTGTGGTGGGCAGTCATGGGTGTCCGTGGCAGTCGCCTATGAGGCCGGCAAAAGGGGGGACTGCAATTTTGACGATGCCGTCGACCTACTGGATATGGAAGACATGGTTGCCTGCGAAGGCGGCCCCGAGATTCCGATCGTATCTGACGGATGCTTCTGCTTCGATCTCGATGGAGACGGCGACGTCGACCTCGCGGATTTCGCCTGGTTCCAGAGGAGGTTCGCTCCCGCGTGCGAAGCGCCGTGACGGTTCCCGGGGCAGTATACTGTTGTTCCGCACAAGAACGGGGCAAAAGCATGGGGCGAAGTGAGGAAGATTACCCCTTCCGAGTCACACGCCGCGTTGGGCGGCGAAGTTTCACTGAGCGGAGCTACGATCGTAGTAGAAACACCGCGCGGGTTCTTTCTTTTCTTGCTTTCAGCGGCGTACATTGCCTGTCCGAGATAACGGGAGTCAATCTGTATGGGAGCCATACGAAGTGATAACAAAGTGACCCTCGAACAACAGCGACGTGTGCAGGAGATCGTTGGCAGGGCCTTGGAGCTCCAGGTGAGCGAACGGGAAGAGTTGCTACGCAATGAATGCGGACAGGACGATCCACTGCGTGCCGAGGTGGAAAGGGTCTTGAGAGCGGCGGCGCTCGCCGATACGACAGGCTTCCTAGCCGACGCCGATCCGCTGATCGGCGTGTCGATCGGGCCCTACCGAATTCAGCAACGAATCGGGGAAGGCGGGCTCGGCGTGGTTTATCTAGCCGAGCAGCAGGCACCGATGAAGAGGCACGTCGCACTGAAGCTCATCCGACCAGGCTACGGGTCAAAGGAAGTTATTGCTCGATTCGAGGCCGAACGGCAAGCTCTGGCCCTGATGGATCATCCGTACGTGGCCAGGATATTCGATGGCGGCACTTCGGATGACGGCCGGCTCTACTTCGTGATGGAGCACGTAGCGGGAATTCCCATCACGGAACATGCCGATCGGTATCTGCTCACCCTCGCCGAGCGGGTCAAGCTGTTCCAAGGGGTTTGCGATGCCGTCCACCACGCACACCAAAAAGGCGTGATCCACCGCGATCTCAAGCCTTCGAACATCCTGGTCTCATTCGTCGATGGGCAACCGATCCCCAAGATCATCGATTTCGGCGTGGCCAAGGCGATCAATCAGAAGCTAACGACATCGACGCTCTTTACAGCCCACGGTCAAATGATCGGAACGCCCGCATACATGAGCCCGGAACAGTCCGAGATGAGCGCTCAAGAATTGGACGCGCGGAGCGATGTCTATTCGCTTGGCGTCGTGCTTTATGAGCTATTGACGGGGACGACGCCCCTCACAAGGGAAGCGCTCGAACGGGCAGCGTTTGATGAAATGCGCCGGATGATTCGTGAGGACGATCCTCCGGCTCCCAGCACACGGCTGACAACCCTACAGAGCGCCGATCCGGGCACGTACGCGAGGATCGCCTCGAATCGCCGAGCCGAGCCGCGTGCGTTCGTGAAGAACGTTCGCGGCGATCTGGACTGCATCACGGGAAAGGCCTTGGACAAGAACCCTGCGCGCAGACAAACCAGCGCTGCGGATTTGGCCGCGGACCTGGAAAAATGGCTCACCGGGGAGCCGTTGCCCTACGGCCCACCCGGAGTCATCTATCGCATGGGCAAGCTGATCCGCAGGCATCGGAAAGCGGTGGTTGGCATAATTGGCATCATTTTGGCACTGGCAATTGGCTTGGTGGTTAGCACGGCCTTTTACTTGCGCGAACGTGAAGCGAGAAGCGCCTCGCAAGATGCATACTCCTTCTTAGAAGAAGTGCTGACTCTCGATCCTACCAAGGGGCAAGAACGCAACATGCCTCTCCTTGATCGCCTGGGGTGGGCGGCAAATCAATTGGACAATCGGTTTGCGGGGCGGGAGGGATCGGTGGAGTTGGCGAGTCTGCGCTATACCCTCGGCAAATCTTACCACAGCGTAGGAGAAAACAAGAAGGCGGAGCCGTTGCTACGTAGCGCGCTGGCCACTTACCAAAGTCAACTTGGGCCGGACGATTCCAGAACCCTACGATGCAAACATTCGCTCAGCTCGGTCCTATGGTACCTGGAGCAAAACG
Organism: Phycisphaerae bacterium; assembly: GCA_020056715.1. Lineage (GTDB taxonomy): Bacteria > Planctomycetota > Phycisphaerae > UBA1845 > UBA1845 > SBAX01. The sequence goes on along the minus strand of JAGVHG010000100.1, from coordinate 26,560 downwards.
TTGAGGCCGAGAAGCTCCTTCGCGAAGTGCTCGGTGCTCGACGCCGAGTTCTGGGAACCGACCACGATGAGACCCTTGTCACCGCCAACGATCTTGGCGCATTGCTAAGCGAACTCGGCGAATTCAATGAAGCCGAGACTCTACTGCGGGAAACTTACGAAACGAGAAAGCGGTTGCACGGGGAGGCAAACCCGCTGACGCAAGAAGTACTTGCTAATCTGGCCGTGTTGCGTTTAGGTGCGGGAAAACCCAAGGAAGCCGAAGAGCTGTATCGGTCGGCACTGAAGGCGCTTACCTCGGACAAGGAGGCCTCACCGCTGGCCGTCCTTAGCACAAAGAGCATGCTGGCCCGGAACCTGATCAAGCTTTACGGACGGGCCGATCCGGATCGCCTCACGGAAGCAGAAGGGCTTCTCCAGGAAAGCTACGACGGACTGTGCCGATTAGTGGGCGAGAAGCATTGGGAATCGTTGCAGGCGCTTCGATTCCTGGCGGACGCGGCCTACGAGCGCGATCAAATCGACGCCGCCAAGGAGAAATACGAACTCCTATTAGCGCGGCAGATTGAGGCATTGGGGCCGGAACACGCCGCAACGATTGAAACCAGGCAATCACTCGCTCGGGTTGCCGAAAAACAGGGCGAGATGGAAGACGCCGAGCGGCTCTATCGAGAGTTGGTCGATATTCAAACCCGCGTGAGAGGAACGAATCATCCGGATACGATTGTAGCAGTCAACAATCTCGGCACTTGCCTTTACAACATGGGGCGCGCCTCGGAAGCGGCCCCCTTCATTAGGAAGGCTTTTTTGGATACTCGCGATCTTTGGGGACCGGACCATCTGAAGACCGCGGCAGGCGCGCAGAACCTCGCGGCGATTTTGGCAGAGGCGAAGGATTCCGAGGCCGCGGAGGAGCGATACCGCGAGGCGCTGAGAATCTACGAAAGCCATCTCGCGCCGAATCATAAGGACACGTTGGATTGTCTCTGGGGCCTGGCAACTGTCGTCTGGGATCAACATCGATTCGTCGAGGCCGAGGCGAAGATCCGCGACCTTCTGGGGCGGACCAAGGAAGTCTACGGTCCACATCATGCGTACATTGTCGGCACGTTGGACGTGCTCGCCCGCATCCTCGCGGATCAAGACAAGAACGAGGAGGCGGACGCCACATTCCGCGACGCTATTTCCATCGCCGACGAAGCGCTCCCCGCGACTCAACGCGAACGCGGCATGGTGCACTTGCGGTACGGTGCGTTCCTTCGCGTAAGGGAGCGATACAAAGAATCCGAGGCCGAGCTAATTGCGGCCGTCAACGCCCTGTCCGCCGGTTTCGGCGATAAGAATCCGTGGACCCAGCAGGCGATCAAGGAGTTGGTAGACCTGTTTCGGGCGACCGGAAAGCAAGATGGGGTAGCGGAATGGAGCGCGAAGATCAAGACAGGCTCATGATATCGTCGGCAGCTGTTGGCGGCACTTTGACGTACGTCGTTGTGAAGACAATGAGACGCTAATACTACAACGCTAAGTTCGTCCGGGGGTTGGAAACGGCACTTGCAATTCAGGCCGCTTCAGCGGCCTTCCCGCTACCGAAGGCGGCGCCTCAGGCCAGCCGTTCACAGCTGGTAACGCGATCGACCTCCAAACCCGAATCTCAGCTCGCTTTAACGGGCTTTCATTGAAACCGCGCGACGCGAATCTAGTTGTAGTGCTAATCTCAAGCGGAAAATGTGAGAAATCTTTGCGCCTCGGCGACTTCTCCGCTCCATGTAAATACAGAAAGCCGCGAAGCGTTGTGTCGAATCGCTCCGCGAAGGTTCATGGGTTCCTGGGCTTGGACGTGCCCAATGAGAAGCAACCGCCGTTCTTATCCGTGAGTAGACGGCGAACACCAAACTGAAAAGGAGATACGCGATGCATCTGGCGAAAAGAGGTAAAATTCTTACATGTGCGGGGCTTGCTCTGTTCCCTATTGGGTGCCCCTCCTTGCCTTCGGGCCCAGCAGGAGACGGACAGAGTGACCGTCCGACTCAGAACCTGAATGGCCAGTGCGTGTCAACGCGGATGCAGCAGGCGTGCATTCCCACATGCGCCATCACGGACGACGGCATTGCAATCTTGGTCGACTACGCGACCATACTGCGAAAAGTTGGCCTTTCTTCCGAGCAACTCGAGAGCGCCTTAATAAATCTTTTGCCGGCCGGCTGCGACGAATGTGCGAAAATGATTACCCCAGAGGTATTCTCCAACGAGATTCAAAGAGAGTGTGTGGACTTGCCCGGAATTACGGCGAACATGCGTTCGGTTTGTATGCCGGTTTGTTTTCCGGGGGAGTTCGGTATTCGTACCTTTCTACTCATTGCGACGATCAGGCAAGGCACCGGGACTTTCCAACCAGACGTTAAACTAGCATTGCTGAGTGGTGGGGATAGTCGCACTGAGTGCGCCGAGTGCGCGCGAGTAACGACCCAGGCGGTTTCTGGAACAGAAGATTCGCCGTGTCCAAGCCGCTCTGAATGGCGGGAGACCAATGGAGACGGCGTGTTCATGATTTGGGCCGAGCTTGCGCCGGCCACACCGGATGGCGAGCCTGAGTACGTCTTCATCGGAACCGCCTTTGCGGTTGACAAGCGAAAGCTTGTGACGAACGGTCACGTTGCTGCGGCTCTCTATGATGTGGCGCGTGAGGAAAGTGTTGCTCGCGACATAGCAGTTCAGGGCAATACGGGTACAGTCTTCGAGCTTCGCAATGCCGTGTTTCCACGCGACTATCAAGTTTTTCGGGACCCGACTTCCGTACCGGATATTGCGCTCATCATCACCGGCACTGATTTACCCCATGCCCTCGTACTTGCGAATCATGGCCTATTAGATGGTCTCGGGCTAGTCGACGACAGTTTCATCGTCGGGTTCCCGGGCGATACACTCACCAACGTTCGCCCCGATCCGCTCCCCGCTCCGATCGTGGATTTCGACCCGTTCCCGGGAAACCCACAACCGACATCCCTCGCGGATGCGGACGTCATTCAGCACAATGGTGCCACAACGGGCGGCACCAGCGGTTCGCCTCTAATTTACTGTGGGCAGATCATCGGCGTTAACAACGCCACGTCAACAGACACGCAGGGGAACAATAGCTTTGCCATTCAGGTTGATCACGTTAGGACGCTCGTCGAAGACTTCTCGGAGGGAGCTGGAGACCTTTATAGCCTGCCGGACGACATCGAGTTCTGCGCCTATCGCGGCGACGGCGAATGCGATGATGGGCGGCCTGGAGCGGTGACTGCCGTATGTCCGGCCGGATCAGACACCGCTGACTGCGTGAGCGTGACTCCACCACCACCGCCAACTCCTCACCCATCCGAGAGTTGTCCCGTGACATGCGCTTACTGCTATTTTGGCACTGATCGCGAAAACAACTGCCCGGCCGAGTGGAACAATGACGGGGAGTGCGACTGCGGATGTCAATTTGTAGATCTCGACTGCGCACTTCCACCACCACCACAACCATCTCCACCGCCTGATAGTTTTTCCTGGGTTGAATGGGTAAACGACACAATTGGAACTCGGTGCGGCATCGTGAATGCGTTCGATTTTCAGGTCGTAGTAGAAGTTGGCACGCGACGCATCCTGTTCGTGAACGGAACCGATTTCGTTTCAGAGCGGTATACCATTGATGAATCTGGTGAACTTCTAGATCAGGGACAATCGACAGGTAACGTGGTCATGGCGGATTACGATGCCGCTGGTCAGCCGCGAGCGTGGTTAGTCGATTCCGAAGGATTCCTACTTTGGCGAGACACGCGGCAGGCCGTCAAACCAAGCGATGTACTAGACTCGTACTGTGACGGATGTGAACTTGTCGACAATCCTGCTGCAGGTTGGTGTCCTTGAGGAGTGGAATGTCAGTGATCTCGCTGAAGTGGTCTGTCATTCAATGGTGCGAAGTGGGTTGGGATTCGAAACCACGAAATGCCCGCAGCTTCAAGAGAGTAGGGCTGTGGAGACTCGTTTCCTTCGGTCAGGAGTGAAAAAGAAATACGATGAGCATTCAGCACGGTGTAGAGTGTTGTGTATCGGTCTTGTCGTGCGTGCTGCTTTGTAATCAGGCATTCGGGCAAACCGTGTACTCGACGGACCCACTCGTTCGAACGATTCAGCGGATGAAAGTCGGGCAAGGCGCAGTGGAGACTGCGGCGGCGTCCGGACCTGACTGCAACGGGAACGGTATAGCCGACGAGTGCGACATTGCGTGTGGCGGGCCAGGCGGAATCTGCGACGTTACGGGGTGCGGAGGCGCACTTGATTGCAACAACAATAGTGTTCCCGATGAGTGCGAGCTGGTTGCCGGATCAAGCGTCGATTTGTTTTCCAGCGGATTTGTCATCCCGGAGGACATCCTACAAACCAGGGAACCTTACGCGCCGGGCTTTGTCGTTCCCGATGTGGGACTCGGACAGGTTCTTCTTGTGGACCAATCCGGGACTGTCGTACAAGTGCTTGCAGATGGCTTGGCGGCCCCGATCGGCGCGACATTCGCACCAGACGAATTCGGCGGCCTTGACAACCGTCTCTTCGTGGCGATACGCGACAACCTATTTCAATCCGTGGTCCACATTGGTCCGGATGGCGCTACAGAAACCTTCGTTTCGCTGCCAACAACCGCAGCGTCGGGAATCATCTACGTCCCGTTAGAGCTTGGCGGGCCGGCTGCCGGCACACTGCTTGTGGTGGACCAAACCGACACCAACGGAGAGCAATTAGGGTCGGTGCACTCGGTAAGACCTGATGGATCCTTGACGACGCTGTTCCCGACATTCGGCGCAGCGCTGTTCACTCCCGCGCTTGCTCCACCCAATTTCGGTATTCACGGCAACAGGATGTTTGTCGGTGATGGGTTGGGCTCCCGTCTTTTCGCGATCGACCTGCAATCGTTGAACGTCGAACTCTTCGCGGAGATGCCGTTGAGGGCAGGGCAGACGGGACTCCGCCAAATGGCTTTCTCGCCCAAGGGATGGGCAGGCGCGATTGACTCGGACCTCCAGGGCGAGTTCGTATTGCTTCTCTCTGTGGCTGGAAGCAACGACGGATACTGGGGTGTTGAGGGCGCGATTCTAGTGCTCGATGCGGACGCCGAGGTTGTCGCCTCGCTGACGTCGCACTCGGCCAATCGCCCATTGGATCCGCGAGGACTTGCATTTGTTGGCAACGAGTTGCTTATCGCGAACGCCGCCGATGGCAGCCTCTTGCGGGCGACTATCGAAGACTTTGCCATCCACGATTGTAACGGCAACTCGGTTCCGGATTCATGCGATCTCCGTGCGGATACGAGCTCCGATTGCAACAGCAACCGCATTCCGGACGAATGCGATATCGCTGATGGCATCGAGCCGGACTGCAATGGTAACGGAGTGATCGACGCCTGCGATATTGTCAACAAAACGAGCACCGATTGCACCGGGAACGGAATACCTGATGAGTGCGAGCGGGATTGCGATGGTAACCGAAGAGCGGACACATGCGATCTGGCCGACGGCACCCACTTGGATGAGAACGGAAACGGTATTCCAGACATTTGCGATCCGCCGCCCTTCTTGTTTGTCAACACCGGTGCGGTGGGAGCGAATACGGGCCTCAGTTGGGTGGACGCCTTCCGGGACCTACAGGATGCGCTTGACTGGGCCGCGGACTCGCGGGTGGTTGACGAGATCTGGGTGGCTGAAGGAACTTACAGCCCGGACGCCCCAGGCGGAGACCGCGCGGCGAGTTTTCGGCTAGTTACGGGTACCGCAATCTATGGCAGTTTCGCCGGGACGGAAACGTCGCGTGGAGAACGTTCTCCCGCGCTCTATGTGACTGTCTTGAGCGGAGATCTGAACGGCGATGATCTTGCAAGTGGGAACGTCACGGACAACAGTTACCATGTGGTCACTGGCGATCAAACGGACGCGTCGGCACTCTTGGACGGCTTCGCCATCGTTGGCGGTAACGCCGATAGCACGTCCAGTGGTCTTGGTGGTGGTCTTGCTCTTCGCGACGGTGCAGCCACGATCGCGAATTGCCGCTTCGAGCGTAACCGAGCACACTTTTTTGGTGCGGCGTCGTGGGGATTCAACGCGTTTGCGACGTTCAAGTCCTGCGAATTCCGTGGGAATGAAGATGGGGCGGTCTTATGGAGCGATGGCAGTGCCCTTTTTGATAACTGTCTGTTTGAGGAGAATCGGGGTTTAGCCGGAGGGGCGCTTCAGTTGTGGGATAGTACTACCACCGTGCAGAAAAGCGTTTTCCGGCGAAATACTTCGACGAACTCCCTCAGTGGCGGAGGGGGTGGCGGGGCGCTTCGCAACCTCGGGTCCCAGGTAACTGTTCAGAGCTGTGTGTTTACCAACAACGTCTCGGCAAATGAGGGCGGTGCTGTTGAGAGCCTTGGCGGCAACGCAAGCTTCACAGGCTGCGTGTTCCTGGCGAATGAAGCCGCTTATCGCGGTGCCGGTCTGTTCGCTTCGAGCAGCACGCTCATCGTCGATGGCTGCATTCTCTTCGACAATCGCGATCGGGGTGGTTTTGACGAGTCGGCCCAAGTCGATGGAACCAACGACTCGATCAAGACCGTGGACTACTCCTGCGTCCAGGGGTTGACGGGTTCTCTCGGCGGAACCGGCAACATCGCGAGTATTCCAGAATTTGTGGATGCAGCCGGGCTGGATGGTTTGATCGGGACACAAGACGATGATCTGCGACTTGCACCGAACTCTCCGTGCATCGACAGCGGTCCTCCGAATGTGGCATGGGCACCGGGTGAGGCGGACCTTGCCGGTCATCCCCGTGTTCTGTGCGGTCGAGTGGACATGGGTGCCTTCGAGTTCGGCATCGGCGATTACAATTGTGATCGAGCGTTGGAGCGATCTGACTGGGCAGGCTGAAGCGGCTGCGCTACGGGTCCGGGCAGGGCTTTCGAGGCATCCGGGTGCGAAGCCTTCGACGACGATGCGAACGGTGAGGTCGATCTGCGTGATTTTGCCGCGTTGCAGCGTGGTCTCTCTTGGACCGATTGAGCCTCGTTGTCGCGCCCGTGACGCGGTCGCGAAGGGTTGAACGGGGGCGTCGTTGGCATGCTTTTCGGCGGCGAGTTGAAACACTGATCGGCCAGTATGAGGAGAGGGTACCCTTTGGGCCGGCGGCTGCGTTCTCGATTTTGGGAATCCGCGGGTAGGGGCGGAACGCACAGGATCGCAATTCCCGGTGGCAGGACTTTGGGCGAAGCCCGATGCCAGAGTCCATTGGGGTGCCGGCGGGCGTCGCGCTGTGGCTCGTGGATGCAGCCCGGGCACCACGTTGCTCCGGCAAGGCGCATGCGTGTGAGGAGCGCGATCTTGGGGGAGGCAAGGCTGCGAGCCGCAAGAGCAGGTATCGCCGGGTTGTTGCGAGCGGGGGGAACGTTGTAACGGGAGCAGCGTTTGCGTAAATTGTATGGCATCGAGAACTAGGTTCGACGAGAGCAGCGGCCGCGGACATGGGCGCGACGACTCGCCTAAGCCGCGACGGGCTTGTGCCGGAGCATGACACACAGGAGTACTGGACAGTGAAACGCACAGTTCTAGCGGGCGGTTGCCTCCTCCTGGTTGGTTGTGGGATGCCTGCCAAGGTGCGCCAAGCGCAGGATCTGCAGCGGAGCGGCCGCAACGTTGAGGCGGCCGATCTATACATTGAGGCGCTTAAAGAACTGCGCGACTCCGGGCAGCGCGCCAAGGTTGAGCAAGCCCTCGATGCGCTCCTCGCGCCCATCGTGGAGTCGGCTCTTACGAACGCGGACTCCCCGATCGGCCTTGGAGACACTCTCGAGCAAATAACCAAGTCGACGGCAGCCCTTACTGCCTTCCAGAAATACGATGACAAACCAAAGCGCATCACGGCTCGGCTCCAGGAGTATAGCGAGCGGCGCAAGCATTTGCTCGCGCGGTTTGATGTGCTGGTTGCCGGCGCGAACCAGAAGGCTGCCGGAACGCAATGGAATGCCGCGATTATGGACTTGGACGCCGCTTTGCGAATCAACCCATCGCCCGCGGTACTCGAACAGCAACGAACGATCATCCAGCGACGCAACACGTACTACCGAACGCTGATCGAGGAGGCGTGTAGCGCGCGGGACTGGGAAAAGGCCGCCTTAGCCTTGGATGAATTCCGTAAAAGCCAACCCCCGCCACAGGTGGAGTTAACCGGTTCGCTGGCGTCTCGCGTCGCCAGCATCAAGGTTCTGGTCATCCGGGACAAAATTGATGATCTGCGCAAGCGAGATCGCCATTTCACGGCCTACACGACGCTGCTCAAGGCACAAATCGAAGGGGTCGACGATCTTCTGCGGGATATTTCCAAAGAGGGAAGCGCCTACTACCTTGAGGTTGGGAAGCAGGCGCTAAGCGGAGGAGACATCTACGCTGCCTATCTGGCGGCGGTGAAAGCCCTGACGCTCGACCCCGAAAACGAAGAGGCTTTCACATTTCACCGTGATCGAGAAGACGCTGTTGAAAAGACTATCCACGTTCAGATCGGCTTTGCCGCCTTTGATTCGCCGGCCAGCGAACCGAATGCGGGTGGAGAATTCTCGGACAATCTGATCACTTACATGACTAAAGTACTTCCCTATGGCATCGACATTGTCGAGGTCGAGCGAGACAAGATCGACGATGCCCTCAAGCAAAGAGACCGCACCGTACAGGACGCTGCGGGGCTTCTGGGGGTACACTTCGTGATCCTTGGCAATGTTTCCACATTGACCGTCGATGAAAACAGGTCGCCGCGCAATATCACGGTGAAGGTGCAGATGGGCACCGATTCGACGCCCAATCCGCAGTACGAGATGTATCTGAAACGCTACGGAAATAATAGGTCTCGCTGGCCAGAGCAGGTACCGCAAACGATCGAGAAGGAGCGTTTCGAAAACGTCTCCTACGAGCAGACCGACGTGCGGATGGAGGGCATACTCGTTGTATCCGTTCGCATGTCTACGACGGATAAAGGGGCGATCACCCAAAGTGAGACCTTCACGAGTGATGACAAGAAGGCGGACTATGGACATGGAGGGATTACGTCTGCTGGAATCAAAGACAAGGCGATTGACCTCCCGACGCGGGCCACGATGAAGAAAAACCTCCGCGAGAAAGCGGTGAAGGACGTGGCGGCCTGGGTCTTAAAGAACTTTGAACAGCGTCAGGGACGGTATTGCAAGGAAGCAAAGTTTCACATTGATCGGCGCGAGAATGATAAGGCGGTCGAGAAGTTGGCCCAGGCCTACTTGTTCTGCCTTCGGGAAGGCGTTGTGAAAGATGGCCATTGGGAAAATGACCCGTGGGCGAAGGAAATTCACCAACGGGCCCTTTTTGAGCTTACGGAATCGTCGCAGTAAGGAGCCCAATCATGATCGGTTCCAGGACTATTCGCTTGGTGCTCGTTGGCCTTGCGGCTTCGGCCGCGGTGGGTTGCGCACAACGACGCGGACCTTATAGCCCGATGGCCCGCGCCGACGGACAGGCGCCGCACCAGATGCGCGAGGGTGTGACCATGCTTGACGGCGAGGTACGCAACAGTTTGCTGTTCATCAACCGGACGGCGCGGCGAACCCCCTCCGGTCAAACGCAGGTCCGTGTCCAGATGCAGAACATGTACCGTGATGAAACTCTCTGGGCAGACGTGCGATTCGTCTTCTACGACGAGGATAAGATCACGATCGACCAGACCGAGTGGCAGACGGTGGCCTTTCCGGCGCACGAGGTGGTCGCCATCAAAGGGACAAGTTTGAGTAACAACGTGGCAACCTACAATGCACAGTTTAAGGACCTGAAATCGAAGAGCGGGCGGAGACTGAGTCCTCCTGAGCAGATCCTCGAGCACGGTATGTGGCGGGACAGTGTGTTACCGGAGTAGACATTCGTAAGGAGTCGAGATGATGACTGCAAACTCTGTCCGTATCGTCGCACCTTTGTTTGCCGCGGTCATGACCGGGTGTACCTTCGTGCGGCCGGTTCACGTGGACGCCGAGATATCCTCGGACAAGTCGGTGAATCCGAGCGGTGTGCCCATCTCCAATCTGGACTATTTCAAACAGAAGTACCCGCCTGAATCATGGAAGCTCCCTACTTCTCGGTTCCGGATCGCCGTGGGCCCCATGGTCGTTTCCACTGAAGCTCATGCCCAATTGAGTGGCGACGGCCTCGAGGTAGTCGAGGCTAAGGCACAAACCGGCACTTCGCAAGCTACACTGACCATTCGGAAAGGAGATCGTGACGTGGCTCTCTATATTGCCCGGACGAGCCTGGAGGTGCAGGCGATTGTGGCGGAGACCTTAGCGGGCGGGACTCGCTCGCGGGTTTACACGGTCCCCGAGGACGAGTGCCGCGCACTGGTGGAGGGGCATACCACGTTTCAAGCCATGTATGACGATGGGATTCGGTACTACGTTGACGGCACGGTTGTGGCCCAGGAGAACGCAGCACAACCGGCCAAGGTTTATCTTCGGTTTACAGATACCGGGACGAGAGAAATCGTCTGTGCCGTTTCAAGCGCCGGTTCGGATTTGGCGTCCGCCACGCGTGATGCTGCGTCTGCGCTGGTGCAGCGCCTCAAGTAAACAAACAGCTTCAGGTACGGGAGGCTTATGAACATGTTCTTGCGATGCCTTTCACCGATTATTGCGGTGCCGGCGCTCAGCGCACTCCTCGCGGCAGCGTGTACGCCTGTACGCGATGTCCAGCCGGGCGTGACGCAGCGCCGTGAAATCACTGAGGAACCAAGAGACCGACTCCTCGATCGCCCGAGCGTCAAGGAGTTCAAGGATGCCTGTAGCCAGCTAGCGAGAGACCTCTCCGCGTCTAGCCTCGCGCAGGCGCCCGGCGTGCCTCTGGTCATTGAAATCAAGCCGATCGAGGATCGCACCGAGCAGAATCTTGATCTAACGATCTACCCGGAGACGATTCGTGAAGCCCTGATGAACATGGGGCATGGGCGGTTTAATTTCCGCGATGAGCGCGCGAGGGATGCCACTCTGTCCGAGCGTGCCAACCAATCTGATGAACCTGTCCGCATCACCCGCTCGGAATCCTCTGATATCAGTGGACAGAAGCAAACAAACCGCCCGGGCGGCATCACGGGACCGGGCGGCACTGGCACACCCTTCACCATCGATGAGAAGCGCCACGCGACCGAGAAGAAGGATCAACAGGTAGAGGTGAGCGGCAAGGTCGCCGACGTTGATTATTGGCTTATGGGCTTTGTGTACCGTCAGGATGAGCGTACTGCCGACGTCAGGCGCCGGGGATTTCGATACTTTAAGTTTCAGTTCCGCCTGACGGATGCCAGAACGACCCTCCTGGCCTGGGAGCGGTCGTACGAGGTGAAGAACGAGGGCGTTTTGAACGACAACTGATTGTGTCGATGCAGAAACGTCCCGACCCGCCTTGCTCCCTCCAGACATGGCGGCAGTACAGTCGGCAACATTTCACCGACCACCGTCCACGTCGGGCACTGAACCTAATGCCATTAGGATAAGCCTTCCATCGCCCGCTTGGGGTCCGTGTTTTCGTCGTCCTCTGCCCAGAATGCCAGAGAACCCAGCTGGTTTGCTTCGCAGGTGTCCTACCTCCGTCGCTTATCCGAATGGCATTAGGCACTGAACCAAAAGGTCGCGGTGGCAGTTCCCATCGGACGAAGCTGACCCCCAGGTCGCGCCCAACCACCAGCATGTCTTGGCGACTCGGTGGCCGATGCGCTTCCCATCGAGCGACTTCGTTCCCGACAGAGTTTCCGCATCAGCCTGAGACGTTGCGCAAACAAGTTCACAAGAAGCACTTATGGAATGGAGGCGCGGGGAATCGAATTCCGCCTCCCACCTACCTTGTAAGTTGTTATATGACAAGCATTTAACCCATAAGCACCGGTGGATGCACCGCTTATGAACCAGACTCAACTGGACCACTCTTGACCCGTGGAGCCGCTGGAGGACCGCGTTTATTGGGGACTAACTGGGGACACTTTGAACGAGCAAGGGCATTTGCATCGCAGAGAATGACAAGGCCGACATCGCCGCCTTGGCGCGGGCCCGCGGTTGGAATGAAATCGTGGTCAAGCCGACCATCGCCGGCGGCGCCTACCGCTGCTACCGTTTTCGCGTCGAGGAACTCGACCGCTACGCTGCTGACATCGCCAAGACGCTCGAGGATCGGGGTGTCCTGGTGCAACCTTTCTTGCCCGAAATCCAAAGCGGCGGTGAGTTGTCGTTGCTATTCTTCGACGGCGTCTTTAGCCACGCCGTTAGCAAACGCCCGAAAGCCGGCGACTACCGCGTTCAATTTGAATTCGGCGGTAGCGACGAGGACGTGCAGGTGAGCGAAGAGCACGTTGCGTAAGCCGACGGTCGAGGCACCCAGGATTTGCGCAACTCGCAGCAGAAGGCCATTCACGTTTCATGCCTCACTGAATGGTAAGCGCGCACGCCCATATCTCGCGCCAGCCAAGTGTCTACTTAAGCAGCATGACCGCATCCCGCGTGCAGATGGCCATGACATCGCTGGGCACGGGAGCATCCATGAACTCCTGATCTTCCAGCGCCGCGTCGCCATCGACTGGTCGTCCTCATCGCTTACGTGCTAGAGCCCAAGCGGGTGACCCGCTTCATGCGCGCCAACGTTTCCGATGGCCACACCCAGTGCTTTGATAGTAGGAACCATGGAGAATACCGACGGCGCGGAGAGCTCCGCGTAGATGACGGCGTCATCGGCGTAATCGACGTTGTACAGTTCAACGAACTCGGCAATTCGAAGCAAGCCAACGCGGGGCGCTGGATCCGTCAGGTGCTTCCTGTCAGTGCCGTCAAAAGAGCCTCCGCGAACAGGTTGGCAAACTCCGTCATGGTTGATTCGTCGATTGTGCAACTACTTACTTGAAGCAGCGTCGCACCGCTTGCAAACGCCGCGACTAGTCGCAGAATTCCGTGGATGGTCTTTCGTTTGTTCATACCAGATCTCCTTGTTATCCGGTCAGCCAAGGCTGACCCAAACCGCACCCGTGTGCCTGTGGCCTGGACGGGTGTCCACTCGCTGCTTCGTCCGCGCAAGAGACGGACTTAAGGACCTTCGCCAAGAGCCAAACGTCTTACTATCTTTTAGGCGTTAGGTACATGAGGCGTCTATCAGTCCAGGGTAAAGTTCTGCAAAAATCGTCTTTGCGCTTGTTCAGGTGTTTTGGTCGGTGGTTTTCGTCGACAGGTAGCTGAGTCGAACGGCTTCTTCATGTGGCTTCGCCTGCGTTTGCGTCAGCACGGCACACACCGGTCAGAGCCCAGGCTCCTCCCCACCAACGCTTTCAACATCGCAGGGTCTTGCGAACCCGATGGAGAAAACGAATCCGTTTCGCGAATGAGTCTGCGTTGACGTTACTGTCAACCACACCACAGGCTCTGGCACCGACGTCGGCGGCGACTCCCGTGCCGGTGCTTGTGTTCGTACCAGCGTTCGCGCCAGTGCCGGGCCCGCACCCATGCCAATCCAACCGCTCAGTGCGAAGCACACCAAGATGCCATGGGATGACGTGCATTCCCAAGAGTCGACTTCATGGAACTACTCCTTCCGGTGGTTGCATCGCGCGATCGGAGCCTGTTCTTGTTTCCCAGCCGCCCCCGAGCGCCTTGAAGACGGCGATCACGTGCAGGGTGGTGTTGGTCCTGCTCTGCACAAGCTGTTCCTGGGCCGCGAATAGCGAGCGTTCGGAATCCACGACAGCCAGGAAATCGGACAGCCCCTCCTTGTACTGGACGCTCGCTAGAGATACGGCCCGGCGGCCGGCGTCGACGGCGTCGGCGAGGTGTTGATATCGCGTACGTTCATTCTGATAGGCGACGAGGGCGTCCTCCACCTCTTTCACCGCCCTCAACACGGTCTGTTCATACTGGGCAAGTGCTTGTTGCTGAATCGCATTCTGTGCCTCGATGTTCGCCCGGATCCGTCCGCCATCCAGGATCGGCAAACTCATTGCGGGGCCCACGGACCAGAAAAGGCTCCGGGCATCAAGGAGATGCCGCACGTCATACGTCTGCGATCCGAACGCGCCGTTGAGGGAAAACTTGGGGAACAGGTCGGCGGTCGCGACGCCGATGCGAGCGGTGGCAGCGGCAAGCTGGCGTTCACGCCCGCGAATGTCCGGCCGGCGGCGAAGCAGGTCCGATGGCAGCCCCAGCGGTATCTCCGGCGGTGCTGCTGGGATGGGGGCTTCCTTGGAGAGTTCCGCTAGGGTTGCGTCGGGCCACCCGGCGACGAGCAGACTGAGCCGATGCACCGCATGCCGGTAGGCGGTTTCCAGGGCCGGGACCCGAGATTCGGTCGAAGAGAGTTGTACCTGGGCCTGAGCGACGTCCAGCTCGCTGCCCGTGCCGCCGTCGCACTGCGATCGGGCCAACCGGAGTGTTTCCTTCTGCGCATCGACATTGTGGTGCGCGATCACAATCCGCTGCTGATAGCCCCGCGCCTCGACGTAATTGCGCGCCACCTCGAACAGCAGCGTGACGAGGACATCGCGATAGCCTTCAGTGGTCGCGGCGATGTCTGCATCGACGGCTTCCACGTTCCGGCGTATCCCGCCGAACACGTCAAGCTCCCAGCTTGCGTCGAAGCCAACCTCAAATAAACTCTGTGCCCGCTGCCGTGTACCTGCTTTGTTCGTTCCGGTCAGGGTATCGCCGAGCATCTCGCCTGTGACATCTTCAACCAGATTCCGCGAGTCGAGCGATCCGCCCACGAGGCCTTTCGCCGTTTCATCCACAATCGTATCGTGGAGCTGGTCCCAAGGATCACTGGACTTGTCCGACTTCTTGTTCAAGCTCCTGCCTTCGTGGGAGTAGGAGCTGGCCAGGCCGACGCTGGGCCACAGATCGGCACCCGCGATCGTTCGTTCGGCACGCGCCTCGCGAACTCGCGCCTCGGCGATCCGCAAGTCAAGATTGGACCGCAACGCCCGCTCGATCAACCCGTCGAGCGTGGGATCGCCGAAGAGGATCCACCAGTTGGCGACCTCGGCGGGATGCGTCGTGACGGTTCCTTCCTTCGACCCGCTCCAGCGGTCCGGCAGACGAGTCTCCGGCGGACAATAGTTCGGCCCCACGGTGCAACCCGCGATTACCGCCAGAGCAACGGGGGAGCAGAGGCTGAGGAGCCACCAATGGCGCAAATCGTTGGCAGCGAGCCGGCGCATCCCGCCCCTTACAACTCGGAACTCGCCGCTCGTCATCATGGCCTGGCAATACCAATCACTTCGCCGCAGAGAATTCCTAACTGCGGAGGAATGGCGATCTTCACTGGCCAACCCCACTCCGGGGTCGTGGGATTGCGCCACAACTGTGCCGGCAACTTCTCGGCCACCGGCCCGATCAGTTGAACCTGCGTGCAAGCGGAATGCCGAGCAATGCCCTCTCGGATCACGTCCAACCGAACCGGCAAACCCGGCTGAAACTGGACCACCTGTGCTGCGGTCGCGTAGGCAATGACTGCCGAGGGACGAGTCGAGACTACCGTCATGATCGGCTCGCCAGTCCTCACCGACTCACCGGCCTTGCGCAGAAGCTGGCTTACGACACCGTCCATGGGACTTTTGAGAACGAGCATCGAGCGATCCACGCAGAGTTCGGCCACGCGCCGTTCCTGCACGGTGACTGCGGCTCGCAAGGGTTCGAGCGCCTTGTCAATTGCCAGGTACTCCACTTGATTTCCCGAAAACGAATCCTGCCGTTGGCGGGCCTGTTCCAAGTCCTGCCGAACCTGGGCCAAGGCCTTCTGATTCTCGCCCAAGTTCTTTTCAAGGGACTTGTAGTCCGCTTCAGCCGATCTGAACCTAAGCTCTGAGACGGCGCGCTGCCCCCGCAGGTTACCCAGCAGGTCCTTTTGAAGCCGTAGGAACTCCGCCTTGATACGATCCGTCTCCATCATCACCTGCAGTTCAATCTCGTGGAGACGATTCCGCTCGACATCGACCGCATATCGCCTCGCTTCGGCCATGTGGTCGGAATGTTGCACTGCTGCATCGATGGCGAGGCGATCTTCGGTTGCCGCCAACTCTGCCCGCAGGCGCGAGACCTCGGCAGCGGCCGTCGCCAGCGAGGCCGCTATACGGTCGTCCTCAAGCACGGCGACGGGTTGGCCTTGCTTGACTGAATCAAGCATCTCGACCGGTACAAGTTGGAGGCGCCCATTCGTTAACGCTGCCACGTCACGTTGTTCTGCCTGAGCAATACCCGTGAGTTCATTGGCGGACGACCGATGAGCCAAGAGCCAACCGGCGATTCCGGCGGCAACCAGCCAGACCAGAAGCGGTAACGCGTTTCGCCGCCAGCGCCAGATCGCGTAATTCGGCGATTTGAAAGATTGTGACATGGCCGCTAGACCTCGAGCAGTTCCTCTTGCGCCGTCAAGCTTACGTCGCTGATTCCGCCGAGTTGGCGCAGTTCCGCAATCAGTTGCTCATTGCGGCTGCTGTCCCGCAGCGTGAGTTGGTAGGCGTATTCTGCAATGCCGGAAAGATCGCCGTCCTGAACGGAGATCAGGGCGAAGGCACCGCAGAATCGCTTGAGCAAGGCCGGCAAGGGATGATCGGCCGCGACGAAGCCCACCAGCCGAAATCGCAGGTACGCGTTGTGGGAGCAGTGTGAGCCAAATGTGCTCACATGAAGGTAGATGGCAATTGCGCACAGTGCCACAGTCCCCACAATCGCCACGGCATAGCGCTGCGAGCCCGCGGCCATTCCAATCACTACTGCACAGAAGACGAACACGACGTCGCGGGTATCCTTGATGACATTGCGGAACCGCACTAGCGCCAGCGCGCCCATCAGCCCGAACGCAGTGATGATGCTGTTGCCGATGACCACCATTACCAAGGAGACTACCACGGCCATCAGGATGAGCGACTGGACGAACGATCGCGAATAAGAGAGCCCGGAGTGCGTGGCATAATAGACCCACGCGAGCAAGTGCCCCAATACAAAAGAGACTAGCAGCGAAAGAATAATACTCTCTGGCGTGAAGATGCTGTTGCGGGCAGCCCCACCGTCAAGAAAATGCCATAACTGTTCCATCGACCTCTCCTCATCACATGGTTCCCAACCGGTCGCGTCAACCTCCCGTCACCTGTTGGGGTCCCCCGGCGTCGGTACGGACAGTGTCTGCCAGTTGTCTGATCCATCTGGCGATCGTCCGTACGACACATCGGCTACTTGCTGACCAAACGTCACCGCATCAATGGCTGCATTGCCGTTCTTGGCGGTGTCGAAGAGGCCGACATCTTCGCCCGCAGTATCCAGCTTGAAGTTCGTGTGCGTGTTGCCCTGTTGCACGTCGTCGTCCGCCCAGAAGAGTAGATACCGGCCGGTATCAATGGCCACGCCGTCAGGTATGCGCCACTTCGTCGGCTGTTTAAGATTGTCCGTAAGGTACATCCCGCCGAGGTCCACGCTGGATTTCCCGGCGTTGTAGATCTCGATCCAGTCGGCGTACCCGCCGTTGCCATCCGTATCCGCAATGGTGCTGTCGTTCTGAGCCATGATCTCGTTGATGTAGAGCGCCGGAGGATCGACATTCGCCACAGTGGACGGACGACAACTCGCGAGAGAAATACAGAGTAGCACAGGCACTGCGCTGCTCGCCGCATGTATCATCGTCACTCTTGTGGCACTGGCCGGACCGGTTCCACTGTTAGGCAAGCGCCACAATCGCGCCATCGCTATCTCCTCGCTGTGTTACCTGAGCGTCGGGATTCACGCCGCAACGTCGTCCTTGATGCATAGCCTCAACTGCCTGACAAGCGACCTTGGGTTGCACAGCCGGTGCGCAGAACCGTAAAGCGCTCGCGTGCGTTAGCGATCGGACATACTTCGACATTGACTGCGCCTGAAGCCCGAACTGCTGAACGAGTCGGCTCACCCAGACCGGATAGCCGTGCGTGAACTTGATCTCAAGCACGACGCCTCGCTCCGGCACTCGCTGCCATCCGGGGCCGTTGAGGCCAAGCTCGTGCGTACGCGTGATGCTCAGGCTGAGTTGCCTATCGAACGTCACACGCACCTCGTCGGCGAACCGGCTTTCAAATGCCTGCCGCAAATAGCGGACTCGCACGACTGGTTTGGCATTGATCTGCTGCCGGTAGAACAAGAACTGTGTGAGGTTCTTATCCTCGCCTAAACCCAGCGCAGAGGGCCGGACCCCATCCGTAAGCAACGGTCCCGCCAGACTACGTAGTACCCGAGCTCGGCTTTTCACAATGACTTGGTTGACCCGCCGCTTGATTTCGAAGAAGCAAGGTGCGACAGGGTCGTCGCTGTAGCTTCGAATGCGCAGTTTTAGTCGGCTCTTGACTCCCTCCACTGACTCTCTGCACAACCGCAGGTCGTCCGAGTCCCAATACAGGCTGACGAGCGAATACACACCCGTCGTCGAATGGCGATCCGGACGCATGAACGGCCGGATCCATTCAGCGATGGCTACTGCCTGCGCCTCGGGCACCAAGTACTTCAGCTCGTGACGCGACCTTATCATGGCTGTGTGCCCAGAAACTCAATTGCTGCCGTCGAGCGGTCGCCAACGAACTGCAAGAGCGTGGTTAGCCCCGTATCGAATTCCTCCGGGCTGTCGAGCAAGGTGTATCCGGACTGCTCAGGTTCCGCGCCGGTCACATAGGGGGCGATCAGATCATGCGCCGTCTGAAACTGCGCTTGAACGGCGGTCACGTTGAAGGCCCCTTCGACAAAGGTCCTCATGTTTGAAACATATGCCGCTTGATAAACAGGGTCATCTATGAGGTAACGAATGAGAGGCCACTGATCACCGACCTCGGTGAGCCCCAGCGACAGCCCGCCGCTTCCACCGCCTATGCCACCACCCATCTCGGCCATGGCCATGTTGTTGTCCCAGGGTATCCATGACAGGCGACCCCCGTCATTGGGATTCGCATAGAGGTAGTAGTTGTGGGCCATGCGCCCGTAGGTGTCCCAGTTCACGATGACCGTGTTGACCGCGAGCCAGCGGAGGAACCCGTCCACGTTGAACAGCGCCTCCAGGCCTGCTCGCCAAGCGCCGGGGTCAGATCGATCGGCGTGCAACGCAGCGATCGCAGCTTCAATGTCGCTCCAGTCCGCCGCGTCCTTGTTCGACTCCTTGTCGAAGTTATCCTGATTGAAGGTCACACAATTGGATTCGGGCTTGTACAGGTTGCCGCTGTCATCGCCGAACCAGGCTTGGAGCATGGGGTTGTCCGGGATCTCGGTCATGTCGTAGAGGCCGAAGTACGTGGGGCCGTCGCCGACATCAATGTAAACACGGTAGAAGGCCGTGCGCGGCGCCGGCACGCCTGCATTGCGGAAGATGTCGTGCGTCACTTTCTCGCGTAGGTAGGAGGGATCAGACCAATTGCTGGCGAACGACAGCTTTTCGAATCCGAAGAAGCGCTGCCCAGCGATCTCCGAATGCTCATCCTCAAGCGAATCGAAATCGAGCCTGAGTGGCAACTTGTAGATGCCACTGCTCCAGGTGGACATCAGCGATGAGTTGCCTTTGAAGCGGATTCCCACGTACCACCACGTCTTGCCTTCGAAGGCAACCATACAGGGGACGACGATAGGATTCGTGTCGTCGCCGAGAATGCCGCCGCCTCCGGGTATTCCACCGTTACCTCCTGGATCCACTTGGGAGCGACAGACCAGTTGGCCGTCGGTCGTCTTGATACAGGCTCCTTCGATGGCCGTGCCGTTGACCGTACAGTTACAGGCGGCGCCTTCCACCAGCCCGCTACATGTGTCGCATGTGGCGTCGCCAATACCTCCGATTGGCAGGTCGCCAAACCCCGTCTGCGGACGGCACACGAGTTGGCCGTCCCCGGCCGCCGCGCAAGTTCCGTCGACGGTTACACCGTTGATTGAAACGGTGCATACGTCTGCCTCTTGCAATGCCTCACAGGCATCAGTCAATTCGGGCAGCAGTATCATGCCGCCGTTCCCGCCGTTCGGTCCGCCCGGAGGAATCGCCCCTCCGATGGGTCCCAGCCCACCTCCTTGTCCGCCCGTCCCGAACGCACCGTAATTACTGGTCATGTCATCCAGCATGGCCTGCCAGTTGCTCGGCGCGATGGTGACGTCGATCCGCCGCACCGCGCCATCCGGAAAGACCATGGCGTAGTCCGGCGGCCCCTGTTTGCTGTGCGTTGCTTCCGTCCAGCCGACCGGACGGCCGTTCTCGTCCAACGCTAGGCCGTCGATCTGTCCGACATCGTTGGATGTGCCGTCAGCAGGGTCGACACTTCCGCACGAAACCTGGAACGCGATCACTGCCGTGAGCGCTAACCCAAGCATGCTCATCGTGTGCAGGCAACGTTTCCTCATGTGAAGACTTTTTGGCATAACGAGGATCTCCTTCGGTAAAATGCAATCAACCTCGTCGCCCTCAACGATCGTGCTGATTGTCACTGCGTGCGTCCGCCTTATACAATCGTCGTTGGCAGCTCGGCGCGAAGTACCGCGATGCCGCGTGACGGACCTACGGCCCGCGCCCACCGCGTCCTGGACCGCCGAATCCCCCTGGCCCACCGGGACCCGGCCCCGGCATCTTGATGCCTCGCTCCGTCGCTCGGTGCTCGACAGCCGAGAAAAACGCCATCTGCCGTGCCATCTGGTCGGGGTTGCGAGATTCGGAACGCTCCTTGCGCTCCTGCTGCGTAGGCTCTTGACGCGCGCCGCCCTCGGCGCGGCGCTCCTCGCGACGTTTTTCCCATTCCTTGCGCTGTTCCTCGGTGATTTTCGGTCGATCTTGAAACTGGTCGATCTGCTGGTCGAGCACCGCGTTCTTTTCGTCTTCGGTTTCAGCGGAGAAATACTCATTGACCGTCGCTTCCATCCGCTCCCGGAAAATCGAGCGGGCATTTTCGCCGATCTGGCGGCGCTGTTCCTCGGTGAGGTCCTCGCGTTCCATCGCCTCGCGCATCACCCCGAACCCACCGGGTCCCTCGGCCATCTTCGCCTTCAGTGCTTCCTTGGAGTACTCCTCAGGAACCGGAACGCCGGCGTTCACGGCCGTGCCGCTTCGGGCCACCATCACCCATGTCCCCGCACCGAGCGCGCAGGTTGCGCCGCCGATCAGGAGCCAGGTGACTTTGGAATTGTTGGGACGAACCATCATGTTGAGTCTCCTAATTCTCGAAGTCGGTCACATGCCCGTCTTCGTACAGGTAGCGCCGTGAGCCGGGCTGCCCCGCAGGACCGTGAAAGTTGTAGTAGTCCCTCATCAGCCAGATCATGTTGTCCGCGATCGGTTCCTCACGGCGTTCCTCGAAGCGGGCGACGACCTGGGCCATCGTCAACCCGTTGAGCTGCACGCGATACTCGTAGCTGGACAGCTCGGACTCAAAAT
Organism: Phycisphaerae bacterium; assembly: GCA_020056715.1. GTDB lineage: Bacteria > Planctomycetota > Phycisphaerae > UBA1845 > UBA1845 > SBAX01. The sequence goes on along the minus strand of JAGVHG010000100.1, from coordinate 5,136 downwards.
ACGACTTGCCAGCGTTGGGAGCGGCGCGACCGTCGTCGGCGATGTCGTTGGGACATTGAAACGCGCCCGGGTCCGTTACGAAGTTCTTCAGGACCGTCGCGATCGGGATCACTCGAGTCCCGGACAAAGGGAACGGACCCAGCGAGGGCATGAACGAAGCATAGGGCAGACGGTCCCGGCTTTCGTTCAGGTACTGTCGGAACCCGATGCCCACCTGCCGAAGCTGGCTCGCGCAGACCGTCCGTCTTGCTGACGCTTTCGCCTTGCCTAGGGCCGGAAGCAGGATCGAGATGAGCAACGCAACGATGGCGATAACAACCATCAACTCGATCAACGTGAAAGCACGGTCGCGACGCATACGCACAGCTCTGGCTATCCTCCTATGGCCGCTTGAACCAGAAACCCACCAACCCCATTCCGACGGTCCAGCATTTTCCGGACAAACGTGCCGTCGCCGGTTGCAAGGGCTCGATAGGTTTGTCCAGGAGCGCGCCGAGATCTCTTGTTCCTCGCGGTACGGTCTCGGCGGCGCCTGCCACTCGCCTCGCCCGCAGTACATTTAACACCAGAACACGTCAGGCGTGTGTCAGCCGAACGTAGAGTTTTGAAAAGTTGGTCTTTGCGCTTCTTTGCGCTCTGTCCCGAATCTACCGAAGTACTTCCCGTCGATATATCTGCAAGTCCGTTGGCCTTGGGTGCGTTTGGACGCTCCAGGCCGCGAAATCCTCTGGCGAGTGAAGGAGACTGATGATGTCCAGCATAGGTGGCATAAACGGCTTCGGAATAGAGTCGCAACAGATGAATCCCTGGGCGAAGGAGGTGGAGCGCGGCAGGTCGCAGTTCGGCATCGGCCAGATGCCACAAGGTAGCGACGGTCCACAGAATCGGATGATGGAACGAATCGAGTCGCTTGCCAGCGAAGCGGGCCTGGATTCCGACGCCATCGCTTCGCTCAAAGAAGAACTGCAAAGCGCGATCTCGACGGCGATCGCGAACGCCAATGGTGCCAACGTATCCGATCCGCGAGAAGCGCTGCATTCAGCCGTGCAAAGCACGCTTGAGAAATACGGCATCGACAGCCAGCAGCTCGCGCCAGGCCACGGAGCCGGTCAGGGAAACCCAATCCGGGGACAAATCGAGTTGCTTGCTAAGGAAGCGGGCTTGGACTCTGACACGACTACTTCACTGCTTCAAGAGCTAGACTCCGCGATCTCCACGGCCATCGCCAACGCGAAGGAGTCGGGAGAATCGAATGATCATCACGAAGCGGTCCATACCGCCGTCCGGAGCCTTCTTGAGAAGTACGGCATCGACGCCGACCAGTTAGCGCCTCCTTCAGGCCCCCCGGAATTCGGTTCAACTGGAAAGCAAGGTAGCGGTGACGAAGGTCTGGCGACGATTCTCGGACCCCAGTATGGGGTCTCCAGCAGTCAGAGCGTCGTCAGCTCCCTCCTGGATCTCCTCCAAGTTGTCGATGAGAAGGCGTAGTCAGGACGTCCATCGATCCAGGAAAGTGCCCAACGCCACCATACAGGGGCGAGTTTCGGCTTAACGCGCGTACGCTTGACACTTCTTTGCGCCGGCCATGCCCCCCCAGAAGGGCCGCCTGGATATAATCTCTAGCATGGTGCAACAATCGAATTCGCGAACCGATCGTCTGCTCATCGTGGACGACGACGTGAAGCTCTGCGACTTGGTTGCGGAGTTCCTTAAGCCTGATGGATTTGAGATCGATTCTGCCCACGATGGCGAGAGTGGCCTCCTGCGCGCAGTATCGGGAGAGCACGCGCTCGTCATCCTGGACGTGATGCTCCCGGGCCTCAACGGTTTCGATGTGCTTCGTCGGATCCGATCGCAATCCAGTGTTCCGGTACTAATGCTCACGGCCCGCGGGGACGGCCTCGACCGCGTCGTTGGGTTGGAGATCGGTGCCGATGATTACCTGCCCAAGCCGTTCAATCCACGGGAGCTCGTGGCTCGCATCCGGGCCATATTGCGTCGAATCCGCCCTTCAGACAGCAAGCGGCCCGAATCGGGCCAAGAACAACTTGCCGTCGGCGATGTCGAGATGGACATTGGAGCTCGAGTCGTGCGCCTTAGCGGTGAGGTCGTCGAACTCACCGGCGTTGAGTTTCAACTTCTTGAGATCTTATTGCGATCAGCAGGGTCCGTTGTCGCGCGCAACGAGCTGTCCAAGATTGCGCTGGGACGCGCTCTATCGCCGTACGATCGCAGCCTCGACATGCATTTGAGCAACCTACGAAAGAAGTTGGGGCACCGAGTGGGCAATGCGGAGCGCATCAAAACGCTGCGAGGCGTGGGGTACGTGTACACCGTGCCGAGCACCTAACGAACGATAAGCAACAAGATGAAAAGCTTGCTTCTCAGAATCTTCCTATTGTGCTGGATCACAAACGTCCTTGTCCTTGCGGCGTTTATGTTCCTTGCGACGCGTGCGGAGATCCTGTCCGGCGAGCAATCCCCGCGTGGCTTTTTCCAAGCGCAGGTCGGCGCCGCAGGCAAAGCCGCGGTAATTATCATGAGTCTCGGCGGGAAACACGCTGTCAACGAGTATCTGGATACCGTGGAACGCACGACGGGCTGGCAAGTCCGCATCCTGGACGAATCCGCGCGTCCGATCTTGGATCTGTCACTGCCCGAGCAGGCACAGAGGATAGCTGAACAAATTCGAGACGGCGCAGCATCGAAGGATCGCACGCCGGAACCCGGCGCGTGGCTTGGTGATTTCGCCGAAGGACCAGATGGGCGGCGTTTCATCGTCGTGGGGTCATTTTCACCCCCTCGAATCGCAAGGTTGTTCCCAATCCTGGGCCCAATGACCCTGCCCCTGTTCGTCATCTTGGTCACAGCGGGGATAATCGCGTTTGTGCTGGCCCATTACGTAACATTGCCAGTTACCAGACTGCGCGCGGCGACGAGTCGCTTTGCGGCTGGCGAATTGGACGCACGGGCTGGACCACCGCTTACACGCCGAAGGGACGCGATCGGCGACCTTGGTCGGGAGTTCGATGCGATGGCGTCTCGGGTTGGGTTGTTGATACTCGAGCAGCAACAACTGCTCCAAGACGTGTCACACGAGTTACGCTCGCCGCTGGCCCGCGTGAGTGTTGCATTGGGCATTGCCCGCCGCAAGGCGGGGCCGAGTGCCGAGGATTCACTCTTGCGCATCGAGCAAGAGGTCGAGCAACTGAATGAACTCATCAGCCAGTTGTTGACCCTAAGCCGGCTCAACTCGCAACAACTTCACCCTGCGCGAAGCGACTTCGATCTCTTGACGATCGTGGAGGCAGTCGCGGCCGATGCAGACTTTGAATCACAAGAGCGCGGGTGCAAAGTACGGCTCATCCGAGGGCACCATTCTGTCGTGAACGCTGTAGAGCCCTTGCTGCGAAGTGCGATCGAAAACGTGCTGCGTAATGCAATCGCATACACAGCGCGCGGAACTGCTGTAGAGGTCGAGGTTACCCAGCGTAGCGATACGGCAGAGCCTCAAGCCGTGGTATCTGTCCGAGACCACGGCCCGGGCGTACCTGAAGAGTATCTGCCAGCGATCTTCGAGCCGTTTCGCCGCGTCGAAGGGGCCCGCGACCGTGGTCGCGGCGGCGTTGGCCTTGGACTGGCAATTGCAGCACGCGCCGTCGCCATCCACGGTGGGACTATTCGGGCATCCAACGCATCAAACGGCGGCCTAATTGTGGAGATTACGATGCCCGCTCTAAGGCACATCGCGCTGACTTGCTCAGACACCAACGGTCGACAGCAAGAGTAAACGGACACACCTTGGCTAATGCCCCTCTGATTTGTGGCTCCGAACGAAGCCTCCGACGATCAGGTTCGATACTTCCGGCCGCGAATGCCAGTGGACCGTTTTGTTGGCCGCGGAGCATGCCCCAGCCCCTATCAACCGCCGACACAGCCAGCGGTTTATGAAACCACAAGCGCGATCTCTCAACGGTGCCACCCGGTTCCTGATGAACGAGGCGGCACAACCTTTTACTGGGGACTGATTGGGGACACCATGTTCAGTCGATCGCAAACCATTGTAATGAAGGCAGTTACGAATGCCTGGGCGGGGGGAACAGGACCCCCGCCCCGTCAATGCCAACGAAAATGCCGAGCGGGCGCGGGCAGGGATGCGTATCCAAGCTGGGAACGCCTCGGCTGCGCGGCACCCGATTCCTGCGGATGATGGTCACCGTGGCGTGCGCACGATTGCACGGAAGGACCGACCGATGAAGCGCCCTTCATTCCGAGTTTCAGCTTTCCCAGCTGTGCTGACGCAGCTCCAGAATTTCGGACCGCAGTCGTTTGACGCGTGTGTACCAGCGCGCAAACCCGTACTCGTCGGCGTCCTCGAGGTCGTCGATTATATAGGAGTCATTCTGAAACCGAGCCTGAATCGAGTTCACTCTCTCCGGAGTCAGACGGTCCGCGATCATGTCCAACGTGATCACGGCGTCGCGGACTTGTTCTTCCAGCTTGTCAGCCTTGTACCGGGCCTTGTCGAATGGGCCGTGCAGCCGCTCGAAGTCCACGGTGCCGAATGCACCCCAATTCAGATGACCGTCTTCGTCGATCTCGGGACGGATGCCGCCGTCAGCGCTCTTGACCGGCAGCGACAGAATGGGCCCCCAATCCGCGATGAACGCCTGCCGCTCCAGCTCCGCAGGATCGGCAAGTTCCTCGTCCGGGAGACCTGGCACGCTGCCATAGCTTTGGTCGCGCCCCACGGGCACAATCGGGACCCTATCGCCGTAGTCAAACAGCTCGTCCATGTCGTGATTCATTTTCGATGCCTCCTGGTAACAACCGTCGTTGGATCGGTTCGACCCAGTTCCGATGGACCGATCCATTTCGCTTCCCCCACTGAAAGCCGTCTTCCACCGACCCGCGCAGAATCAATTCCGTTCGACACCGCCAAACCTCGTTGGCCGCGCGCGGGGCTTATCGAATTCGTACTTACTCGGCATATCGACGATACGCAGACGAGTAGGGTCGCCCCAAAGATCTCCAGAAACTTCCTCGTATCCAACAATAGCGCCGCCGATCTCACCGAGCTCGCCCGGCAGGAATCTCTCGCCGCCGTTGATCACTCGGTCAGCGTGATTATTAAGG
>JAGVHG010000133.1 GCA_020056715.1 Phycisphaerae bacterium | reverse complement strand
GGCCCGAACTCGCTTTTCCAGGTTCGCGAAGCTCATCGCAACAAGCACGGGGACCGTTGGGATCAACTCTGTGCTTCGTTGGGCACGAACCGTCGTGGTGACCTCGATGGCGTTGGGTTTGACTTCGGCCTCTGGACCGAACCGCCGACTATCCAGTGAAACACGGACCGTGACGCTCTTGCCCACTGGCTGGTCTTTGAGCAGTCGTTCGATGTCGGGCCCGATATCGATCTGCAATGGCTGACCGGCGGGCAATGTTTGGAGGAAGCTCTCACGGACTTCAACGGTCGCCGTCGTTCGTTGGAGTTGCGGCTCGATGTCATACACGAGTGTCAGACGCTTCGCCGCAACTTCCACATCCATCGTGACCACGCGGTCAACGACGACGGACAACATATCCGGATTCACCGAGACGACCGTCAGGTTCCCGAAATCGGACCATTGCTCCGTCAGTTCACGTTTCAGCGTGTGGCGGTCCAACGGAATTCTGGCTTCTCCGGTGGGACGGTCCTCGATCGGGAGTCGGACATGGTAAGGGCCCCGCACTTGTACGGCCTGGACAGTCCGCCGCGGACCGGAAATCTGTACGTCACACCGTTCCCCATTCGGGTCGGTGTGGAGCACTATGTTAGAGCCGGCGACCACGGGAACGGCCTTTAGCAAAATGCCCACCGACGCTGTCTCAGTGACCAGGCTATCGGCGCTCGCCCAGATCAGTAGTGTCAACACCGCAGTCATTCCGAATAGGCGAAGCTGGTCCATCTCACGCTACCTCACGGGCCGACGATTCGGGCTTGGAATTACGTAGAAGTGTTTTCGTATGGATCGGAGCCTCGCCCAATTCTCTGCTCAGGGTCTCTCGCAGGATCGCCGATGAAAAGCCGCGTCGCAGACGTCCGTGGATGGCGACCGATATCGTCCCCGTCTCCTCGCTGACGACGATCACAACGGCGTCGGTCTCCTGGCTCATGCCGATCGCAGCACGATGGCGGCTGCCGAGAGACCGATCCACGTCCGCGGACTCGACCAGCGGAAATTGACATCCAGCGGCTCGGATCCGCCCCTGGCCGATCATCACCCCGAGATCGTGCAGAGCACTGCCCGGCCAAAAGATCGTCTCCAAGAGTTCCACGGATACCACCGCGTCCAATTGCACGCCCGATTCGACGATCGCCCCGGCCTCCGCACTCCGCTCGATCGCGATCAACGCCCCGATCTTCTTGAGGGCCAAACGGTCGACGGCCGTGACCAGCGGCTCAATCACTTCGTCGCCCGTCCGAATCCACCGACGCAACCATTTTCCTTCGCCCAATTGGAGTAACAAGCGGCGCAATTCCGTCTGGAAAGCGACCAGCGACACGAGAAAGACACCCAAGATGAAATAGGGATAAAGGGCGTTGATGCGCTCGAAGCCGAAGCGTTCTGCGATCAACCAGACTACTGCGAAGCTGACGGCCAGGATGGTCAAAACGGCCCGCACCAGTCGAGCGCCGCGGGTTCCTTTAAGGGCTCGAAGCGTGGAATAGACAACGCTGCCGATGAGCAGAAGTTCAATCAGCGTGACCCATGGCCGGTCGGCGACCCGCTCCAAAAACAAGCGGATTCCCCCGAAAACATCGGTCTGGGCGAAGAATGCTGCGGTGTCCATGCGGGTGCGTCCCCTGCGTGCAAGTTGCTCTTACGGTGTCGGGCCAAGTATAGGTAGCGACGGTGCGCATCGCAAACCTTACTCTTGGAAAACTGTATGGTCATGTAATCTTTTCGATATTGACCGGATCGCTGGGTGACCCACCTCCGCTTCGCCGCGGGCGAGGGACTGGGTTTGTTAAACCCTTCAAGTTCGATCAACTCCTTGCTGTAATTCGCACGGCGCAGCGGACGTGTACGAAGTAAACCGCGCTGCGGTTCATTTTCATTTTTGTAACTCTCTGAGCCGCAGGCGCGAGCCTGCGGACACACCTTGTCACCAGGCTTGCGCCTGGTGCTCTGATCCATCGCTTCGCGCGGCCTGAAGGCCGCCGCTCGTGGGATTTTGACAGGGCTACGGTTAACCCATCGCCGTAAGACTCAAGGGTCTTACGGCTGGCGGCTTGCGTCTCTACGATCACACGGCTAACTTTCTTCCCCTTATCGAAGAGTTTGGGATTGTTGGTAGGAGTATGACGCTATGCCTACAGCGGAGTTGGATGTAAAGCAGATTGGGGCCCGCGCAGCCGTCGCGAGCGAGCCGTTCCGGCGGCTGCTCGAACAGATGCACCGCGTGATCGTAGGGCAAGACGAGCTGCTCCATCGAATGTTGGTCGCATTGCTCTCCCGCGGTCACGTGCTGATTGAGGGCGTGCCCGGGTTGGCCAAGACGACGGCGGTATCCTGCCTGGCACGGGGCATCAACACGGGCTTTCAGCGACTTCAGTTCACGCCCGACTTGCTTCCGGCGGACTTGATCGGCACGTTGATCTACCGGGCGAGCGACGGGGTGTTCATCGTGCAGAAAGGTCCGATCTTCTCCAACATTATCCTTGCCGACGAAATCAACCGCGCCCCGGCCAAGGTTCAGTCGGCTCTTTTGGAGGCCATGCAGGAACGGCAGGTCACCATCGGGAAAGAGACGTTCCGGTTGGAGGAGCCGTTCCATGTTCTCGCGACCCAGAACCCCATAGAGCAGGAGGGCACCTACCCGCTGCCGGAGGCCCAGGTCGATCGGTTCATGCTCAAGCTCAAGGTCGGATACCCCTCCAAAAAGGAGGAGCGCTTGATCCTTGATCGCATGGCCGTCACCTCGCCGGTCCTGAACATCGACCCGGTGATGTCTCCTGCGGACATTACGAAGGCGCGGGAGATCGTTGACGAAATCTACATCGACGACAAGATCAAGGACTACATCGTCGATCTCACCCTCGCCACGCGCGACCCGGCGGCGTACAAGCTGCCCATTGCCGACTGGATTCAGTACGGCGCTTCGCCCCGGGCCACGCTGTATCTGACGATCGGGGCCAAGGCCACGGCATTTCTCGCCGGTCGCGGCTACGTCACGCCGCAGGACGTGAAGACCATCGCCATGGACGTGCTTCGGCACCGCGTGATCGTTACGTACGAAGCGGAGGCGGAAGAAAAAACGAGCGAGGACGTGGTGAGGGCGGTGCTGGATCATGTGGCGGTGCCGTAGGTAGATTGCCAATTGCCAATTTCCAATTGCCAATTAACAACGAAGAGCGCTTCTCTACAGTGTTATGGTACGTAACTGATGAACGCAGAGGAACTCAAAAAGCGAACTCGGCAGTTTGCACTACGCGTGATACGCCTCTTTGCGTCCCTTCCACGAACACCCGTGAGTGACGTGATTGGGAGACAGTTATTACGCGCAGGAACATCCGTCGGCGCGAACTACCGGGCAGCCTGCAAGTCTCGCTCGGCTGCGGAATTCGCCGCGCGGATGGGGATTGTCGAGGAAGAAGCAGACGAGTGCGTTTATTGGATCGACTTACTGGTCGAGTCTGGGGTCATGCCGCGCCAGAAAATCGGAGCGTTACAGAAGGAGGCGACCGAATTGGTCGCGATCGCGGCGTCGTCGAGAAAGACATCACGCCGTCAGTCTCGGTAATTGGCAATTGGAAATTGGCAATTGGCAATGCGGAGTGCAGTAACGTGATTCCGAGAGAATTGCTGAAGAAGGTCCGCCAGATCCAAATCCGCACCCGTCGTACGGTCAACGACGTGCTCGCGGGGCAGTACCACTCCGCCTTTCGCGGGCGGGGCATGGAGTTCGAGGAGGTCAGTCCCTACCAGATCGGCGACGACGTGCGGCTGATCGACTGGAACGTGTCCGCCCGCTACGGCGAGCCGTTCATCAAGAAGTTCCGCGAGGAGCGCGAGCTGACCGTTATGCTCGTGGTCGATGCCAGCCGGTCAGGGCTGTTCGGGAGCACGAATCAGTTCAAGCTCGACGTGGCCGCCGAGTTGTGCGCCGTGCTCGCGTTCTCCGCCATCCGCAGCAACGATAAGGTCGGGCTGATCCTGTTCACCGATACGGTCGAGAAGTACGTGCCCGCCAAAAAGGGGACGCACCATGTGCTGCGAATCATCCGCGAGTTGCTGTACCACCAACCGCGGGGCCGGGGGACGGACATCTCCGAGGCCTTGAACTTTCTAAACCGGGTCACCATCCGTAAGTCGGTGTGCTTTCTGGTGAGCGATTTCTTGACCAGCGGCTACGAACCGGCCCTGCGGATTGCGAGACGACGCCACGACCTCATCCCGATCATCGTCAGTGACCCCCGGGAGTGGGAATTGCCTGATGTTGGTTTCGTGGAACTCGAAGATCCGGAAACGGGAGAGATGACCCTGGTCGACACCTCGAGCCGATCGTTGCGCCGGGCCTACGCCGCCGCGTGTGGCCATCGAGCGCGGGAGCGAGAGGGAATGTTTCGCCGCATGGATACCGAGACGATCGAGGTTCGCACCGACCGATCGTACGTCGATCCGCTGGTGCGCTTCTTTCACAAGCGGGAAAGAAGACGATGAGGGAATTGCCAATTGCCAATTGCCGATTGCCGATTGTGTTAGCCTTCGTGTTCATAGCGCACGCCGTTAGCGGATGCGGAACAAGCGGAAAGACGGCTGAAAAGGTTGGCGATGTCGGGATCATGCGTACTGCGGGCGAGGGGCCGGTGACGTTGACTCTAACCGTCAGACCGGCGGAACCGGCTTTCAACGAGCGGGCGGAGGTCGTTGTCGTGGTGATCGCGGACAAGGGGGTGACGGTCGACGTTGGGGATTACGAACGGAGTGACTCCCTGGCCGAGCATCAGTTCGAGTTTCGCGTAACTCCAGTGGACCGGAAATCCGCATCACCTACTGAAGACGGAAAGCTGAAGTGGACGTACCGATACGCGGTCGATTTTTTCTTGCCCGGTCCTTATGAACTTCCGGCGGCCGTAGTCTCCTTTGTGGACTCGCGCGAAGCGTCGGATTCGGCGACTCCGGCCCAAGCCCATGAGCTGAAGACCGAACCGTTGACGGTCGTGGCCCGCGACACCAAGCCGCTGACCCCGGAGGAACTCAAGACGATCACGGCGCTTCCGCCGGTCGAGCTTCGCGAGCCGTGGAGCCACTGGTGGTGGGCGGTGCCGCCGCTCCTGGCCACACTTGCGACACTCATCGCCGCTCTTGTCCGCCGCTCCCTCCGCCGACAGCAAATAGTAGTCCCGATTCCGGCGCACGAATGGGCCAAGCGGCAAATCGCGGTGCTCGTCTCCGAGGACTTAGTTCGCAGGGGCAGGGTGCAGGAGTTCTATTACCGGATCAGCGACATCGTTCGCGGGTACGTCGAGCGCCGCTTCGGCGTGTCAGCCCCGGAAATGACCACGGAGGAGTTTCTCGTGGCGGCGGCGTCCGAAAGACGTTTCGGGGAGCGTAATACGGCTGAACTCAACGAGTTCTTAAGTGCATGTGATCTGGTGAAGTATGCGCGGCAGCTTCCAGGCGCGGATGAGGCCGACGCCGTGCTGCGGGCGGCCGGCGGATTCGTAGAGCGAACCCGCGAATCGCTCTACCGTACAGACGCAGAAGAGAGTCGCGGTGCGCCCACGATGGAACGAGCGGCATGATTCAGTGGTTTCAAGATAACTTCGCGCCCGGGCCTCTCTTTGCATGGTTGTGCCTTGGGTTCTTCATTCTGATTCCGTTGGTTTGGATCAGATTCCGCCGCAAAGGCCCGCGAACGGCCGTACGTTTCAGTTCCGTCCAACCGTTGCGTGGACTGCGTGCGACATGGGCTTCGCGGACGCGGTTCATTCTACCTTTGCTTCGCACAGCGGCGATTCTGGCGCTGATTGTTGCCTTAGCGCGGCCGCAGTCGGGCGGTGAATACCACGACACCAGCGAAGGGATCGCCATTCAAATGGTGCTCGATGTTTCCGGCAGTATGGCCACGGATGATTTTGTGTTGGGCGGTCAGCACGTTCGACGGCTTGACGCTGTCAAACAGGTATTCGAGGACTTTGTGCTGGGACGCGGTGCGCTGCGCGGGCGGGAGAGCGACCTCATCGGCATGACCACCTTCGCCATGTTCGCCGACACCCCGTGCCCACTGACCTTGGATCATGGAAGTTTGCGCGATCTCGTACGCGACACGGAAATTCCGGGATGGGTGGGGGGGCGGCAGGTTCGGCAGCAGGAAGAGGCCGGGTACACGGCGTTGGGCGACGCTATTGTGCTCGCCACGGACGACCTTCGCCGCTCGGGTGAGCAAGCGGTCGAGGGCGTTCCTGGGGCGGAAGCCGCAAAGAGTCGGGTGATGATTCTGCTGACGGATGGGGCGGACAACCCGGCGCCATTTTCGGGGGTGACGCCTCCGAAACCGATCGACGCGGCCAAAGTCGCCGCGACGCTGGGCATCAAAGTGTATACGATTGCAGCGTTCGGCACGTCGCCGCAAAGGCAGCAAGGCTTCGGCCTATTCGCCCCCATGCGCGGCGGATTCGACCCGGTCGCCGAGGCCGCTCTCAAGGGAATCGCGTCGGCTACCGGCGGGCAATACTTCCGCGCTACGGACACCGATTCGCTGGTGACGATCTACGACGAGATTGACCGACTGGAACGTCGGCGGACCGGCGAGCGCAGCTTTCGCGACAACGTGTGGGCGAGCAAGGTCGCGATGCTCGCGGCCCTGGGGATGCTGATGGCCGAGGTGCTTTTGGCCAATACGAGGTATCGACGGATCCCATGAATCGGCGAGTGCTTTATCCATTGGCGCTGTGGTCGACGTGGACGCTGATTGTCCCACTGGTCGTCATGGCCCTGGCCGCATTGGTGGTCGCGACCAGCGACGCCAAAACGCTTGTGTTCGACAATCCGCAACTGTGGTGGCTCGGCTCGGTCGTTCCGCTCTGCGGGTTGTTGTGGCTCTATGGAGTTGCGCGACGGCGGCGGGCATTGATTGCTTTCTCATCAGCGCAACTTGCTCCGTTGTTGGCCTCGACGGTGAGTCCAGCTCGACAGGCCGTGCGCGCCGGGCTGATCATCCTGGCGGTGGTGATGATCGTATCAGCGTTGATCGGTCCGCGGTGGGGCATGTACTTGGAGAAGCAACGGGTCTTCGGCGTCGATGTGGTTGTGGCTTTGGATGTGTCGCGTTCCATGCTCGCCGCCGATCTTCAGCCGAATCGGTTGGAGCGGGCCAAACGCGACCTTCGCCAGCAGCTTACGGAGCGCGGAGCGTTCAAGAACGCGCATCGCTTGGGTTTGTTGGCCTTCGCGGGTACCACGTCGCTGCGTTTGCCGCTTACAACGGATCACGTCGCCTTCCGATCCAAGCTCGATGCCCTTCGCGTCGGCTCCGTACCGCGCGGCGGGACGGCCATTGCTCAGGCCATAGCCACGGCGGTGGACTTGTTCGCCAAGTCGCCGCAACAGGCTACAAAGGTCGTCCTGCTTTGCACCGACGGAGAGGATCACGAGGGCGGCCCGGTTGAAGAGGCCCAAGCGGCGCTGAAGGAACACGGCATACACGTTTTCACGATCGGAGTGGGCGACCCAACGCGTACGGTGGGGGCCGAGGTGCCCGCCGGTGACGGTGGGGTGTCCAAACCTCTGCTGCACGATGGGCAAATCGTGTTCTCTAAACTTGATGTGGAGGGATTGCGAACAATCGCCAATGCCGGCGGCGGCGACTACGCATCCATAGAGGAATTAAATCGCGTCGTTGATAAGATCGCGAGTATGCGCACGACGGAACTGACCACCGAGGAACGGATGCGGCATCAGCCGCAGTACCAGTGGTTCGTTGCGGTCGCATTGTTGCTCTTGGGTGCGGAAATGATGATCCGCGAAGTTCGTCGGGTTGCGACCGACGACCTGCAACGGACGTGGCAGCAGGGGGCGGCATGAGCATGTACGTCATCCGAACCCAGAGCGCGAGCGACGGGTCAAGTGTGGTTCGGTCGCTTCTGCTCTCGGCTCTGATTGTGTTCGCGGCTCTGATGGTCGTCGGTATAGCGACGACGACTTGGGCGGTAGACGAAACGAGCAAGTCACCCACATCTGCTCCCCAAGCGGTGCGTGAAGGGAATCTCTTGTTGAAGGCGGGCGACGCGCCGTCGGCGTTGGAGCATTATCGTCAGGCCGAGTCGCTGAAGCCCAATGCCCGTGAGATCGCCTTTGATCGCGGTCTGGGACACTACGCCTTGGGACAGTTCGATCAAGCTCGTGAGGCGTTCGAGAAGGCCGCCGGCGGGGAGGGCGACGCGTTGGCCGACGACGCTGTGTACAGCGCGGGCGCCAGCGATCATGCCGAAGCCCTTGCGAAGGCAGCCGAGCCGCAGCTCGCCCTCAGCAAATTGGAAAGCGCCATGCAGCGGTACCAGAGTGTTTTGTCGCGCCGGCCCGAACACGAAGCCGCTCGCGATGCAAACTACAAGGCCGCTTCCACATGGCGTACGCTGAAGCAACAACTCGAACAACAAAAGCAGCAGCAGAAAGATCAACAGGACAAAAACGAGAAAGGGGAGAAGCAGGAAAACCAAGAACAGCAGCCGTCGCAGCAACAGAATAAAGACGAGCAGAAGGAACAGAAGTCGGAGCAGAACCAGGAGCAGCAGTCGAAAGAACAAAAGTCGGAGCAGCAACAGTCGAGTTCCGCGGAGGAGCAAGAAAAGAAAGAAGAGCAATCCAAGGAGATGCAGGCCCAGCAGAAAGAAGAGAAGGAGCAAGTTTCGCGCGAACAGGCGGAGCGTAAACTGCGGGAGATGATGCAGGCCCTTCGTGATCGAAAGAAGCTCCGACCGGAGGAGGTACGAAAAGTGCCCATCTCACCCGTGGATAAGGATTGGTAGCGGATGCGCAACGGAAAACTCGCCATCCCGTTTCTACTCTGCGCCGCGTCCGTCACCGTTGGGCAAGATGCGGGAGTGGAGTTGCAACTGGGGTCGACGACGCTGGAAGTAGGCGAGGCCGTTGACGCCCAATTGATTTGCACGAACACCGGACCGCCGGAGATGCCGCAACTTTCGGTTCCGGCCGGACTCGATCTTCAAATCACGAATCCAAACCCGGCCCAGTTTTCGCAGATGTCGATCGTCAACGGCCGGCGGTCGCAGAAGACCACGTATACGTACTCGCTACGTCTGACGGCGCGGAAGGAAGGTACGTATACACTGGGGCCGATTTCCGTCGTCGGCGAGGCCTCGACGTACCAGACCGCGCCGGTGAAGATTACCGTACAGAAGAAACAAGTCGCCTCCCAATCGGAGCAAGACCAATTCGTCTTCGTGCGAATGAGCGTCGAACCACGCTCGCTCTACGTGACCCAAAGCTTCACGGCGACGCTGGTGATCGGGATTCGGAAAGTCGAGATCGACGGGCGGGTGGTGGACATGGAGAACCTCCTGCAATCCGTCGACGGGAGCGCGTCGCAGCTTTCGATCTTCGGCACGCGTTTCAGCTCCAGCGAATTGACGATGGCGGACTCCGCCGGACAACGGCACCAGTACGTACTCTTTAAGAGCACCCGCGAGGTTCGAGCGGAAGAGGTCGGTCCGATGCCGGTGGGGCCGGTGTTCCTGAAAGTCAACTACCCGACGTCGCTACGGCGAGGATTTTTCGGCGGGATGGAAATTGCGCGTTCGCGGAAGGAGACGGCCCGGGCCGACGCGATCACGGTCGAGGTGAAAGGTCCGCCGGAGCAGGGTAGACCCGCCGATTTCACCGGCGCGATCGGACAGTTCACGATGCAGGTGGAGGTCAAGCCCACGCGCGTCGAGCAAGGTCGGCCGGTTACGCTGAGTGTGGCTATCCAGGGCGCGCCGTTGGAAGGGCTGGCTGGACCTGATCTCACCAAGCAGGCCGAACTCGCCAGCCGGTTTGATTTCGCCACGGATGAATTGACCGGGGATATCGAAAACCGCGCGAAGGTGTTTCGTCGCGCGATCTTCCCCAAGCAACACGGTGAACAGACCGTGCCGCCGATCGCGTGGTCCTATTTCGATCCGCGATCCGAGAGGTATGTTTCGCTTGCGAGCAAGCCAATCCCCCTGGTCGTTGATCCAGCCTCGCCGGGATCCGTGGCCTTGTCCCCCGGCGAAATGGACGCATCGGAACGGACCGGGGCTGCCTTAAAGGTGGTTCAGGGGGGCATCTCTCCGAACTATGTAGACCCGGGATTGGTTTTGGCGGACACATCGTTAGGACTCTCGACCTCCGGGACGGTCGCGGCGTTGGCGTTGCCCCCGCTTTTCTGTTTGACGATGACCCTCACCGTTCGGCATCGTTCCCGGTTGAAGGGGGATGTCCGTTACGCCCGGCGGCGACGGGCCAAGCGTCACGCGCAGGGGCTAATCGACCGCGCCTTGCGCGACGGCGACCCGGAGGGGCGGTTGGCCGCGTTGTCCCACGCTATGACAAGCTACCTTGCGGACCGCTTTTGCCTTCCACCCGGCGCGGTCACTCCCGATGAGGTCCGAACGCTGCTCGCCACGAGTGGTATGGACGCTGCTACGGCCGATCAGATCGCAGGATTCCTCGAGAGCTGTGATGCGACTCGCTACGCCCCCGGAGCAACCGGAACCTTGTCGCCGTCTCAGGCAGCCGCCAACGTTCGGGACTGGATTACGCGGATCGAGAGAAGCAAGCCATGAGCGGCTGTTTCCGGAGATGGGCACTTCTGACGGTAATGACGTTCGCTGCAGCGTTCTTGCCCGATGTGGCCGCGGCGGTGGATCCTGAACTGCAAAACGAGTTTGAGCAGGCCCTGCGCGACTTCGACGAGGCTCAGCGGATTCAGAACGACCGGCCCGATCGTGCCAGGCAACTTTTTCGCGCGTCCGAGCAGCGCTTCAGCAGTATCGCGGCCGCCGGTGTGGTGAACGGTCGCCTCGAATTCAACATTGGCAACTGTCATCTGCAGGCGGGTGACGTCGGTCGGGCGATCCTGCACTACGTCCGCGCCCAACGGTTGATCCCCCGCGACCCGCTGTTGGCGGACAACCTGGCCGTCGCTCGTTCGCGATGCCTAACCCCCATCGAGCCGACCCGACAAAGCGAGTTCTTCAAGAGTGTTTTTTTCTGGCACCACCAGACGGCGGCGGCGACGCGGTTTCGAGTCGGCCTGGCGATGTACATCGCCGTCTGGGTGTTGTTGTCGGCTCGAAGCCTTACCCTGCGTCGATGGATCACCGTATTGATCGTCGTTTGTGCGCTCGTCGCGGGCGCGTGTGGGACGTCGGTGGCCGCCCAACGGTGGTCGGACCGCAACGCGCCGGAAGCGGTGGTTACGGCGATGGACGTTGTCGTCTATAAAGGGCCGGGGACCGGCTACCAGCGCCAGTTCGAGCAGCCGCTTCAACCGGGCGTCGAATGCACCGTTCGCGAACGACGCGGTACGTGGTGGAACATCGAACTGGTGGACGGCAATGCCGGATGGATTCAGGCCGGCGACGCCGAACTCATCAGCGAGGAAACAGAAGCTCTATCGCAGGTCTTGCGGCCCTGAAATGTAGCTTCCGTAGGTTGAGCGATTCATCGGATCGGTCTACGCGATGTTGCGGATGAAGGTGGCATACTCCTTGCCGGACATCAGAGCGTGGAGGGGATCGGGTGTGTCTGCCTTGATCTTGATCATCCAGCCTTCTTCAAAGGCATCGTCGTTGACGAGTTCGGGATGCTCGACCAGCGCCGTGTTGACCGCCACGACGGAGCCGCCCACGGCGGTAAAGATTTCGGAAGTGGCCTTCACCGATTCGACCTCGCCGATGACGTCGCCCACCGTCACCCGTGCACCGACTTCCGGCAATTCCACGAAGGTGATGTCGGATAGCTCGTCGGCCGCGTATTGGGAGATGCCCATGGTGACGATCGTGTCGTCCAGCAGGAACCATTCATGGGTTTCAGCGTACCTTCGATCGGGTGGAACTTTCATCGATTTTCTCTGCCTTGCTCTGATCTAAACCCCTCTCCCTGCGAGGGATAGCGAGTTTACGATCTAACCGTCACCGAGGCCGTTTGTAAAACGGCATTTTGACGACCTTCGCGGGGACTCGTTTTCCACTGACCTCGACCTCCAGGGCCGTACCATCCGACGAAGAGTCGGCGGTGACGAACGCCATGGCGATGCTCTTGCCCAGGGTCGGGCTTAACGTCCCGCTAGTGACCTCGCCGACCGCCCAGCCGCCACCATAGACCACGGAATGTTGCCGTGCAATCCGACGCCCGTCCAGTTCAAGCCCGACGAGCTTACGCGGCAGCCCCCCCTCGTTCAACTGCCGCATCGGCTCGACGCCGATGAAATCTTTATTAAGGTCAACGCACCAGGCCAGCCCGGCGGTGAGGGAATCGACCTCCTCGCCCAACTCGTGGCCATAGAGCGGCATGGACGCTTCGATTCGCAGGGTGTCGCGAGCCCCCAGCCCCGCGGGCTTGACGACCGGGTGGGGCCGCTCCTTGGTGCCGAATAGCTTGGGCAGGAGAAAGGGTACGAGAGGCGCGGGAATAACGACTTCGAGTCCGTCCTCCCCCGTATAGCCGCTGCGGTAGGTAATAATCTGAAGCGGGCCAAGATCACGCACCGTAAAGTGGTATCGCTTCAGCGTGGTCAGATCGGTGCCGGTAAGCTCCTTGGCGATATCCAGAGTTTTTGGTCCCTGGCAGGCGATCATGGCCGTCGCTGTTGTTTCGTCGACGATTTGGAGATCGCGACCCTGGGCATGCTTGCGCAACCATGCAACAATTTTGTCGCGGTTGGAGGCGTTGCAAATGATCCCCCAATGGGTCGTGAAGCGTGAGACGATCACATCGTCGAGGATGCCGCCATCTTCGCGGCATATGTGGGAATAAAACGACCGGCCTACCTCCGCGCCGGTGAGGTTGCGAGTGCAGATGCGGTTGAGGTATGTTTCGGCGTCCGCTCCTGTGATTCTCAGCCGGCCCATGTGCGAAACGTCGAATACGCTGCACGCGGTTCGGGTGTGGTTGTGTTCTTCGACGATGCCCGCGAACTGCACGGGCATTTCCCATCCCGCGAACTCCACCATGCGAGCGCCCATGGCCACGTGGATGTCGTGGAGCGGCGTTTTTAACAATGTGTTCGCCATTTCGCCGTGCGCCTCACCCGATGCGCAAACCCGTAGCCGCACTTAGCCCGCGCGACCTCGGAACATACCGCCGTGACGCCGGGCTGCGGGTGTGGAGTACGATAGGAATGACGATCGGGCTTGTCAACGTGTCTTAGTGGGCCGAATGGCGACGGCGAGTGCTCCGATCGTACCAAACAGCAACGTTTCGCGGCGAGGCGCGGATGCCGGTGTCTTACACCCAATGCCGCCGCAATAGCCAGGTCTTCACGACTTGCGTGAGCACCACATAGGACAAAAGCGTTACCGCTAGAAGAGGCCAATACAGGGGCGGCAGCATGGTAAATCCAACGTGCGGGGCTAGAGGCGATAGCGGAATCAGGACCCCGATCAACATCACGACGACGGTCATCGCCAGCAACGGCCATGCGGCGCGGCTCTCGATGAATGGAATCTTATTAGTGCGGATGACGTGGATGATGAGCGTCTGGGTCAACAAGCTCTCGACGAACCAGCCTGTTTGGAACAGGGAAGCCTTGTCGAGGGACCAGCAATCGAAAACGAACAGCATCATAAGGTAGGTCGTGTAATCGAAGATCGATGAGCACGGTCCGATGAAGACAATGAACTTCGTGATCTGCCCCATGTCCCAAGGACGCGGTTTGGCGATTTGCTCCGGATCAACGTCGTCCGTGGGGATGGCAGTCTGGGAAACGTCGTAGAGAAGGTTGTTGGTGAGGATCTGGATCGGCGTCATCGGCAGGAACGGAACGAAGACGCTGGCCCCAAGCACGCTGAACATGTTCCCGAAGTTGCTGCTGGCCCCCATGCGGATGTACTTGAGGATGTTGGCAAAGACCTTGCGGCCTTCGAGAACGCCTTCTTCGAGGACCATCAGGCTCTTTTCCAACAAGATCATGTCGGCGGACTCTTTGGCGATATCGACGGCCGTGTCCACGCTGATACCGACGTCGGCGGCGCGGAGCGCCGGGGCGTCGTTGATCCCGTCGCCCATGAAACCTACCGTATGCTTTCGGGCTTGCAAGGCCCGAATTACCCGCTGTTTCTGGGCCGGTGACACGCGGGCAAAGAGCGTCGCCTTCTCCGCGGCTTCGGGGAGTTGGTCGTCGGTCAACTTTTCGATGTCAACGCCCAACAATACGTGATCGGTGGAGAGGCCGACTTCCTTGCAGATTTTCCGACTCACCAACTCGTTGTCCCCCGTTACGACCTTGACCGTGACGCCGTGCTGTTGGAGGGCGCAAATCGCCGCCGAAGCCGTGTCTTTGGGGGGGTCGAGAAAGGCGACATAGCCCTTGAGAATCAGGTCGCCTTCGTCGTCCTTGGAATAGGCGGGTTTGCGTTCCAGGTCCTTGTACGCGATGGCCAGCACGCGAAATCCGTCCGAACTAAGCTCGTCGCACTCCTGCCGGAGGTCGTCAAGATAGATTTGGCGCATCGGGTAGATTTCATCCTTCACTACGAAACGCGTGCACCGCGCGTACACCGCTTCCGGCGCGCCCTTGCAGACAAGCCGGTGCACCCCGTCCGGCGTTTCGACGACGACTGACATCATCTTGCGGGCGAAGTCGAACGGAATCTCGTCCACCTTGTTAAAGTCGGGAACTGAGAACTGCTCGTGTACCTCACGATGCGCGAGAATCGCCCGATCCAGCACACTCTTCAGCCCCGTTTGAAAGTGGCTGTTCAGGTAGGCGAAGAGGAGCACGCCGTCATCGTCCCGACGAAACACGTCGCAATGTTTCTCGAGGATGACGTGGTCCATCGTGAGAGTTCCGGTTTTGTCGGTGCACAGGACGTCCATAGCACCCAGGTTCTGAATAGCGCTAAGCCGCTTGACGACGACTTGCTTGCGGGCCATCGCAAGGGCGCCCTTGGACAAACAAACGGTCACGATCATCGGCAACATTTCGGGCGTCAGTCCCACGGCGACCGCCAAGGCGAAGAAGAAGGCATCATGCCAGTTGCCCTTGCTCAGCCCGTTGATGAGGAAAACGAGCGGGACCATGACGGCCATGAAACGCAGCATGAGCTTGGTGAAATGCGAAACGCCCTTGTCGAAGGCGGTCTCCGCCGGTTGCTCTGCCAAGGATTCGGCCATGCCGCCGAGGTAGGTCTGACGGCCCGTCGCGGCGACTATAGCCACGGCCGTGCCGCTTTCGACGCTCGTGCCCAGAAACGCGACATTCGCCAATTCAATCGGCGATTTGCTCGCGGTGTCTCGGTCGGTCTCAAACTTCTCCACTGGGAACGACTCGCCCGTCAGCGAGCCTTGGATCACAAAGAGGTCTTTCGCATGAAGAATACGCACGTCGCCGGGGATCATGTCGCCCGCGGAGAGCTTGACGATATCGCCGGGCACAAGCTGCGAGATCGGCAACTCCTGGGCCTGACCGTCGCGGAAGGCCGTCGCAGTGACCGAAATCATCGCTTTTAGTTTGGAGGCCGCGTTGTCCGCCTTGGCCTCCTGGATGAGTCGGAGCGCCACACCCATCGCGATCATCAATGACATGACGGTTCCCGCCCGCACGTCTCCCGTAGCGAAGGAAATCGTCGCCAGCACGGTCAGCAACACCACCAACGGGTTCCGAACTGCGTGCCACAGAAACAGCCAAACGCTCTTGCGGGCGTCCCCGGCCACTACATTGGGACCGTGCTCGGCAAGGCGCGCGGCGGCCTCATCCGTGGTCAGGCCGGTTGAGCGGCTCCCCATACGCTCGAAAACCGCGTCAAGAGACAAGGCCGACGATTCGATGACCGTCTGGGCGACGCGGATCGGCGGTTGCTGACGCCGGATCGAAGCGAACAGGTGCTTGGGGAGGATAATGGAAGGAGCGAGCCTTCTCAGCCGCGTCGGAAAGCCAGGCATCGTCTACAACCCTCATCTACCGGCGTGTTGGACATCGCCGCATCAGCCTACCCGTCCGACAAAGATAATGCACGCACGGCCGCAATATCGACCTAAGCCCGATGTTCGTGCGGTCTCTCCTGGTGCGCGAGCGAGGAGCGGTTTGAGCATTGCCCAAAGCTCGCTAAAGTCGAGGCGTGGTAAACGCCGAACTGGTACGCGCCTTTGAGCGGATCGCCGATCTGTTGGAGATCGACGGGGCGGATGGGTTTCGCATTAACTCCTACCGCCGAGCGGCCCGGACGTTGAAGGATGCCGGTGAGGACGCGGCGGTGTTGGCCAAGGAGGGGCGGCTCCAGGAATTACCCGGTATCGGCAAGGGCACGGCCCAACGCATCCAGCAGTTCCTCGACTCTGGTCACATCGACGTACTCGACGAACTTGAGGCGAAGTTCCCGCCCGGTCTGCCGGGGTTGTTGGACATTCCCGGAATGGGGCCGAAAAAGGTCGCCCTCGTTCATACCCAACTCGCAGTCAAGAGCCTCGACGACCTTAAGAAGGTGATCGCTTCGTGCGAACTGGAGAAGCTCCCGGGTCTCGGTGCGACCAGCGTCAAGAAGATCGCCGAGGGCATCGCATTTTTAGAGCGCAGCGGGGGACGGACGCCGTTGGGGATTGCGTTGCCCATAGCGGAGGTCTTTCTCGACCGGGTTCGGGCTTTATGCGGCGTCAAGCAGGCGGAGCTGGCCGGGTCGCTGCGGCGCGGGGTCGAGACCATCGGCGACATCGACATCGTTTGTGACGCCGCCGACGGGGAGATGGTTATCAAACAATTCGTCGCGTTCGAGGGAGTCAAGCGTGTCCTCGCCGCCGGAGCGACCAAAGGCTCGGTCACGATTGAACTCGACGCAGAGAAAGAATTGCAGATCGACCTTCGGGTGGTGGGGTCTGATTCCTACGGGGCGGCCTTGCAGTACTTCACCGGATCGAAGGAGCACAACGTTCGTTTACGCGAACGGGCGATCGCCAAGAAATGGCGTTTGAACGAGTACGGCTTGTTCGACGGCGAAAAGTCAATTGCGGGGAAGCGTGAGGCCGACATCTACAAAAAGCTGGGGCTACCGTGTCTTCCGCCGGAGCTGCGCGAGGACCGCAGGGAACTGGAGCTTATAGAGGCGCCCGAGCTGGTAACGGTCGAAGACATCCGCGGCGACTTGCACATGCACACGGTAGCGAGCGATGGTCGATGCACAATCGAAGAGATGGCCGCGGCGGCGAAGGAACGCGGATACGAGTACATCGCCATTTGCGACCACTCGAAAAGCAGTACCATCGCCAACGGACTTTCCGTCAAGCGGATGGTCGAGCACATGGAGAAAATCCGCGCGGTCGCCAAGAAAACCAAGGGCATCGCCATTCTTGTGGGTTGTGAATGCGACATCCTCGCTAACGGTTCGCTGGATTACCCGGATGAGATTTTGGCGGAATGCGATTGGGTTGTGGCCAGCATCCACTCGGCCCTTGGATCGACAAAGCATAGCCCGACGGAGCGGACGCTGGCGGCGATTGAGAATCCTTATGTGTCAATGATTGGCCACCCGACGGGACGATTGCTCAACAAACGTGCTCCGATGGAGTTGGACATGGCGGCTGTGGTGGAGGCCGCTGCCATAAACCGCACGATTCTGGAGATCAATTCAAGCTGGCAACGGCTCGATCTCAAGGATATCCACGTCCGAATGGCCCTGGACCGCGGCGTGACGCTAGGGATCAACACGGACGCACATCACACTGACCAACTATCCCAGATACGCTTCGGAGTCCTAACCGCCCGCCGGGGCGGGGCGACCAAGGCTGATATTGTGAATTGTCTTTCGCTGGCCGGTCTGCGAAAGCGCATTGAACGTAAACGCCTTTGACTCCGAACCTTCGGGCTACCGCCCCGATGACGTTTCGGCGCTCGCGTCGGTTGCCTCCAGCACCCATCCGCAGTCGACTTTTTGCAGTGTGAACAATCCTTCTAGCCGCTTGCCTTTCAGGACTAACCGGAGGCATTTTGGCGTGTTCTTGACAATATCAAGGCTGCCGGAATCGACCCTGCGAACGGTACCGCGGTTACCGGTCAGGGGGCCTTCGTAGTCGAGGTAGGCCTTGCGGTGATCGCCGATGCGGCGGGCGGGTATGGGGAGGCTTTCGCGGTTCACCGGCTCACGCAGAAGCTGCCAGGTGAGCAAAACTTCTCCCCGTTCGAGCATTAGGTCCCAGTGCTCGCCAGAGTCCAGCCGATGATGTAGTATAACGAAGCGGCTAGGCATGGGTGTCCCCCACCTCTAGAGAGGTGGGCTGCCCCCCAAGGACTCGAACGCGGTCGGGTCCGGCTGCGTACAAGACGATATCGAAGTCACGGAGGTTTTCGACATGACACACGCGAAAGACTCGCAATGGATCGACTGGTCGGGCGTTTCTCTCCTCGCGGTGGCGATCTTCTGCATCGTGGCCGCGCTGCTGGGCGGATGCAATCCCAATTATCGCCAGCTTCGCAACGAGGGTCAACTCGCCATGCTCAACGGCGAGTACGGCCCGGCACGGTACTTGCTCCTCAACGCCGAGAACAAGGCCCATCGCCGCGTCGAGACGCTCCACGATCTCGGCGTGTGCAGCGTGATGGTGGCCAAGCAGAAGTTCAACGAACGCAATCACGCCGCGGCTTTCCGTGAACTGGACAATGCCGTGGCCTACTATCGCCGGGCGATTAACGAGTATCCGGGGCACCAGGCCTCGTTGGAAGGTCTCAACATTGCGCAGGAACTCAAGGGTCAGTTCGAGGAGGCGTTGAGGACCGCCCAATGGGCGGCGGATTTCGTCGGCCCGTCGGCCAAACAGCAAATTTTCCTTGCCGAGGAATATGAGCAACGCGGCGACTTGGACGCCGCCCTGCTGCGCTATCGGCAAGGGGTTACGATGGAGCCGAACAACGCCAAAGCGCACATCGCCATCGCCCAGTTCCTGATGCGCCATGACAACGACAAGGCCGCGTTCCATCACCTAGTGGAGGCGAACCGGATCGATCCGAAAAACGAGTGGGTCAGCCAACAACTCGCAGCCCACGAATCGCCGTCCCGCGCCCCGGCTCGCCTGGCCGTCAAGAGCGACCGCGGACGATAGCTTAGGATCGGCATCGCCCACGCTGGGATGCGAGGGGCGTCACTTATCACAACGACGCGTCGTAGCACCATCGATCCGCGCTTCAGAGTGCACGGGGATGGTTCGCGGAGTGGCCCCTACCGCTCTCATTGCACAACAGTGGTCACCCGGCGAACCCACTCTACGCCCGGTTCATCATCCTCCGTCAATCGTGCCACCGGTCCCGCCACCTTCGGCACCGCCGCCGCTGCTATCTCCACCGTTCGGATCACTCCCGGATAATGACAAATTATTAGGGGAGAAAAAGGGGTCGGGAGTCTTTGATTGACATGTCGGGAGGTCGGTGCTACGTTTCCGGCCATGCCTAGGCGACCAAGGGAGGCCATGGGTGGGCTGGTATACCACGTGCTCAACCGGGCGGCGGGACGGGCGACGCTCTTCGAGAAGGACGCGGACTACGAGGCGTTCGAGCACGTGCTGGAGCAGGCGTATCACCGCTGCGACGTGCGGATGCTGTGCTACTGTGTGATGCCCAACCACTGGCACCTGGTGCTCTGGCCTCGCCGCGACGATGAACTCTCCGAGTACATGCGCTGGTTGACCGTGACGCACACGCAGCGCTGGCATGCGAACCACCACACGGCTGGCACCGGACCGCTCTACCAGGGCCGGTTCAAGTCGTTTCCGGTTCAGGATGACTATCATCTCCTGCGGGTGTGCCGATATGTCGAGCGGAATGCGTTGCGGGCGGGGTTGGTCGATCGGGCGGAGGCGTGGCCATGGTGCAGTCTCATGCGCCGCCGACAAGCGAAATCCGGCGACGGGGGACTGCTGCTATCGCCCGATCAGTGGCCGGTAGAACCGCCGCGCAATTGGGTGGCGGTGGTAAATGCCGCCGAGAGCGGCGAGGAGTTGGAGGCGTTGCGGAAGAGCGTGCATCGCGGTACGCCCTACGGGCACGCGAACTGGCAGCGGCGAATGGCGTCGCGTTTGGGGCTTGAGTCATCTTTACGTCCTCGTGGACGCCCACGGAAGCCATAATAAGACTCCCGACCCCTTTTCCCGCCCGCCGGGCCGACCACGCCGACCTGCTTTTCGCCTTGCTCTCCCTTTGTTGGTGGCGGCGTAGGGCCTAGCGTGGGTTATCTCCGTCCAGAAACGGTCGAAAAAAAGGCGATCGGGAGGCTTGAAGTGCATACCGAGGGGGGTATACTACAAGGCTCGACTGGAATAGGCCCAGCGGAAGGTAGGTTAAAAACGATGAAAAAAAGCATTCACCCCAAATACATGGATTGCAAGGTTCACTGCGGCTGCGGGGAGACCTGGCAAACGCGAAGCACCGTCCCGGAGATCAAGATCGAGATTTGCTCCGCGTGCCATCCGTATTTCAAGGGCGGCGGGGCAAAATACATTGACACGCTGGGTCGGGTCGATCGGTTTACCAAGAAGTTCGGCAGCGATTACTTCGCCAAGCCGGAAAAGAAAAAGACCGCCAAGACTACTCGCGGTTAGGTACGTACGGCATTAGCAACCACGCGCGGCGGCCGAGCGATCGGTCCTGCGCGTGGTTCTTTTTCGGAACTCTGTGCGCTGATTCGTTGCGGACGGGGGTGTGGTTTGTCCGATGGAGTTGGGCAGGGTCGCGCTGGCTAAAGCCCGCGGCTCGGGAACAAGCAGAACATGGTGCAAGAAGTCCAACAAGAGATCGACGATCGGCTGATCGCCAAGCTGCAAGAGTTGAGCGACCGGTTTGACGCGCTTCACGAGGAGCTTGGCGATCCGGCCGTCGCCTCCAATTCCGCCAAGACCATCGTCATCACCAAAGAGCTTGGACGCATGCGCCGTCTTGTGGATCCCTACCGAAAGTTCCGCAAGGTGCGCACCGAGCTTCAACAAACCAAGGCCATCATCGACGACCGCAGTCAGGACCGCGATCTGCGTGAGCTTGCCGAATCGGAAGTCGAGGAGTTACAGGCGAAGCACGACTCGATGCTCGAAGAGCTGAAATCGTCGATGGTCAGCGACGACGACGCGGCCATTAGCTCGATCATCCTGGAAATCCGCGCGGGTACGGGCGGCGACGAGGCCGCCCTCTTTGCTCGCGACCTGTACGAGATGTATTTGCGGTATTGCGAAAAAAAGCGTTTTTCCGTGGAAGTCCTCGACCAGAGCGGATCGGAATTGGGCGGCTTAAAGGACGTCACCATGAGCGTGAAAGGGCCGGAGGTGTATCGGTTGCTGGGCTACGAGGGCGGCGGGCACCGCGTGCAACGTGTACCGCAGACCGAAGCCCAAGGCCGCATTCACACCTCCGCCGCGACCGTGGCCGTGTTGCCGGAGCCGGAAGAAATCAACATCGAGGTCAACTGGGATCAGGATGTTGAGGAGTTCATCTCCCGCGCCGGCGGGCCCGGCGGGCAGAACGTCAACAAGGTGTCCTCGGCGATCCGCCTGATGCACAAGGCCACCGGCATCACCGTCTCCATGCGTGACGAGAAGAGCCAGCACAAGAACCGCGCCAAGGCCCGACGGATCATGCTGACCCGCTTGTTCGACGCCCAGCAGCAGACGGTCAACACCCAACGCGACAGCGCCCGAAAATCGATGATCGGCAGCGGCGACCGCTCGCAGCGCATCCGCACCTACAACTTCCCGCAAAATCGTCTGACGGACCATCGCATAAATCTCGATCTCTATTGCCTCGACCGGATTATGCAAGGCGACCTGGATCAGCTCATCGAGGGCTTGCAGACGTACGACAAGGAACAGCGGTTGAAGAACCTATGATCCGCGAAGCCTGGTCTGCCCGGACACCTTTCCGCACAGGCGGCGACCGACTATACTGTAGCCGTCCGAGCGGCGATGGGACCGTACCGTCCGGCTGGAATGTAATGAACCGGCGTGCTAAACCTTGTTTGCAAGGGGCGAGATCGCGCCAGATCCGTGTCACTCAACAATGGAGAATCCGATGGAAAAATGTGTGCAGTTTTCCATTTTCCTGGTCAATAAGCCGGGCGTCCTGTCGCAAATCTTCCGCGAGCTGGCCAAGGCCAAGGTCAACATGACCAACATCGCCATGATGGATTCGATGGAGCACGGGGTCCTGCGAATGGTCGTGGATGATCCCGCCGCGGCCAGGCCCGTCCTGAGCCGGCTGAACATCCCCATGGCCGAGACGGACGTTCTCGCGGTCACGCTGTCGAACCGACCCGGCGCCGCGGCCGACCTTTGCGAGCGCTTGGCCGACTCGCACATTGCCGTCAGCTATATGTATTGCACCGGCGGCGCAGTGGGCGGCAAGACCGTGGTGGTGCTGAAAGTCCCGGACATCAAGAAGGCGACCAAAGTCCTCGAAGGCAACAAAAGCCCCCGGCGTGACATGAAGATCAAGCTCCGCCGCCCGGCCCCGGTCAACAACCGGCGTTAGGAACCCCCTCTCCCTCCCAGGGAGAGGGTTGGGGTGAGGGTGGCGATGCTTCGGCTAGTTCGTCGCGTGGGCCGTCCGCCGCACCCGGTCGCATGTATCCATTGCGGGTACCTGCTGATCGGCCTTACCGGTGACCAATGCCCGGAGTGCGGGCGACGGCACATGGTTTCGAGCGGACCCGTTTCCACCACTGAACCGTGATCAGAACCGCGAGTGCCAACGAGCGGTCATCCCTGTTCGCTCACGACCGTTTGACCGCTCCATGCCTGTCGCGGTTCTGATTTCGGCGTTTTCCATCCCACAACCACCGGCAAGCCGGTCTACCGGCTCCACGCCCCGGAAAACGCGGTTTTCGACCAAAAACGGCATTTCGGCCCTGGGAGCGGACCGTCCCCGCCTGGGAATGGATTACCCACTCCAAGGAATGGACGGGCTACTCCACAGCGCCAAGCCGATGGCGGATGTGAGATGGTGGATGTCGGATGTAAACCAGCTAGCACGCATCCGAATATTTTCACGTCCGACATCGCACTTCCGACATCCGACATTTGCTTAACCGACCATAGCCGCGCTTTCATCGAAGAGCTTCAGTCCGACGTCGAGTTGCGTTTCGTTAATGCACAGCGGTGGGCAGAAGCGGATGCCGTTTTCTCCGCAGGGCAGCAGAATGAGTCCGCGCTCAAACGTCGTTCGCAGCAACTTCTCGCGGAGCTTGGGATCGCCCTTGCCCGTTTTGCGATTCACCACGTCGATCCCGCACATCAGTCCCAGTCCGCGGACGCCGGTCAAAAACTTTCGTCGTTCGGCGATCTCGCTCAATTCGGCCAGCACGCGCTTTCCAAGCTTTGCGGCGTTGGCCATGTAGCCGTTCTCGATCAATTCCAAGGTGGCGATGGCCGCGGCGCAACAGACCGGGTTGCCTCCGAACGTGCTACCCTGCGCCCCCGGCGGCCAATCCATGATCTTCGCATTGGCGATCACCGCCCCCAGCGGCATTCCGCTGGCAAGTCCCTTGGCCATGAGGATCAGGTCGGGAATGATTCCGAAGTGCTCAAATGCGAACCATTTCCCCGTCCGACCCGCTCCGGATTGGATTTCGTCGCACACCAAAAGGATGTCGTATTTGTCGCACAACGCCCGCAAGTCCGGCAAAAACGTCGGCGGCGGCAGGATGTATCCGCCCTCTCCCTGGATCGGCTCGACGAAAATCGCCGCGACTTCGTTGGGCGACATCTGCCGCTTGAACAGCTCGTTCTCGATCCGCTCCACGTCGCCATAGGGCACGTGAGCCACCATCGGGACGAGCGGCCCGAAGCGCTCCTTCTGCCGCGCCTTGGAACTCGTAAGCGAAAGGGCGCCCATGGTCCGCCCGTGGAACGCTCCGTGAAAAGCGATGACCCATTTGCGATTGGTATGATGTCGTGCGACTTTGAACGCCGCCTCTACGGCTTCGGCCCCGCTGTTGGTAAGCAGCACGCGCTTGGGTTCCGTACCCGGCGCGATCGTCGCCAGCTTCTCCATCAACTCGACCATGGGTGGGTAGTAGAAGTCGCTGCCGCAAATGTGGATGAGGTTCCTGGCCTGGTGCTCGATGGCCGCGACGACTTTCGGATGGCAGTGACCCGTCGCGCACACCGCGATCCCCGCGGCGAAGTCGAGAAACCGATTCCCGTCCACGTCCTCGACCACCGATCCAATCGCCCGGCGGACGACCAAGGGCACGTCGCGCGTGTACGACGGGGAGCTATACTTCTCATCGCGTTCCATCAACGCCTTGGCGTTGGGACCGGGAAGCTCGGTTTTAATCGAGGGCGCGGGACCGATCCAACCGTCGTCGCCGTGCTGCGGCTCTATTTCTTTCTTGATACCCAACATACGTCCTCCTACATCCGACGTGACGGCGCACGTCTCCAACCAAACCTGTCCTGCCGAACGTCCGTGGGGGCAACCCGCCCCTGGGATCATCGGCTCAACCGACAATGGTACAGGAAAATGGGCGTGGACCCAAGGGACGCTGCCGGCAATGTTTGCATTTTTTTCGGACGCGTGTGGCTGCTTCGGTGGGCTTACACTTTGTGAAACGTAGTCCGTGCGGCGCGAGTTCCGTCGGGTAGGGCGATGAACTCGTAGTCGCCGAAGAGGTTCGGCGCTTCGTGCTGGAGGACTTCGAGGATTTTGGCCGCGACGATGCGGATTTCCGTCTCCGCATGCTCGTTGCATCGAAGCTCGATGAAATGCCGCCACGCACGGGCGTTGGCGGTGACGAAGATTTTGGTTTCCGTGGCGTTGGGCAGGACCGATCGGGCCGCTTGCCGGGCCAGTTTCCGGCGAAGCGTCTTGTCTTCGATCGAGGCGAACTTGGCCTGCAAGCCTTCGACCAGCTTGATGTACGCCTCTTGAGCGTGCTCGACGGCCGTGCGCCACGCCTCGTGCAGCTTCGGATCATCGGCGATGCAATCCGGCTCCACGAAGTCGGCCACAGATTCATCGACGTAGCGTTGCGAGAGCTGCGAGTATCCAAAGCCGGCTCGATGTCGCACCAGCTCATGGGTGAACGATCGAGAGACGCCGGTGATGATGAAGTTCCACACAGTGTGCTCAAGAACGCTGCCGTGGCCGACTTCCTTGATGTGGCCCAGGTAGGTCTTGTTGCCGCCGGGACGGGGCTTGGCGAAGCTCATGTAGCAAAGCCGCCCCGCGAACTCGGGCAGCGCCTCCGCCGCGTTCGGCGTGTCCGTGCTCCAACCGACGACGTTATGATCGGCCAGGAACCGCGCGATCTCCGAATCGTCCAGCGTTTGCCGCCCGACGAGGTAGACGCTTGGTTTACGGATGATCTTCATGCGACTGCTCCCACGCGGTGTGTATACCGGCGGGATGGCGGCGTTGCAAATAACAATCGAAGGTGATATGCTTGATCGTGAAACTTCTCGTGGGAGCGTACTGACATGAAGTGGCGTGTAATCCTCGAACCCGATCCCGAAACCGGCGACTGGGCCGTATGGTGCCCGGAGCTTCCCGGCTGCGCTTCTGCCGGCGAAACCGAAGCCGAAGCCCTCATCAACATCCGTGAGGCGATCGAGCTTTACTTGCAACCCGATCCCGTCGAACTACAGCCTGGCGCGGTTACCCGAGAGGTCGTCATGTAATGGGCGAACGCATTCGCCGCATGACCGCGCGCGAACTCGAAGTGATCCTCCGCCGCCACGGGTTTCAACTCATTTCGCAGAAGGGCAGCCACCGCAAGTGGCGCAACGAATCGCTTGCATTGCAGGTCATCGTTCCGGATCATCGTGGCCGCCAATTGCCTCTTGGTACCCTGCGAAGCATTCTCAATACTGCCGAGATCCCCGAAAACGAATGGCGCGCTTGACATGGTCGCATCGGACCACGACGCTTGCCTGAGAAGTAGCTGACATGCGTGTTCTTTCCGGCATTCAATCCAGCGGCAGGCTGCACCTGGGCAACTACCTGGGGGCCATGAAGCAGCACATTGAGTTGCAGAATGAGCACGAGTGCTTCTTCTTCATCGCCAACTATCACTCGCTGACCACAGTGCAGGATCCACCGTTGCTGCGGCAATACACGCACGACGTGGCCCTCGATTATCTCGCTCTCGGTTTAGACCCAAACAAGGTCAACCTCTTCCGCCAAAGCGACGTGCCCGAGGTGACCGAATTGGCGTGGATTCTCTCCACCGTTACCGGCAAGGGCCTTCTCGAACGGGCGACCTCGTACAAGGACAAAGTGGCCAAGGACATTCCCGCGTCGATGGGGTTGTTCAGCTATCCGCTGCTGATGGCCGCCGACATTCTCATCTACCGAAGCGACCTTGTCCCGGTCGGTAAGGACCAGGTCCAGCACATTGAGATGGCCCAGGACATGGCCGTGCACTTCAACACCACGTTTGGACGTGAGGTGCTTAAACGCCCCGAGCCCAAGCTCAACGATGCCCTCGTCGTTCCCGGCATCGATGGGCAGAAGATGTCCAAGAGTTACGGCAATGCCATCAACCTCTTCGATCCGCCAGCGGACACCAAGAAGCGAATCATGAGCATCAAGACCGACAGCAAGCCCGTCGCAGACCCCAAAGACCCCGAGACATGCAGTGTCTTCGCTCTTTACAGGCTGATGGGCTTGCCGGAAGAGGTCGCCGCGCTTCGCGAGCGATATACTCGCGGCGGCATGGGTTACGGCGAGGCCAAGACGCTTCTGGCAGAAGTCGTGGAGCGCGTGCTGGGTCCGGCCCGCGTGCGACGTACAAAACTTGCCGCCGATCCTGATTACGTCGAAGATGTCTTGACGACCGCCGGTCGCCGTGCTCGTGCTGTGGCGCGAGAGGTCATGGCCGACGTTCGCGATGCCTGCGGCATTGTGACCGCGAAAGGGACGCACGGATGACCGACTATCGCGTCGCCCTCGACATCTACAACGGCCCGCTCGATCTGCTTCTCTTCTTGATCCGGCGAGACGAGATCGACATCTACGACATACCGATTGCTCGAATTACGAAGCAATACCTTGCGTACGTGGACCTCCTCAAGCAGCTCGATCCGGAGATCGTAAGCGAGTTTCTGGTGTTGGCCGCGACGTTGATGGAGATCAAGTCGAGAACCCTTCTTCCGCGGCCGCCGGAGGAGCAACTCGACGACGAGATCGGCGATCCGCGATTGGAACTCGTCCGGCAGTTGTTGGAGTACAAAAAGTTCAAGGACGCGGCCCGATCGTTGGAGGAAGCGGCGGCCGAGCGCGCCCTGCGGCATGAACGCCGTCCGACGCTCCCGGAAAGCAACACCGACGAGACCGCGATAGAAAACCTCGACATCTGGGACTTGTTCGAGGCCTTCAACCGATTGCTGACCCAGATCGGCAAAACCGGCGGCGTCCACCAGGTCGGCGTCGACGACACGCCCATCGCCCTGCACGCCGAGGACATTCTCGATTCCATCCAACGGGCCGGCGGCTCACAGGGATTCGAGGAAATCTTCACCGGGCGCACGCGGGCGGAAATGATCGGGTTGTTCCTAGCCCTGCTCGAACTGATCCGCCAGCGACGCATCCGCGCGATTCAGGATCGCCCATTCGGACCGATCCTGATCCGTCTGCTCGATCCGACGCCGCTTGATCGCGTAGAGGACATTGTCGATAAGCTCGACGCTGAATCCACCGCCGCGCCGGCGCCGTTCGCCTATGAGGTGACCGCAGACGTTGCAGAGGAACCCGAAGAGAGTGATCCATTGTTGGCGGCGGAGTTTGATTCTACGGAGTTCGTTGATGCTCCCGAGTAAGAGGCTTTCAGACCTGGGACTCAAGCTGCCCAACGTTGCGGCCCCGGTTGCTAATTATGTGCCCGCGGTGCGCAGCGGCAGATACGCTTTTACCAGCGGCCAAATCCCGTTCCGCGATGGTAAGCTCGTCTGGGCCGGTAAGGTGCCCAATGATGTTTCTCTGGTGAATGCCGCCGACGGTGCGGCCATCGCCGCTCTGAACGGGCTGGCCGCAATCGCCCAACTCGTCGGCGGGCTGGACAACATCATCAAAGTTGTTCGCGTTTGTGTATACGTGGCCAGCAGTCCCGGTTTCACCGAGCAGCCCAAAGTCGCCAACGGGGCCAGTGACCTTCTCGTCAAAATCTTCGGCGACGCCGGTCGCCACGCACGCTCCGCCGTCGGCGCCGCGGAACTTCCGCTCAACGCCGCCGTCGAGGTCGAGCTCATGGTCGAAGTGGTCGAATCCTAAAGTGTCCGCATTAAGACCCGATGAACCAACTCTCGTGGGTCAAGCGAGACCGGCTCGACACATTGTTTTCTAGCGTAGGACTTCGCGTACCGTCGCGATAAACTCCCTGCACGCCGCAGCCACACACTCTTTCCAGCCGCCGCCAACTATTTAGCCTCGAATCCTTGTTGTTGCCCTCTGTTGAATCGTGGTCGTCCGACGGGCCTCGCCCGAACAGGGCGAGGGGGAGTTTTTTGAGAACTCGCCTTCCAGGGACTGGAAGTCCCTGGCAACCTTCGTGCGCCCTCCGGGCGGAGATAAGGCTGGCACGGGATTGGGGTTGGAGGGTTGAAGAGTTAGAAGGGTTGAAGGGGCGGAAGAAACGTAAAAACGTCAAAAAGTCAAAAAGTCGAAATGAGGCACGAAGCGACAGAGGGGCGAAGGGCGCAATCGGGGCGGGGGGATTTGAGATTTAAGATTTCAGGGCCGGGATGGTGCGAACAGGTTTGCGTTTTGCGAACGGGATTCGCAGGCTGTACACGCCGTCTTGGAGGTGGCTTTCCACCGCGTATCCGCACTTATGGAAAACTCGCAACATGCCGTGGTTGGCAAGCAGCACCTCGGCCGTGAAGCCGGCGATGCCGTTGCGTCGGGCGGCGTCGACAAGCCCGTTCAACAGGGCCGTGCCGATCCCCTTGCCCTGCCAATCGTCGCGGACCAGGAAAGCCGCCTCGGCGAAATTCGTCTGCTGGTACGTGTGGTAATGGGCGACGGCCAGGATCGGCGTACCCTCCGACGAGTCTTGAAGCACCACGAGGGCCATGTCCGCGCCATAGTCCACGGTGAGGAGTTTTTGCAGCTTCTCATGGGGCATGGTCTTGAGGATTTGGAAGAAGCGGTAGTGAATCGAATCCGCCGACATCTTGTAAAACAAATCCTTGACCAACGACTCGTCGGTGAGCTTAAGCGGCCGCATGAAGGCGCGTGATCCGTCTTTTAGCTCGATCCATTGTTCCAATTCGTCAGGATATACGGGAGTCTGGATGGGCATCTCGATTTGATCGGCATAGACCAGGTGCCGTGCCTTGGCCTCGGCAAAAAGCCAGGGACGAAACTTGGGATGGGCGATCTGGATGAGGGCCATCGCCCGTTCACGGATGGTCTTCCCGTGCAAATAGGCCGCTCCGTACTCGGTCACGACATAGTGCACATCGCCGCGGCTGGTCACCACCCCGGCCCCGGGCTTGAGCTGGGGCACGATACGGGAGATCGTTTCGTTCTCCGCCGTTGACGGGAGGGCGATGACGGGTTTTCCGTTCTTGGATCGTGCCGCGCCGCGAGTGAAATCCACCTGTCCGCCGATGCCGCTGTAGAAGAGCGTTCCCAGCGAGTCCGCGCAGACCTGGCCGGTGACGTCCACCTCGATCGCGGCATTGATGGAGATCATTTTGTCGTTCTGCGCGATGATGAACGGGTCATTTACGTATTCCGTCGGATGAAATTCAACGAGGGGGTTATTGTCCACAAAGTCATACAGCTTCCGCGAACCCATGATGAACGTCGCCACAATCTTGCCACGGTGTAACGTCTTCTCCGAGTTGGTCACCACGCCCTTCTCGATGAGCGGGATGAGGCCGTCGCTGAACATCTCCGTATGGATGCCCAAGTTCTTGAATTCGCTCAAATAGGGGAGCACGGCGTCCGGAATGGTGCCGATGCCGAGTTGCAACGTGGCTCCATCCTCGATCAGGTTGGCGATGTGCCGCGCGATCCGACGGGCTAGCTCATCCGGCTCACCATGCTGGGTCTCGAGGATGGGGCGATCGCTTGCGACTAGGAAGTCGATATCCCTCACATGGATAAAGCAGTCACCCAACGCTCGAGGCATTTGAGCATTGACCTCGGCGATGACTAAATGGGCCGACTCAGTTGCGGCCTTGACGATATCCGTGGAAACGCCGTAGCTACAGTAGCCATGTTCGTCCGGCAGGCTGACGGCGATCAGCGCCACATCAATAATCACTCGCCCGGTGCGAAAAAGAGCTGGGATTTCCGACAGAAAGATGGGTGTATAATCCGCGCGTCCCTCGGCGATGGCCTGCCGCACGTTAGGCCCGATGAAGTACGCGTTGTGACGAAAGCGATCGCCGAACCGCGGTTCGGCGTAGGTGGCGACGCCAAGGGTCAGAATGTGCACGATCTCCGTATCGTTCAAATCGGTTCGGGAGGAGAGGGCTTCCAGGAGCGACTGCGGCTCGCCTGCCCCCGAGCCCAAGAACACGCGCTGTCCGTGCCGCACCCGGCCCACGGCGCGTTCGGCTGAAGTGACCTTGTCGGCATAGCGCTGCTGCCAGGGTTCTCTGGATTTCTCCATTCGACTATCCTCGAATTCGGGACGAATATCATACGACGACGTCAAGCGAACTCAGGTCGTTGCATGATGGACCGCCAAGGCGGAACGGTCAATGGGCGGTCGCGTTGTCCACGCACCGATTCTCGGGCCGAGAATGGCGGTCATGGTGTCGGCGTCATTCGCCAGACGCTCCGGCAGCACCTTGATCGCCACCTCACGATCCAGCCGTGTATCCCGCGCGCGATAGACCTCCCCCATCCCGCCCGCGCCGAGGGGCGAGAGGATTTCGTAGGGACCCAGACGCAGCCCAATTCCTAACGCCATCCTGTCACCGGTAGGGGGCGGAGGCGAATCCGATCATCTTGCACGACGGCGAAATGTCCCGCCCAGTCAGTGCGGCTTGTCAGGGCAGCGATCGTCCGTGAGTTGTCGGTCTCCGGACTGGTTCCGCGCAGCCGAAAAAAGATGATGCCGCATTCGGCGGGAAGCCCGAATCGAAAGGCAAGCTCGCCAAAATCTCGATCGAACGTTGTCAGGATGCGGCGCTCGGCCTGAGCGCGCGACAGTACTTCAACGTCACTGGCGCCGCACATTATTTCCTTTACCCAAAGGACATCGTGTCCCAGTTCACGCAAGGCGCGTACAACCGGTCCTGGAAAGTTTTCGTTTGCCAGAATTCGCATGGGTTTGCCTCACGCGGTCGGTACGGCGTATACTTTTTCCGAGCTAAGTACGTCGCTCGCGTACGCCAGACATGCCTGAATGTCCTCCGCCGTCAAGTGGTCATACTGCTGCACAATCTGTGCCGCGTTGTAACCCCGAGCCAGCAGGTCAACCACTAGCTCAACGCTTATGCGCGTCCCCTTGATGATCGGCTTGCCCACGAGGATCTGTGGGTTCACCTCGATACGCTGCCGCCAATCCATATCCGACTCCTTGCCCATATTCGGGCGGGTCCATTCTACCAGAATATCGTCCGTTGTCGAGGTTCGGCTTGTCCGTTGCAAACGTAACCAGTATACAAGTCCACGATGCAAAGCGGCACGGAGGCGAACGTTGAACGGCTGTTTGCGGACTTGAGCGGGCCGCAGCGTGAGGCCGTCGCGCATACCGACGGGCCGCTGCTGATCCTGGCCGGACCGGGTAGCGGTAAGACGCGGGTCATTACCCGTCGCGCGGCGCATCTGGCCTGCACGGTCACCGAGCCATACCACATCTTGGCGATCACATTCACCAACAAAGCAGCCAAGGAAATGCGCGAGCGGATCGACGCCCTCGCCGTCGGAGAGGGGATGACCGTCTGCACCTTTCACGCTCTATGCGCCAAGCTCTTGCGATGGCACCACGACCGCGCGGGCGTGCCGCAAAACTTCACCATTTTCGATCGCGACGACCGGAGGAAACTGATAAAAGCTGCGATCGAGCGGTGCAACCTCTCGACCGACAACCTGTCGCCCGCGAGCGT
>JAGVHG010000165.1 GCA_020056715.1 Phycisphaerae bacterium | reverse complement strand
GTATCCGTTCAGCGGACCTTGCGTGTGTCCGTCGACGGTGACGTGCGGCGGGTCGTGTACGGGTTGCGCCGGGATGTGCGTGAAGACGTGTACCGGCGGAACCAACGACGGCCAGCCGTGTATCAACAACACGCACTGCCCGCTCGGCGGCTCGTGCGGCACTCCCTTGTGCCGCGACCGTTGCGGAAGATGTAAGCCGTAGCGTGCGAAGGTAGTCTCGGTTGTACGACCCTACGACGGGGGTGGGCGGTTTTGCCCACCCCCGTCTTTGTTGTTTGCCAGGAATTTTCAGATGCGTGTTGGAGGTGCGAGTCCTCTGCCCAGTGAAGCCCCGCAAGGGGGCCGTGATGGTTGGAACCGCCAGGGCAGGCACGGATAATTGACGCTTGACAAGGGGTTTTGCGGGCTACGCAGTTACGTCCGCAGCGGGTTGGCCAACAGGTTCCGCCGACAGGTATCGCAAACGTTGAAACGCAGGCAGCGGTAGGTCTGGTCCTCGACCTCATCCGGGTCTGCCACGGATAGGCTTCTCATGATCTCATCCATCTCACGCTGGGGATCGGCGTGGGGGTCGAGGACGAGGTCCATGTGTCCGGCGGCGGCGTAGACTTCCAGCTTGACGATGAATCGCCGCGGATCATTGGCCCCCAACGGCACGCCGCATCGATCACACTCATAGCGTATCATCGTGCTTCCCCCTCATCAGTGTACTCCCCTCGAAGGTGAGAGGGGTCTTCCAGCCCCGCAACCCGGCGATCGTTCGTCATCGTTCGAGGGTGGCGAAGGCGTGGCCATCATCGACTGCACCGACGGCTATCGACACTCCGGCGGTAAGGGCGTCCGCAAGGCCGGCAACAACCAACGCCGCTTCCGCGGCCGAGTGGAAGGCGAAGCATGAGGCGAAATGACGTCTTTCACGGGGGAGGCGTCCATCGGGTCGTCCGCACGACTTGTCGGCCGGTGAATGTCAACTGGGCGCGAATAACGATCACGTTTGGAAACTGCCCATCAACGTTGATCTTAACTTCACCGGCAGAGCCCTCGAACAGGATGTCCTTCCCATCGAGGGTCACCGGCGTGTCGGCATGAGGGCCGCCATGTGCTCCCACCCACGCTCGAGCGCTGTCCGTGAGCTGCCGCAGCAGCATCGATTCGTGTTCGTTTCTGGTTGTTCGCACGAGTCGCACGGAATTGGCGGTTAGCAGAACGGCCAGCGCAGTCGCCAGGACAATAAAGAAAAGAACAAAAAGCAAGACCGCTCCTCGGCGCGCGCCGGCGCGGCGGTAGTCCCGTCTGACCCGATCCCGCTCAGTTGTCATCATGGTCAAGCTCACCGGCACAGCGCACCGCCAGATCGAAGCGGCGATTCGGCTCAGGGTCCTTCGCGTCGGTTCTACCCCAGAAAACCGTCACGTCTACGAGAGCGGTTCCGACATCTGACTGGACGGGAGTGACGCCGGGGTTGGCAGTCATCGGACTCCACAACTTGGCGGCTTGGGAATCGCCTTCAAACCCGGTTCGCTCGACGTATTGCTTGTAGAACCGATACGAAACCTGCCGCGGAAACTCTCCGACGACCAGAACTTGTTGCAACTCCGCCCCGTCGCCCTCGTGCAAGCTTGCGGTTGTCGCTCTCCTCACGTCGCGGAAGACGCACCGAAGGAAATCGTTCGTCATCGCGTATCGATTGTCGAGATCCGCCACACGTCTTTGGCTACGCATGATGGAAGCAAGCCCGATGGTCATCAGAGATCCACCGATCGACATCATAAAAAGGACGGTGAGCATCTCCACCAGGAGAACAGCCCGTCTCCGACGAGTCATCGGCCACCCCCTGCCGGCGATCGTGCCGGCGGCACATAAGTGTTGAGCTGATAGCGGGCGATGCGTCCGTGGCTGCCTACGATGCTCGCCGTGGCGCTGACGCGCCGCAACGGTCGCCACGGCCCGTCAGCATCGGCGACCCGGATCTCGTAGGCAACGCCGGCTTCATCGATGAAAGCGGCATCGGCGACCTCGAGTACACCCGCGCGCATCCGCTCCACGCAGGACTCCGCGGCCAGTTGCGCGCGGCGATAGTTCAGAAAATAATCGGTCGATCGGGCGTGTTGCGTCAACATCAGTGAGACCATCGTGAGGACGAGTCCTACGAGCATGATCGACACACAGGCCTCGGTAAGAATCACACCGCAACGACGGGGCTGCTTGGGTGGGTGGTGGTCCATCACATCGACTCCGACACCGCATTGATGAGGGCAATCAGCGGCAGGAACAGCGCGAGGGCAATGAAACCGGCGATGCCGGCGAGCGCCAAGGTCACCAAAGGCCCGCTCAGCGCGGCCAGTGCGTGCCACCAGCGGTATGCGATCGCTTCATAGTATTCGGCCGCGTGGCCAAGTACCCGCTCGGGATCCTCGCCGTGTTCGACCATCTGGAGGGCGCAAACGACGACATCACCGAGCTTTGCATGGCGCGCCGCTTCGTGCGGGGTAACACCCTGGGCAATGCTGCGGGCGAACTCGGTCAGTCGGCGACGCAAAAGATTCGTGGGACTCACGACGGAAGGAAGCGTGGTTGCGAACGTGCTGGGGGCGCCGCTGCGCATGTCCAACGCCATGGAGCGGATGGCCTTGGACATGCCCAGTCCGAAATCCAAGGTCCGCGTGATGGGCATCGCCCACCGCACGGTGGCCACCCATCGCGTAACGATACCAGTTTCGTCGCCGACATGCGTGCAGGCGCAGATGAGCGTGGCGCCAAGCCCGAGGAGTAGACCGATCAGCAACAGCCACCAACCCCACGCCGCAAACCACGACGCAATGCCCATCAGGATTATCGTGATTCTCGGTAGCGGCGTATCGAAGTCCAAGAAAATCTCTTTAAACTTGGGCATCAGAAAGATCATGATCCACGAGACCATGACCCCGGCAAACAGAAGCATGAACGTGGCGTAAGCCACCGCGTGTCGAGTGTGGGCCGTCGAGCTCAGATGGATATCCGTCGTGGCTGCGACGGCGCGCTCCTGATCGGCGAGCGCTTGAGTTAGTTGACCGCACTCCTCGGCTCTTCACAGGGTCACTACGAGTTGTTTCGGACACCCGGGTAGAGCGGCTTCGAGCGCTGCCGATACCTGCAGACCAGCGGTGATCGATCGGCTCATCTCTTGAAGCACCCTCCGGATTCTTCGAGCTTCTCCCCGGGCGGCTGCTTCCAGGGCGGGCCCCAGCGGAAGATTTAGTCGTGTGATCAGCGCCAGCCGTGAGACAACGGCTTGAATCCCGACTGTTCGCCGGACGCGTGTACCTTTGAGCATTATTCCGCGGGGCATCAAGCTCCCCGGTTCCCCGGAGGCCGCCCAGACGATGGTGCTCATGATCGCCGGCAGCCACCGTGGAATTACAACCACTGCGACGGCGAGAACGACTAGTAGCAGGACTTCCAACGCGTTCAAAGCAGCAAACCCCACTAGCTACTGACGGACTGGATCAGCGACAACATCGGCATAAACAACGCCACGATCAGCAAACCGATGACGATTCCCACTCCCAGGACAGCCAAGGGTGCGAGCCACGCGCGGAGGAACGCTTGGCCATTTGCCGCACGGGATTCATAGGCCTTCGACAGATGAATCAAAGAGTCCCGGAGATTGCTGCCGTCGCCGCTGCTGATGTCTACGACGTATCCGAACATCAGCGGGATCAAACGCGTGCCTTGACAGGCCTCGCAGACACCGCCCCCGGTTTCCACTCGAGAGGCCACTTGCTCCGCCTCCTTGGACATCCCGGGGCTTGCCGTGGCGCCGGCCGACAGCCGAACTGCTTCGGGCAGCGGGAGACCGCTGTTGACTGCGAAGGCCATCGCCCGAAGGAAGCGAGCGCGTAACGAATTGCGGATGAGCGAGCCGAGCGCAGGGATGGTCAAAATCAGGCGCTCCCGCACGAGGCGACCACTAGGCGTCGCCCGGAGCAGGAAGAACGACAGGGTAACGCCGATCACAGCAATTCCGAGCCCAATGAGAAGCTGAGGCATGACCCGGGCCAACGCGATCGCCGCCTCGGTGAGAGCCGGCAGGCGGACGTCAAAGTCCCTGAAGGACTCGGCAAACTGTGGCACGATGAACATGATGACCATGCTGAGCAAACCGAAGGCGAGCACGAGCACGATCGCAGGGTAGGTCAAGGCCTCGGCAATCAAACGCCGCGTTTCAGCCACCAATCGCAAGTGGTTCGAAAGGTTCAGCAAGGTGGCCGCGAGTTGACCCGTTTCCACGCCGGCGCGAACGACGCGGGCGTAGAGTGCGGGCAACTGCGGGGCAAGTCTCTCAACCGCCGCGCCGAGCGGTTGGCCCCGTTCGATGTCGGCAGCGACGGCCTCGAGTACGCTGCGGAGTCGGCGAGACTGGATGTCTTTGCCGAGCTGCCGCAGGCCGGCGTCCAGGCACATTCCTGTGTTCGCAAGGGAAGCCAACTGTTCGTTGAAGAAGATGAAGTCATCGCTGCTGAGAGGGCGCTGCGAAGGAGGACGATCCGCCGCGCGCAAATCAATGTTGCACAGGCCCATCGAGGTAAGCTCTCTTACGGCCTCGATGCCGTCCGGCGCTTCCATCATCCCACTGGTCGCAGCGCCGCCTTTACACTGGGCGGTGTATTCGAAGTGTTTCATACTACTGCCCCTTGTTGCGCTCAGTAAAAACCCGTCAGGTCACGCGGACGGACGTTGGCCGAGCACGCGGGCAACCTCGCACTCGTCCGTTGTGCCGCTCGTCACCAGCGTCATGGCGCGATCGATCATGTCTGGACCTTGTCTCTTCAGTTCCCTGCGCAACTCGGATGCGGTCGCGCAACGCAGGATCAACGTACGTGCCTGCTCGTCGATCTGTGCAAGCTGAGCGACTGCGGTCCGGCCGGCGTAGCCTGTACCGAGACAGGCTTCGCAACCGCGACTCGACGCCCCGGAGCATTCTAGGCAGGTTTTTCGCAACAAGCGCTGGGAGCAGACGAGCGTCAGCACGCTGGTGAGCTGGTAGGCCGGAATTCCCATTTCCAGGAACCGGACGATCGTATCGGCCGGGTCCCCGCTGTGGGCCGTCGTGAGGATCAGATGCCCTGTCAGTGCCGCTTCAATGGCCACCGCGGCGGTCTGACGGTCGCGCACCTCGCCCAGAAGGATCACCTGCGGATCCTGGCGCAGCAATGATCTCATACACCGTTCGTAGCCTAGTTCCCCGTGCGGGTTGATCTGGATCTGGGTGATGCGGTCGAGGCGCTGCTCGACGGGATCCTCGAGCGTAAGCACGCTGCGACCGGCGAACTGATCTCGCACCTCTCGGATCATTGCGTAGAGAGTCGTGGTTTTGCCGCTGCCCGCTGGCCCGGACGCTACGATGAACCCGGCGGGTTGAGCCAGGGCGAATCGGATAAGTGAAACTTGTTCCGGGTGTAGTCCAAGTGTGTCGAGCGATCGTAGCTCGGAGGAGACATGGAAGACGCGCACCACAGCTCTTTCCCCGCGGATGGTGGGGAAAGTTGCTACACGGAGGTCAACCGGGTGACCGGCGGGCTCCGCTGAATCACCCTGCCACACAAGGCTTCCCTCCTGGGGGATGTCGACTCGAT
Organism: Phycisphaerae bacterium; assembly: GCA_020056715.1. Taxonomy (GTDB): domain Bacteria; phylum Planctomycetota; class Phycisphaerae; order UBA1845; family UBA1845; genus SBAX01. The sequence continues at coordinate 664 of JAGVHG010000165.1, read as the reverse complement.
AGGTGAGAAGCGATGCCATGACCTTGAGTCGCGAAACAACGTTTTCGGACAGGTTTGTCGGGAGAAGTTCAAGATCAACGAGTTGGCCATCGATGCGGGCGCGAACCAACAAGCCGTCGTCGATAGGCTCGAAGTGTACGTCGGTCGCCCGGGCTGCCAGACCACGAGAAAGCATCTGGTTGACCAGCCCCGTCACATCGTGGTTCTGAGCACCTGACTGCCGATTGCCCATACCACTACTCCGCACCCATGTGCCCGGCGCCGATCGCTGCCGCAAGGGCCAAGGATTGAAGACGGCCCTACTTTACGCGTGGGTTTGAGCAGGTGAACAGTGGAGCAGGTGACCGCAGGTGAGCAAGTCAAACCGCCGTAACGCCCTCGATTGGCGGCTGGTTTTCTCTACTCGACTGCTCACCTGCTCATGTGCTCTCCTGCTCTATTCGCCAGCGGCGAATCGGGGCGACAGGATTCGAACCTGCGACCTCCTGCTCCCAAAGCAGGCGCGCTAGCCGGACTGCGCCACGCCCCGTTGATCGTAAGTCATTACAGAATAAGAACTCCCGCCTGTCAACCCACATGGCCTCTACCTCCCCACCGGCGCCGGCGTCATTCCGGCGTCAGTCGTAATCGGTTTCTTTTGCGGGGGCGCGCCTGCTGGAGCCGC
>JAGVHG010000057.1 GCA_020056715.1 Phycisphaerae bacterium | reverse complement strand
TCTAGCATCTCACACAGGTCGATGATCGTCGTGGCCTCGTTTCTATAACGCAAAACGCGAGGGCAACATGCCCTCGCGTCATCAGCAAGCCTTCCAGCAACGTCCGCACGAACACGCTCCGTGTCGCCGCGAGCGGAAAAACTTCGCGTGGAGTAATTCGCGTGTCAAAACTTTGACACGCGGCCTGCAACGTAGAGGGTGCAGATGCAATCTATCTTCTCCACTCCATCCAGCCACGAACTTCATAGAACCATCGGACTAAAGACACGGGGCAAATTGTATCGCTGATACGCCGAGTTGCTGCCCCTGCTCGTGCCTCCTATCCTGGTTAACCCCCAGAACAAGGTCCAATATAGTCCATTCCACCGGAACTTGTCAAGGATGTAATAAAAAATAATCCAACTTGACACCTGCGGTTAGTGATTACGGTAACGCTTTATATCGGCGGTATTTACAATCGAAATCATCCGACTGGCACCGAGCAAACAAAGAGGCCCGGTGGGGTAGACCGGGCCTTGGGGGAACCGACCCATGAGGGGACGGGTCGGTAACTGAACTTATTTAGGATTTCACTTTTTCACATATCGGGCCGAGCCGCACGAGAAATTTTGAAAAAATGCAGCCGACGGAAACTTGCATCCCCCTCTCCCTCCCAGCATTAACATCCGCCGTGGCGGGGAGAGGGTCGGGATGAGGGTTACACAGCGCCGAGATCCCGTGGCAGACTGGTGAAGGGGTCGGGTGGCCGCTAGGATTAGGTGGTTCCCCTCGGTCCGGCTGACCGATCGGTGAGCCAGGAGACGCCCTACCATGTTGCGCTGCAAGGACTGTGAGTTTTATCGACAGAACCCCGACGGCTCGCCCCACCTGACCTGCGACCCGTTCTCGACCATCAAGGAGCCGGAGTGCTTGATGAAGTGGCAGGTCCTCCAGCTCAACGTCATCGCCCACTCGCACCAGGCCACCCTGGACATGTACCGCCGCTTCGCCCCGCTGCAAGAAAAGATGTTCAAACACATGGAGCGGGAGATCGACGACGTGAATGAGGCCGACCGCTGGAAACTCGACGAAGATGATGAGGAGGATGACGACTTGCCCACGCGATGAAACCACGTAGGGTTTGCTCCACGAACCCCACGTTTGCTCCTTCGTCCCACTGGGAAGCTAAACACGAATATGACAGCCAAGGTTGCTTCGAAGCGCTAGGGCATGTGGATGCAAGAGCATCTTCTCTCGACATCTCGATTTAGCGTCGAACGACGGGTGTTCGCCGGGGCCGACGGGCGATCGATCACCCGCGAGGTGGTCGTTCATCCCGGGGCGGTGGTGATTCTGCCCATCATCGACGCACACCGCATCGTGATGATCCGCAACTTCCGTTACACAATAGAGCAGGAGCTATGGGAGCTGCCCGCGGGGACGGCGGAGCCGAACGAGTCCCCGATCGAGACGGCCCGACGGGAGTTGGAGGAAGAAACCGGCTATCGGGCGGGGACGATGACTCCGCTCACGGAGTTCTACACCTCGCCGGGTGTGCTGACCGAGCGGATGTTCGCGTTCGTGGCGACGGACCTGACATCGGTCGGCCAGCGGTTAGAGCACGGAGAACGGATCGTCGCGGAGGTCGTTGAATTGGACCTCGTCCGCCGCTGGTTGGTCAACGGCGAATTGCGCGACGGGAAAACGATTGCGGTGTTGGGAACCTATTTTGCGAGGCTGTGACATCACGCCGGAAGCCGAGACCCTGGTGGCTGCCCAATTGTCGATTGTCGATTTGTCCGCCTGCGGCGAATCGATTAGGCCGGTATTTGATCACCTATCGCCGAACTCTCAATCGACAATCGACAATCTCCAATCGACAATCCGTGCCGCATGAGTTGGCGAGACCGAGATTACGCAAGGGGCGCGCAGGGTGGTGGCCGGGTCTGGCCGCCGACCCGGCGGGTTGCGCTGCTCGGCGGCAGCGTCGTCACCACGTTGATAGTGATCAACGTGGCCGTCTTCATTCTCAGTCAGATGACCATCGACCGTAATGCGGCGCGGTACCCGGAGCTTCGCGGCGAAGAAATCATCACCAGTCCGGTCTTTCAATTCTCCGCCATGAAGACGAGCCTAGTGATGCGGGGGCAAGTCTGGCGGATCATCACGGCGCAATACCTGCACTGGTCGTTTGGCCACATCCTAATGAACATGCTCGGGCTGCACTTCCTCGGCCGGGCTCTGGAACGAGACTGGGGGTCGAAGCGGTTCTTCTTCATCTACCTGATCGCCGGCACGCTGGGGATGGTCTTCTACATGATCCTGACGCTGATCGGCTGGTTGCCCATGCAGGGAGTGGCCGCCGGAGCGTCGGGTTGCGTGTTGGGATTGCTCGGAGCGTGCGCGGTCCGCTATCCCCATGCGGAGGTGCTCATTTATTTTCTCTTCCCCATCAAAATTCGCACGGCGGCCTTGCTGTTCGGTGCGTGGTACATTTGGAATCTTCTGGATCAGGGACCCAACGCCGGGGGCGACGCCTGCCATATTGCGGGGATGCTCTTCGGCGCCTGGTGGGCATACCGCGGAGAGACTTGGTGGGACAGGGTCGGATGGCGGGCATCAAGTTGGCGGACTAGGACGCGGGAACGTGCGCCTTCCGACTTCGGCGCTAGAGTGGACCAGCGACGCGACGATGCCCAGACCGTTGATCGGATTCTCAAGAAGGTTTACGAAGGTGGCATCCACAGCCTGACGGAGGAAGAAAAGCGGGCACTGCGTGACGCCACCGAGCGGCAGCGCCAGACGGAGGCCGGGCACGCGGATCGACTGTAGTGCCGCAAGAAGGAAATAGTGGATAGATGGTGGCATGCCCAAGCCTGGCGCGTCAGACGAGCCGACCGAAAAGGGAGGGTCCGCCGGACGCCGGCATGGCGGCGCTCCGCTTGGCCATGACATCCCAGCCTGCAGCTCGGAAGGGGGGAAGTAAAGATCATGGTTCCAACGCAAAGACCCCTCGACAACCCCATTAACTGGTCGTTTCGGGCCGGGCGACTCTGGGGGATTGACGTCCGGGTCCACGTCTCGTTCGTCATTTGCGCGATCGTTCTCCTTTGGATGGAGTTGCCCAAACCGGGTTCGGGAGAATCCGTTTCGCTGGGTCGCGCCGTCGTGGACGCATTCGGAACGTACGCGATGCTATTCGCCGTAGTTCTGCTCCATGAATTCGGACATTGTTTCGGGGCACGCTATGTGGGCGGTGAGGCCGATGAGATTCTCCTTTGGCCGCTGGGCGGGCTGGCGTCGGTCAACCCCCCCCACCATCCTCGTGCCCACGCGGTCACGACGATCGCCGGGCCGATGGTGAACGTGATTCTCTGCGCGGTTTGCTCCGGCGTGCTGGCCGTGTGGACGGGTAGCCTCGGCGCCGTGCCCTGGAACCCGCTTCATCCGACTTCTCCCGTCGATGAATCCATCATCCCGACGACGGGACAGATGTGGGTGATGCGCTTCTATGGGATGTCTTATTTTATCCTCCTTGTGAACTTGCTGCCGATCTTTCCGTTTGACGGCGGTCGCCTGGTCCACGCCTGGCTCTGGCCGAGGAAGGGGTATCGCGCCGCGACCGAAATCGCTACCGGTACGGGGATGGTCGGGGCGATCGTGGTTGGCCTGTTCGGGTTGTTCACCGAGCAGAGCTGGTTGCTGATGATGATCGCGGTGTTCGGATACATCACCTGTTGGCAGACGCGGCGCAGCCTGCGCGAGCAGCCGGACTCGGAAATGGGCGAATGGGGGCACGACTTCAGCGGAGGCTACACCTCACTTGGCCGGAGCGAGAGTCGAGAGCGGCGTCCGGGGTTCTTCGAGCGACGTAAGACACGGCGTACCGCCTCCCGCGCCGAAAAAGAACGCCGCCAACGTGAGGAACACCAGCGGGCCGTTGAGGACGTGCTTCGGAAGGTTTCCATCGCGGGACTTGGCTCGCTCACACCGAAAGAACGTCGGATACTCGAGGAAGAGACCCGGCGGCAGCGCGATTCAACTGCCCGGTGAACTAACGCGATTGTTCGCTACGCCGCCCTTCATGGGCGACATGGACTATGCGTCAGTTGCATCTTCCCATCAATGACCTGACGATGTCGGTAATGAGCGACCTCGCTTTTCAGCAGTGCATGGCTCCTGACTGCGGGGCGGCCTATGGCCTCGACGTAGTGCTTTATGCTTGTCGGCGCTGTGGGGCGCTGCTCGATATCCGCTACGACTGGTCCCGTTGCACGGTCCCCAAGTCGCTCTCGTTCTTTGAATCGCGTTGGCCAACTCCGGGACGATCACCGGAAGCGCGGGCGGATTTCAGCGGGGTGTGGCGGTTCCGGGAATTGCTGCCCTTTGAATCCATCGAAAAACTTGTGACGATAGGTGAGGGGCGAACGCTACTGCAACAGGCGGATGAACTCGCTAAAAAGCTCGGCGTCAAGCCGGGCTGCTTGTACTTGCAGTACGAAGGGTTCAACCCCAGCGGCAGCTTCAAAGACAACGGCATGGCCGCCGCGTTCACAATGGCACGGCGGTTGGGTCGATCGCGGATCGGGTGCGCATCGACGGGGAACACCAGTGCCTCGATGGCCATGTACGCACGACACACGCCTTCCTCGAACGGCCATTCGATGCAGGCCGTGGTGTTTGTGGGCGGCGATAAAATCGCGTTCGGCAAACTCGCCCAGGCCCTCGATTTCGGGGCGAAAACCATCCAGATCGACGGCGACTTCGACCAGTGCATGAAGCTCGTCCAAGAGGCCGCCGATCGTCTCGGACTGTACCTCATGAACTCGGTCAACCCCTTCCGCATCGAAGGACAGAAGACGATCATGTACCGCGTCCTCGAAGGACTAGGTTGGGAGGTCCCCGATTGGGTCATCGTGCCGGGCGGAAACCTTGGTAATACGAGCGCCTTCGGCAAGGCGTTCATTGAGCTTCGCGAGTTGGGCTTGCTGAAACGCATCCCGCGAATGGCGGTCATTAACGCAGTCGGGGCGAATACGCTTTACGAACTCCATGAGCGTGAGAAAATACGTTTCGACAACGGACGGTGGGATCGGACACGGGTCGAGGCGTGGTATGCACGCATGTCGGCTGAAGGACGACGGGCGAAGACCGTCGCCAGCGCCATCGAGATCGGCCGACCGGTGAACCTGCCTAGGGCATTGCGAAGTCTGGAAGCGATGGACGGTGTCGTGCGGCAAGTCAGCGACGAAGCCATTCTTGACGGCAAGGCCCTCGTGGGCGCGTATGGGTACGGATGCGAACCGGCCAGCGGGGCGTCCATCGCGGGCCTGCGACTGTTGCTCGAAGAACGAGCCATCTCGCCGTCGGACCGGGTGGTATGCATTCTGACGGGACATCAACTGAAAGACCCGGACGTGACCGTGAATTATCATCGAGGGTCGCGCGATGGCACGGGTGCGGGATCGTACGCTAATCCACCCGTACGCTGTGCGGCGGATATTGAGGCGATCGCGAAGCTGCTGGACACCTAGGAATCCGACATGATCCGAATTGCGCTGGCCGGTGCAGCGGGACGGATGGGACGATGCGTGGTGGAGCTTGCCTCGCACGATCCGCGATTCGAGATCGCCGCTACGATCGACCTGGGCACGCAGCAGCCCGTTCCGGTGTGCGATGCACTGATCGACTTCACCGACTCCGCCGGCACGATGCAATGGCTGGAAGTGTGCGAAACGCGACGGATTCCGATGGTGATCGGGGCGACGGGTCACGATGAGGCACAGCTTTCGCGGATCGCGCAGGTTGCCCGGAGCATTCCCATCGTCAAGGCCGCGAACTTTAGCGTGGGCATGCAGGCCGTGTTGAACGTGCTCGGAAGAATTGCAAACGTGCTTGGCGACGAGTACGACGTCGAGATCGTCGAGACACATCATCGCCATAAACTCGACGCCCCAAGTGGAACGGCGAAAGCGATGGTTGAACAGATCGTCGCGGCGCAGCCCATCCGAACCCGGAGCGCAAGCGACGGGCCGGGCGCGGACCCGCTCGCTGGCGATCGTGGTTCGGATACGACCCCAGTCATCTTCGGTCGTCATGGCCAGGTCGGTGAGCGGCCTAATGGCCAGATCGGCGTACACGCGGTGCGAATGGGCGAGGTCGTGGGGCAACACGAGATCCACTTCAGCGGACCGGGTGAGACGATTACGATCCGTCACACCGCCCATTCGCGGGAGACGTTCGCCGCGGGAGCGCTCCGCGCGACTGCATGGATCATTGGAAAGCCCCCGGGGCTATACTCGATGCGCAACGTCCTTGGCACAGACTGAGCGACACGCCTGCGGAATGTTGGAACCATTGGACGGGATGGGTGTCAAACATTAAGAATGGGAACGCATGGCACGAACTAGATCGCTTATGGGACAACAGAATAGGAAATAATCATGAATTCCACACAGGTCTTTCGTACGAACCTCATCGTCATCCTTGTCGCCGTAACACTCTCCGGGGTCGCATGGGGCGCAGACGACGCCAAGGAGTCGACGGCCCTGACGATTTATAGCACCGCGACGCCCGGGTCGATTCCACCGGAGATGTACCAACCAGGGATGCAACAGGCCACCTACGGGGTGCAATGGCGACAGCAGATTCCCGGCTACGCCATCGTCAAGCAGGAGCGCCCCATCAAGCTCGGCCAAGGGCGGAGCACCATCCGCTTCACCGACGTGGCCTCGGAGATCGAGCCGACGACGGTTTCCTTCGCCTCGATCACCGATCCCGTCAGCACGCACGTGCTCGAACAGAACTACGAGTTCGACCTAGTCAGCACGGATAAGCTGATGCAACGCTACTTGGACCGACAGATCACCGTCGAACAGGCTCACGGGGAGAAGGTCGAGACGATTATGGGAACGCTTCTCAGTACGGCCGGCGGATTGTTGCTCAAAAGCGCCGATGGAGGCGTACAAGTCATCAACGGATACTCCAACGTTCGGTTCCCCGAGCTGCCCGGCGGACTCATCACCAAGCCGACGCTGGTTTGGGATATCTTCACGGAAAAGCCGGGCGACCACCGCACGCGGGTGACCTACGAAACCAAGGCCATGACCTGGTGGACCGATTACAACATCGTCTTCGCCGAGGGCAAGGACGCCAACAGCGGAGTCCTCGACATCGGGGCCTGGGTGAGCATTATCAATCAATCCGGGGCGACCTATCCCGAGGCCAAGCTCAAGCTGATCGCGGGCGATGTGCACCGCGCGCCGCAGCCGACGCCGCCGCGAATGATGAACAGAAAGAGTGCGATGATGGAACCGGCGATGGCCGGCGCCGATGCCGGCTTCGAGGAAAAGGCATTCTTCGAGTACCACCTCTACACGCTGGGGCGGCCGACGACGTTGCCGGACAACTCGACCAAGCAGATCGAACTATTCCCCACGGCCCGAAAAGTGCCCTGTGAGAAGGTAATGCTGTATTACGGCTTGGGTTCACGGTACCCGGCGTATGGAAGCCCGATGACCGACCGCAACTTCGGCATCCAGTCCAACCCCAAGGTGGACATCTACCTTAAGTTCAAGAACGAAAAAGCGATCGGCATGGGCATGCCGCTGCCGTCGGGGCGGATTCGCGTGAGCAAGCTGGACCCGGCCGACGAGACGTTGGAGTTCATCGGCGAGGACACCATCGACCACACGCCCAAGGACGAAGAAGTGCTCATCAAGATGGGCAGCGCCTTCGACGTGGTCGGGGAGCGTAAACAGACCGACTTCGCCGTGGACACCGCCCGCCGTACGATGGACGAGACCATCGAGATCAAGGTCCGCAACCACAAGGAAGAGAAGGTCAAGGTCATCGTCAAGGAAAACCTCTACCGCTGGACAAACTGGCAGATCACCAAGAAGACGCACGAATTCGAGAAGGTCGATTCACGGACGATCCACTTCCCTGTCGAAATCGACAAAGACGGCGAAGTAACGATTCGATACACCGTTCATTACACATGGTGAAGAACGGATGGCAAGTGACCACCCACCAGAGTGAGGCGACAATCGAGGCTCTTAGTTCATACGAATCTGGGCTTGTTTGAGAATAGCGTGGAGCGTGCCTGTCGGGAGGTCCTTGGAGTGGACAGGAACGACAACGCGACGCCCGTCCTTCGAATGGCGTAGCACAAGATGACTTCCCGTTTGATGATCCACGACGAAACCGTGGTTCTTGAGAAGCTGCAAGACCTTCCGCGACGTGAGCGCTGGTCGTTTAGACACGCGAATACTCGGAAGGCAATTCGATCTCGACGTTGGCGGTCAGGTTATCATCGTCGACCGGGATAGGCTCGCCGTGTTTTGCCAAGCTCTCGATGTATCCGCCGATGGCGTCGGCAGCCATCTTTCGGGCTTGGCGCAGTGTCCTCCCCCAGGTGATGCAACCAGGTAAGGTTGGAACGAAGACGGTATACCCTCCCTCCGGTTCCGGGCGCAAAACGATCTGATACCGCATGGACGCGAACTCCACCTAACGTTGCCAAGGAGGATTATTCTAGCCGCTCGTCCCCGAAAGTGTAACGGCCCGCCTCTGGACAAGCCGTATCAGCCCGTCGCTTCGGGAGCGGCGGGGGCTGCAGCGTCGGCAGCCGGCTTGTTCTTGTTCTTCTTTTTGGCCAGATGTTCCTGCATCCCCTTGGCGGCCTTTTCCCATAGCACGTAGGCTTCCTTCCGCTCACCCTTTTTCCAGGCGGCGGCGGCGTTGATCTTTTGGCGTTTGAACGCTTTGGTCGGTCGTGGCATCGGCATCCTCGTTGAGTTACGGGCAACAATCCGCCCCAACGGCGGACACGAGGCGGGAGGATAACCGATCGTGTGGGAAACAGCAAATCAGTGATAGGCGGTGGACAGGAGGCGGCCCTCACCTCGACCCTCTCCTTGGGGATGGAGAGGCGTTGTCAGTAACGATTTACCGGCTGGGACTGCGCAGTTGCTCCCGCAGGACGCGGACCAGCATATCCCGGGACGACTTGTCGAGGGTGCCCAGGGCATGTTCGAACTTCTCTACCCGCCGCTTTTCGTCGAGATAGTTGCGGATGTCAGGAACCAGTCGGATGGCGTCCTTGAGCACCCCACGCAAGTCGGCGATGGTCTCGCGGCCCACGGTATTGACCCGCTTACACACGTCGTCCACAAGCCGCCTTAGTTCGTTGAGCCAATCGTTGTAGTTGTTTTCATGGGCTAGGTAGCTTTGAGCGTCGGAGATGAGGAAGGCGCGGAGTAGTTCGCGGTCTTGGGTGTTGAGGGGATCGCCCTTCTCCAGCCGGCGTTGCGTGGCGCGGGCTTCGTCTGCCCAAAGGGACTGCTGCGTTTCGCGGACGAAGGCATCGACCTCGTTGAGGTATCGCTCGAAGGCCTCGAAGTCTTCAGCCGATTCATTGGCCAGCGCGCTCGTCGCCGCTTCCTTCAATCCCTGAACCGTATCAACCAGTTGATCCGTGTCGACCATCGTCATCGGTGAACTCCTTGGACGCTCTCAATTATCCCATCACGCCACTGCTACTGCCCCCCTAGGCAAACCGAAGATCCTTCATCGAAGCATCGACCGGAGCAGACGCGCGGTTGAACAAATCCCATTAGGGCTATTCGCTGGAACAGTCGGTTCAAGGTATGATCGGACTACGCGGCCGGCCGGTTCGCTGGGTGCGGCAACCGCAGGACCCTTGAGTCTTACGGCGAGTAGTTCATCCGACCGCCGTTTGGCGAACTACGAACCACCCACAGGTAAGGTCGAATGATTTACCTCGATTACAACGCTTCGACGCCGTTGGACGACGCCGCTCGCGAGGCCATGCTGCCGTACTTGGGACGAAGCTACGGGAATCCATCGAGTTCCCACGCCGCGGGCCGACCGCTCCGGGAGGCTATCGAAAAAGCACGAGCGCAAGTGGCCGAGCTTCTTGGGGCGACTCCGGAGGAGATCATTTTCAACTCCGGTGGGACCGAAGGCTGCAACCACGTCATCAAGGGCGTCGCGTACGCCCTTCGTGACCGCGGGAAACACATCATCACCTCCGCCATCGAGCACGCCGCCGTGCTTAACGCCTGCCGATTCTTAGAGCAGCAGGGGTACGAAATCACGTACTTGGAGGTGGACTCCAACGGCCGCGTCGATCCCAAGGCGATCGCTCACGAGGTCCGGCACGACACCATCCTGATCTCCATCATGCACGCCAACAACGAGGTGGGCACGATCCAGCCGATCGCCGAGATCGCGGAAATCGCCCGCGAGGGAGGCGTGTTCATGTTCACCGACGCCGCCCAATCGTGCGGAAAGATTGAAACGCGCGTCGATCGGCTGGGGGTGGATTTCCTCACCGTCGCGGGACACAAGCTCTACGCCCCACAAGGGATCGGCGCTCTTTACATTCGCCGCGGCGTCACCCTCGAAGCCTTGCATCACGGGGCCGGACATCAGCAAGGTCGCCGATCCGGCACCGAGCCGTCCGCGCTGATCGTCGGGCTGGGAGCGGCCGCTGAAGTCACCCGGAAGTACGAAGGGACCGCGCGATTGTCCGTGTTACGCGATCGACTCTACGACGGGCTGAGGCATTCGCTTGGCGATCAAGTGGTTATCCTTGGTCATCCGACGAACCGCTTGCCGAACACGTTGTGCGTGGGCTTTCGCGGTCGGATCGGAGCGGACGTTCTCTCCGCGTGTCTGGAAATCTGCGCCAGCACCGGAACTGCGTGTCACTCCGGGCGTAGGGAACGGTCGGCGACGCTCGCCGCGATGAACGTTCCTGAGGAGATCGCCTTCGGCGCGGTACGTTTCAGCGTCGGACGCCACACCACGGAGTGGGAGATTGACTCCGCCGTCGAACAACTCATCCGGGCAGTGCCTTCGGTAAGAACCGCAGACCGCTAGAACTTTTCTTCATCCAGCATTTTTGCGTCCTTGGCCGCGCGGCGTAGGGCCTTGATCTCCTCGGTGGCGAGGCGGTCGCACTCCTCGTTTTCCGGATGGCCGGTGTGGGCGGCGACGTGTTCATAGCTCATGTCATGCCGTTGGGCGAGTTCGTGCAGCGTCTTCCATAAATCCACGTTCTTGACCGGCTCAGAGGCGATGCTTTTGCCACGCCGCCAGTTCTTGGCGATCCAGCCGTTGATCCACTGCGTCAGCCCGAAAATCAAGTACTCGCTGTCGCTGATGAGGTGGACTCGGTAGCGCCGGTCGGTCTTGAGGCTTCGCAGGCCTTCGATCGCGGCGGTCAGCTCCATGCGGTTGTTGGTCGTATGGGGATCGCCGCCGGAAAGCGATTTCAGCTTGCGACTTTGGGGATGTTTGAGGATTGCAGCCCAACCGCCGGGACCGGGGTTGCCGCTGCACGCACCATCGGTGTACAGAATGACTTCCGGTGTCTCATCCAAGAAGGCTCGCTCCCGCGCGTGCAGCCCGCGACGCTTCCGCTAGTATAGTCACGTTCGAGGAGCCTGCCACGGGCGAGGCGCGAGGCGATGGACCACTTTTCATACCACGACGGCGTACTCCATTGCGAGTCCGTCGATCTGCCGACTCTCGCCGATCAGTTCGGCACGCCGCTGTACGTTTACTCGAAAAAGACGCTGCTGGACCACTACGATCGGTTCGCCCTGGCCTTCGCTCCGCTGGACGCGGTGATCTGCTTCTCGGTGAAGAGTTGCCACAATCTTTCGATATTACGGCTTCTCAAAGAATGCGGCGCGGCCTTCGACGTGGTCAGCGGGGGCGAGTTGAAACGCACGTTGGAGGTCGATGCCGACCCATCGCGGATCGTCTTCGCAGGTGTCGGCAAGACGGACACGGAAATCCGTGCGGCGCTGGAGGTCGGAATCGGCTGGTTCAACGTAGAGTCCGAGGCCGAACTGGACAATGTTGCAACGATTGCGGCCAAGCTGGGTAAGGTTGCCCGCGTTGCTCTGCGAGTGAATCCCGATGTCGATCCGAAGACGCATGTGTACACGACCACGGGAAAGCGCGAAACGAAATTCGGCGTGGACCTGGAACGCGCCCGTCAAGTTTTCAAAGACTTTCATAGTCGACCGGGGCTGGAGCTGTGCGGCATCCACATGCACATCGGCTCGCCGGTCAACACCATCGAGCCGTATGTCGCGTCGATCGGCAAAGGGCTTACATTGATCGACGAACTGCGTGGCGATGGCCACCGCATAAAAGCGATCAATATCGGCGGTGGATTCGGAGCGCACTACGACGGCGGCGAGGCCCCTCCCGCGTCGGCCTACGCCGAGCGGATTGTGCCGTTGCTGCGTGGTCGCGGACTCACCGTGCTGCTCGAACCGGGCCGGAGTATCGCCGCAAACGCCGGAGTCCTCCTCACCCGAACGCTTTACACCAAAGCCTCCGGCGATCGGCAGTTCATCATCGTCGATGCCGCGATCACGGAGTTGATCCGCCCGGCGCTGTACGGTTCTTTCCATTTCGCTTGGCCGGTAGAACCAAAGGACGGCGCGATCCCGCCGGATCGACGAGCCGACGTACACCTGGCCGGATCGGTATTGGTGGATATAGTGGGTCCGGTGTGCGAAAGCGGAGATTTTCTGGCCAAGGACCGTTGGCTGCCGCCGGTTTCGCGTGGCGATTTCGTTTGCATCTTTTCGACCGGGGCCTATGGCTTCACAATGAGCAGTCAATACAACTCCCGCCCGCGGGCGGCGGAAGTGTTGGTGGACGGCGGCGCGGCCCGTCTGATCCGGCGACGCGAAAAATACGATGATCTCGTTACGGCGGAGCGGTTTTGAGTATGCGAATTGCTACAAGAGTGGCACCGTCAAGCGTAGATTGGCCGTGTCAGTTGAGCGAGGGTGCGAATGATTGACAGCGCTATCATGCTGTATGTCACCTCCGCGTCGGTTGCCTTCGTGCATACCCTGCTTGGACCGGATCACTATCTGCCGTTCGTGGCCATGTCCCGCGCGAGCGGCTGGTCGGTGCGAAAGACTGTCGTCATCACGCTGCTCTGCGGGCTGGGACACGTGCTCAGCTCAGTCGCCTTGGGCCTGATCGGCATCGCGTTTGGAGTTGCAGTGTTCAAACTCGAAGGGATCGAGCGGTTCCGCGGCGACCTTGCGGGCTGGCTTCTGATCGCATTCGGGTTGGTGTACTTCCTCTGGGGCGTCCGACGCGCGATCCGCAATCAACCACACGCGCACTTCCACCCCCACGCCGATGGCGTGATCCACACCCATGAACACATGCACCATGCCGACCACGTTCACGTTCATAACGCATCCGAACCCGCCGGATCAGAACCGCGACTGCAAAGGAGCGGTCAGTCCGAACACAGCGCGCAAGCGCCGGGTCATCATGCACCGACACCCACTTGCGACTCCGCCCCGTCGCTCACTCCTTGGATTTTGTTCACGATCTTCCTCTTCGGACCATGCGAGCCGTTGATCCCGATCGTCATGTACGCGGCGGCCAAGGGAACCGCGTGGACTGTTATCGGCGTGACCATCGTCTTCAGCGTCATCACCATCGCCACGATGCTCGCCGTAGTCCTATCCTCGGCTTGGGTGGTTGGAATGGCGCCGTTACGTCGCTGGCATCGCTTCGGTCACGCCCTCGCGGGATTGGTCGTGCTCGCATGCGGTATGGCCGTCCAGGCCGGGTTGTAGTGCCGCCCGAACGCGGACGCCGCAGGCACTTGCAAGTATCGGAACGAGACCTCAGGCATCGCTTCATGGGGACACTTTTTTTCCTCTTGACAAGTTAGTCTAACTACCTAATGTTAGCGGTTGAACTAGGTTGTTGGTGCGTCTTTGGGGGTGAGTGGGCATGCACCGGCCCGAGCAACGGTTCTTTTCGCAAGCATCTCCGCGCGACGTGTGGTCGCCCGACCGTCGTTCCGCACCCATCCCCTTACCGAAGAAAGGACACTTCCCATGAACCCACTGAGAGTCAATGCACTGCTTCGCTGGTCTACCCTTCTGGTTCTCTTCTTCCCGCCCCTGGCCTTCGCTGACGGCTACCTCAAGTCGCCGTACGCAGAAACGGGCCCCCTGCCACCGGATGCCAACAAGCCGGCGACTGGTGCCGACATAAGCTGCTGGCTGGCCACGGCCGCCAACATGCTCGCCGGCGCGGGCTATGGAACCAGCGGCAACACGGTCCAGGAGCGGGCCGAGGAAATCTATACACAGTTCAAAAACAGCCCGGAAATGCAATCATATGGGTGAGGCTGGCTCGATATGGCCATCAGTTGGTGGCTTCAGTCGTGCAACAACCGGGGGTCGGACAACAATCCTCCCTACACGGTCGTGACCCTCTACGGCGGCCACAACGAAGACCCGTTGCAAGACCCCTACCTTCCCAGGTTCATCGCCAACCAGCTTCGCGCGTGCAACTACGTGGGACTGTACATGCGATTTCCGACAGGGACGCCTACCCCGCCGGGCTGTACATACCAGAACCAAGTCAAGCATGTGATCACGGCCTGGGGCGACGACGGTGCGAACAAAACGGAACCGCTTACGGGCAATCCGGACCACGTGAAGGTTACCGACTCGGACAAACCCATTCCCGACCCCCCAGCACCTCCAACTCCTTCCGTTCAGACGTACGCCTATCGACACACGACGAATAACGACTGGTACCTCGATGATTACTCGGATCCGAATGACCCATTCTTGGACAACGTCGTCACACTCTCAAAGCCTGATACGACCTGCGACGGAACGGGATTGACGATCCACGATTCACTCAGCATCCCGCAGACCAGCCCGGTTCCCGCCACGGGACTGAAATACAAGGTCCGTGCCGATGGACCGTCACGCATCTGTACGTATCGAACGACGCTCGACTGGCCGACGCGCGACGTTCCGCGGATCGTTAAGCATCACCCAACTGCTCTGGATTGCACGACGGACTGCGGGGAGTACATCGAAGTCGAGTGGCAATTCGGCTGCGGAGAGGTGGTGCCGCAGAATCAGACAGTCAAGATCTACACGGAGTTCGTGGTTCCGAATGGAGGAAGTATCACGTATTTCGATTGGGCCTTTACCGATGGAGCTGTATCTCCGTGTTGCATCCCTGCCGTGTCGGTGTGGGGCATGGTCATTTTGGCCCTCGCGACTCTCACTGCGGGCACGATCCTTGCGGGTCGGCGCGGAGCGAAGCATAGGGATAGTTACATAGCGTCGTGTCGATGACCCGACTGACGGGTGGGCGGACGGCGGCCTTGGCGGACGTCTTCGTCGAAGGTTTTCTTTTGTCGCAGTTTGTGATGATAGGCCTGGGCGAAGCGGTGGGCCTCGTCGCGCATCTGTTGAAGCAACCGCAACGCTTCATTGTTGCGGGCGAGGCGCACAGGGGCGGATTTGGCCTGGATGTAGACCTCCTCCTCGCGTTTGGCCAATGAAATGACCATCGGCGGGCGGACATTCATTTCGCCGAAGGCTTCGAGTCCGGCGTGGAGTTGCCCCAGGCCGCCGTCGATCAGGATCAGGTCTGGGTACAGTTCCTCGCCCTCAGCGGCGTAGCGATAGCGGCGGGAAATGACCTCGCGGATCGCGGCGTAGTCGTCCACGCCTTCGACCGTCCCGATCTTGAATCGCCGGTAGCCGCTCTTGAAAGCTTTGCCGTCGATGAAGCAAACAAGCGAGCCTACGGTCGCTTCGCCCTGCAAGTGGGCGATGTCGATGCACTCCATGCAGCGCGGCGGGGCCTCCAACTCCAAAAGCTCGGCGAGCTTTTCCAAGCCCTTTCGCGGGTCGATGTAGAACACTTCAGGTTGAATGTCTTCGAGGACGTCACCGGAAAGGGCCAGCGCCTGAATGGCCTTGAGGCGATCTCTAAGTTTGGCGGCCTCTTCAAAGCGATGCTCTTTCGACGCCGCCTCCATTTCCTTGGTCATTTGGCGGATGAGAATGGTGCGTTTGCTGGCCAGGAACTTCTTGAGGCGGTCGATGTCCTTCTTGTACTCTTCTTTGCTGATAAGCGCGGCGCATGGGGCCGTACACTGGTTGATCGCGTGCAGCAGGCATGGCCGGAAATACTTCCGAGACTCGTCGCCCTCATGGATTTCCAACTCACAGGTGCGGAACTTGAACACCCTCTGTAAAGCGTTCATGGCGTCGCGGATGGCGGTGGCCGACAAGAAGGGACCATACAATTTGCTGCCCTTCAAGCGCGGCGTCCGCGTGACGTAGACGCCGGGGAAATCATCGCCGATGGTGATCTCGATGTAGGGAAAGGTCTTGTCGTCGCGGAGCAAGACGTTGTGCGGAGGCCGGACATCCTTGATGAGGCGAGCTTCCTTGAGGAGGGCGTCGACCTCGCTTTCGCATTCGAGGCAGTCAATGGTGACAACTTTCTCGACCATGCGGCAGATATCCGGGCCACGCGTGTTGAGCAGGTCAGCGGACGGCTGGAAGTAGCTCATCACCCGGGAGCGGAGTTCCTTGGCCTTGCCGACGTAAAGCACCCGGCCTTCCTGGTCCTTCATGAGGTAGACGCCGGGCGTCTTGGGGAACGCGGCGATATGCTTGCGAATGGCCTCAAGGTGAGATTCGTCCATGCAACGCATTGTAGGCTTTCAACGTTACCCGACACATTCTGACGGGGGTGGACTTGGGTCCGCAGGGAGGTTCGGATAGGATGAAAGCGTTGTTTAGCCGTGCCTCGGTACTTTAGAAGTATGCACGGAACCCGGCGCGCCGGGTTCCGTTTTACATGTGCGGTTTTCTCGGTTGGTACGTATGCGAAAGGGTCAGCCAATGTCGAAATGGAAGCTAAATCGTGTTATGCGTTGGTCGGTCGGGATCGTGGTGGCGAGCGGGTTGCTCGTTTCGTTGCCCGCGAAAGCAGGCGGCGACACGCCGTTTGTCTACCCCAAGGCCAAGAAGGTCGAGCAGGTCGATGACTATCACGGCACGAAAGTCGCAGACCCCTATCGCGGCCTGGAGGACCCGGACTCGACCGATACGCAAGCCTGGGTCGACGCAGAGAACAAGGTCACTTTCCCGTTCCTCGAAAGCATCCCCCAGCGGAAGGCGATCCAAAATCGTCTGACGGCGATGTGGAACTACGAGCGCTACGGCGTGCCGTTTAAGCGCGGCGGGCGATATTTCTTCAACAAGAACGACGGCCTTCAAAACCAAAGCCCGCTGTACACGACGAAATCCATGAGCGAAGAGCCCAAGGTGCTGCTCGACGCGAACCTGCTGGCCTCGGATGGAACCGTTTCGCTGGCGGGATATGACGTCACGGAAGACGGGAAGTACATGGCCTACGGTTTGTCGGCATCGGGCTCCGACTGGAACGAGTGGAAGGTCCGCGACATCGAGACCGGCAAGGACCTGGAGGACCTCCTCAAGTGGGTGAAGTTCTCCGGGGCCTCCTGGACCCACGACGGCACGGGCTTCTTCTACAGTCGCTACGATGAACCGAAGGAGACGACCGAATCGGGAAAGCTCAAAGCGCTGAACTACTATCACAAGTTGTGCTACCACAAACTCGGGACGCCCCAGTCCGCCGATCCCATTGTGTACGAGCGAAAAGACGAAAAGGAGTGGGAGTTCAGCGGCAACGTAACCGATGACGGACGATATCTCATCATCACGGTCTCGCACGGCACCGAGCGAAAGAACCTGGTCTACTACAAAGACCTGCAAAAACCGGATGCGCCGGTTGTGGAACTCATCAAAGAGTGGGAGGCGCAATACGGCTTGATCGACAATGACGGGCCAGTTTTCTGGTTCCAGACCGATCGGGACGCTCCGCGGAGCCGCGTCGTCGCCATCGACATCACCAAACCTGACAAGGCCAACTGGAAGGAGATCATACCTCAGGCGGAGGACGCGCTGCAGAGCGTGAGCGCAGTGGGAAACAAGTTCATTGCTACCTATCTGAAGGATGCCCGATCGCAGGTCAAGGTGTTTGAGTTGGACGGAAAACCGACGCGGGAGGTCACGTTGCCGGGCCTGGGAAGCGCCGGAGGGTTCGGGGGACGGCGGAAGGATTCCGAGACGTACTACGTCTTCACGAGCTTTGTTTATCCTGCGACGATTTTCCGGTACGACGTGGCCGGCGGCGAAAGCACGGTCCTCCGCAAACCTAAGGTGGACATCAATCCCGACCTCTATGAGACCAAGCAGGTCTTTTACAACAGCAAGGACGGCACGAAGATCCCGATGTTCATCACCAGCAAAAAAGGAATCAAGCTCGATGGCGCCAATCCGACATACCTCTACGGATACGGCGGCTTTGACATCTCCATCACGCCGTCGTTCTCGGTGTCGAACGCAGTTTGGATGGAAATGGGCGGCTTATACGCCGTGGCCAACATCCGCGGCGGGGGCGAATACGGCAAGGACTGGCACGACGGTGGCAAGAAGCTCACGAAGCAAAACTGCTTCGACGATTTCATTGCGGCGGCCGAATGGCTCATCGCCAACAAGTACACCTCGACTCCCAAGCTTGCCATCGGCGGCGGTAGCAACGGCGGATTGCTGGTTGGGGCGTGCATCACGCAACGTCCGGAACTGTTCGGCGCTGCCCTACCCGCCGTCGGCGTGTTGGACATGCTGCGTTTCCACAAGTTCACGATCGGATATATGTGGGCGTCGGACTACGGGTCGGTCGACAACCCGGAGGAGTTCCAGGCGCTTTATAAGTACTCGCCGCTACAAAATCTGAAACCAGGCACGAGTTACCCGGCGACGCTGGTTACCACGGCCGATCATGACGATCGTGTCTGGCCGGGGCATAGCTTCAAGTTCGCGGCGGCGCTGCAGGAGGCGAACTCCGGCCCGAACCCGGTAATGATCCGCATCGAGACCAAAGCGGGCCACGGCGCTGGTAAGCCGACCTCGAAGCAAATCGAGGAATCGGCGGATCGTTGGGCGTTCCTCGTTCGGTCGCTCAATATGTCGGTGGACGAAAAGCTTAAAGGGTCGTCACCCTCCCCAAAGGCTAAGCCGACGGGCGAAAAGTAGGCTGGGCTAACAAGAGTGCATCCTAGAACCACTCTCCCCCACTGGTGGGAGAGGGTAGGGTGAGGGGGTTTCAGGACGCACTCATAATCGCCTTGGGTGGGGGTTTTCGACAGGGCCTATTTTTTTTAGGACGGTCTTGGCATCTACCCGGACCTGTGGTACAATAAGGATGGTTGGATCTGACGACCGGGTTTTAAGTTGTGGTTCGCTTGGTAAGGCTCCCATCTTTTTGCTCACTTCGCCGCTCCTACCTTTGGGCCGGACGGTCGGCCTCTTTCGAGTTGACCCGGAAAGTAAAATCGGGTCAAGCGGCCCTTGAACAGGAGAAAAGTACATGGGCAACAAGTTGTATGTCGGAAATTTGGGTTACTCGGCCACTGATGCCGACCTGCAGCAATTGTTCGGTGCACACGGCACCGTGCAATCCGCGCAGGTCATCAACGACCGAGACACGGGTCGGAGCAAGGGCTTCGGTTTCGTGGAGATGAACACGAGCGCGGAAGCCGAGGCGGCTATCGCCGCCTTGAACGGCAAGGAGCATGACGGCCGGGCGCTCAAGGTCAACGAGGCCAAGCCGAAGACCAGTTCCGGCGGCGGTGGTGGTGGCGGCGGTGGTTCACGCCGGTACTAGAACCTAGTCGAAACGTGAGAACTTGGGAGGCCGCAAAGGCGGCCTCCCAAGTTTTTTCTTGCGCCCCTTCAACCTTTCGCCCATCCGTCGCTCCGTCGCTCCGTGCCTCATTTCGACTTTTTGACGTTTTGACTTTTTGACGTTTCTTCCGCCCTTCATCCCTTCAACCCTTCGTGCCGGAGCAGGGTCCGCCTGCGGCGGATGCCTTCGTGCCTCATTTCGACTTTTTGACGTTTTGTCTTTTTGACGTTTCTTCCGCCCTTCAACCCTTCGCCCATCCGTCGCTTCCTGCCTTCCTCCCGTTGCCCGCCCCCCGTCGCTTCGCCTATACTCCGACTCCAATCCGCCCTTGGAAGACAGCGTCGGCGACAGCACGCAGCGAGGAGTCGAATGGCCAAGCGAGTCTCAGCGACGAAGCGCAGCAAAGTTGCGAAGCCAAATACAGCCGCACGGTCGGCCGAGAGCTACACTCACCCCACCGCCGCTGCCCTCCTCCGCCCCGACGTCGGCACCCAGGCCCAGTTCCGCAAGAAAAAGCCCCCAAAGACCTACCGCTACGACTCATCGCTATCGCCCGAGCTGAATTGGGACGGCCAGAATCCCGCTCGTGAGTTGGGCGAACAGCAGATACGAGTTGTCAGTTCTCAGTTATCAGTTGTCAGCGGGCGGCTCGCTTTGCTCGCCGAAGAGCTTCACAACCTCGCTGTCCGGGCCAAGCAAAATGGCGACGACGAGCTCGCTGCAGCGATCGAGCGCCTACTCACTGACAACTGGCCACTGACAACTGACAACTTAAGCGAGGCCGCGAACGCGGCTGAGCAGCTCAAGCGCCTCGCCAAGCCCTTCCTCAACTGGGCGGGCAAGGCCGAGCGCCTCAGCTTCGACGTACCCACCCTCCCCCTCTTCATCCACGAGCGCCTCTCCACCGCCGCCATCCTCGAAACCCTCAAAGGCCACAAGCGCGACAAGCAGCTCTCCCTCTTCGACCTCTTCGGCGACCGCGAGCACCCCATCCACGACCAGGTCCTCCGCGCCTACGAACACAAAAACGGCTGGGTGAACCGCTGCATCCTCGGCGACTCGCTGGTGGTGATGAACTCCCTGCTCAACTACGAAGGCCTCGGCGGGCAGGTCCAGTGCATCTACATGGACCCGCCCTACGGCGTGAAGTTCGGCAGCAACTTCCAGCCCTTCGTCCGCAAACGCGGCGTCGAGCACAACGACGACGAAGATATGACCCGCGAGCCGGAAATGGTCCAAGCCTACCGCAATACCTGGGAACTCGGCTTGCACTCCTACCTTACTTACATGCGCGACCGATTACTGGTTGCACGGGAACTACTCGCCCCGAGCGGGAGCATGTTTGTACAAATCAGCGATGCGAATCTTCATCACGTCCGCGAGTTGCTGGAGGAGGTGTTCGGGGCGGAGAATTTCCAGCGTGTGATTATCGCTCAAAAGACGAGCACCGCGTCTGGGGACTATCTGCCAATCGTAAATGATTTCGTGCTTTGGTATTCCAAGGATCACGAGCGGGTCAAAACAAAGATGCTTTTTGCGGACAAAATTCCCGGCGGCATCGGAGGCACAGGGATCACTCACGTCTTACACGCTGACGGGACAGAGCGAAGACTGACACCAGATGAACTCAGCGGAAGAGTTTCGATTCCGGATGGCGCAAAGATGTTCGGTTTGGGCGACATCACTTCATCAAAGCCACCCGGCGATTTTCCAGTCGAGGTTGAAGGCAAAGCCTACCGCCCAGGAAAGCGGTTTTGGAGCACGAGCGAAGACGGCATGAAGACGTTGGTCAAAAGTGGGCGTGTTCGTGCCTCAAAGAACGGATTAGCCTATCTTCGATTTTTCAACGACTTCCCGGTTTTTCCGCTGACAACTATATGGACCGACACCGTCGGCCAAAACCAATTTGGAGGCGCGAAGATGTATGTCGTACAGACCGCGCTACCCATAATCGAGCGTTGCCTACAGATGACAACCGACCCTGGCGACCTTGTGCTCGATCCGACGTGCGGCAGCGGGACGACGGCGTACGTGGCCGAGCAATGGGGCCGACGGTGGATCACCATCGACACCAGCCGCGTGCCGTTGGCTTTGGCCCGGCAGCGGCTGCTCACCGCCACCTTCGATTACTACGAGTTGCAAGACGAATCCCGCGGCCCGGCCGGCGGGTTCGTTTACCAGCGCAAGCAAAACAAAAAGGGCGAGGAAGTCGGCGGCATCGTGCCTCACGTCACCCTCGAATCCATCGCCAACAACGAGCCGCCCAAGGAAGAAGTCCTCGTCGACCGCCCCGAAAAGGATCCCAAGATCACCCGCGTCACCGGCCCCTTCTGCGTCGAAGCGACCATCCCGACGCCCGTCGATTGGGAAGACGACGAAGTTGTCAGTTCTCAGTTGTCAGTAACTGATAACCGAAAACTGATAACTGACAACTCGTCCAACCGACAACTGATAACTGACAACTCGTCCTCGTCCCGCTTCGTCGATCGCATGTTGGAAGTCCTCCGCCGCAGCCCCGTCCTCCAACTCGGCGGCGGAAAGAGCGTAACCCTCAAGAATGTTCGCCCCCCGGCCAAGACGCTTTCGCTATCCGCCGAGGCCATTGTTGAATCAGTTATCAGTTGTCAGTTGTCAGGAGAAGAAAATGGGGCAAGGGTATCGGGACTTGGTAGCGTGGCAGAAGGCGATGGACCTCGTGACGGGAATTTATCGGGCGACACAGACGTTTCCGGCGGAGGAACGGTACGGGTTGGTGAGCCAGATGCGGCGGGCGGCCGTGTCGATCCCCAGCAACATCGCCGAGGGCCACGGCCGGCAATCTCCGGGGGAGTTTCGCCAGTTCGTGCGACACGCGAGGGGGAGTCTGTCGGAACTGGAGACCCAGATCGAGATCGCGACAAACCTGACGTTTCTTGCGTCGACGGCATCAGCGGAGCTTCTGGCACAGGCGTCGGAAGTGGGTCGGATCCTCAACGGCCTCCTGACGTCCCTTCGTCCCTGACAACTGACAACCGAAAACTGACAACTTCCCCGGTCGCCATCGTCTTCGGACCCGAAAACGGCGCCATCAGCGAACGCACGGTCTATGAGGCCGCCCGCGAAGCGCACGCCAAGCAGTACGCGCACTTGTTCGTCATCGGTTTTGCGATCCAGTCTAACGCCCGCAAATTGATCGACGACTGCGAGCGCGCCGTCGGCGTTCCGGCCACCTACGTGCAGGCCACCATGGACCTCACCATGGGCGACCTGCTCAAGAACATGCGCAGCAGCCAAAGCTTCAGTGTGTGCGGCCTGCCGGACGTGAAGTTATCAGTTGTCAGCGGTCAGCACTCAGCAACTGACAACCGAAAACTGACAACTGACAACTCGTTGTACCAAGTCGAGCTTCTGGGCCTCGACGTGTTCGATCCCATCACCATGCAGACGGACCCGCGCCCCGGAAACGACGTACCCGCGTGGTTCCTCGACACCGACTACAACGGCCTGTGCTTCCACGTCTGCCAAGCGTTTTTTCCCCGCACGGCCGCCTGGGATGACCTTAAACGCTCCCTCAAGGCCGAGTTCGACCCGTCGGTCTGGGAGCACCTCGCAGGTACCGTGAGCGCACCCTTCGAAGCCGGTAAGCACGGCGAGGTCGCCGTGAAGGTCATCGACGACCGCGGCAATGAGTTATTGGTAGTGAAGAGTCTTCGTGACATGGAGTAGGGTGTTGCTCAAGTTCAAGGAACTTCTATGAAAATGCTCCCCGTCGTGTTCGAAGAGCGGGAGATCCGTCGTGTTTACGACGAGAAGAGCGAAACCTGGTTATTCTCCGTCGTGGACATCATCCAGGTGCTGACCCAACAGCCGGACCACCAAGCGTCCAGAAAGTACTGGAAAGTCTTAAAAGGCCGCTTGACTAAAGAGGGAAGTGAAGTGGTAACAAGTTGTTACCAGTTGAAAATGGCGGCGGAAGACGGGAAGCAGCGCCTAACCGACGTAGCCAGCCCCGAAACCCTGCTCCGCCTCGTCCAGAGCGTTCCCAGCCCCAAAGCCGAGCCCATCAAGCTCTGGCTGGCCAAGGTCGTTTACGAACGGATGCAGGAAATGGCCGACCCTGCCCGTTCCCTCGACCGTGCCCGCGAGACCTGGCAGAAGCACGGCCGCAGCGAAAAGTGGATTCAGCAACGCATGACCGGGCAGGAGACCCGTAACAAGCTGACCGACTACTGGGCCGGCCACGAAATCAAGAAAGGCGAGGAGTACGCCGTTCTCACCAACATCATCCATCAGGAATGGTCCGAGGTCACGGTTCAAGATCACAAGGCACTCAAGGGTCTCAAGAGCCAGAACCTTCGTGACCACATGAGCGAGGCCGAACTCATCTTCACCGCCCTCGCCGAGCTATCCACGCGACAGATCGCCGAAAAAACCGACGCCACCGGCATGGATGAAAACAAGTTCGCCGCCAAGAGCGGCGGAAACATCGCCAAAAAGGCCCGATTGGAGTTGGAGCAAAAAACTGGCCAAAGGGTGGTTACCGGGCAGAACTACCTACCTCCAGCCAGAGTCAAAAAGCTCAGAAGGCTCGGCACCCCGTGAGCAACTTCGAAGTCGCCGAGCCGATCCTCAATTCACCCTACGCGGAACCCGCCGAACACTGGTACATCGAGGAAGGTGAAGAGCCGAAGCGGCTACCGGGCCGGCGCGCCGCAGGGTATTTCTATCGTGACCCGCGAGAACAACTCACCGACCCGAATCACCCCGCGCGCGGAGTTTGGGTCGAGCTCCAATTGGTTAACCTTATCCGCCAGCGTGTCAAAGACTGGCGCGCTCAAGGCTGGCCGGGCGTCACCCGGACAACCCTCGAATTGCTGGAGTATTGGCAACGCGACGGCCGTGATAAGCGCCTCTTCTTCGCCCAGCTCGAAGCCGCTGAGGTCATCGTCTTCCTGACCGAAGCGCGGGCGGATTTCCTGCAAGGCATCGACGTTCCGCCTGACGAGCCTAGCGACGAGCGGAAAACCGAGGGCATCGCGGCGTTCCGGCGCTACGCCTGCAAAATGGCCACCGGCGCGGGTAAGACGACCGTCATGGGAATGCTGGCGGCCTGGACCATTCTCAACAAGATCAACTCGCGGGGCGATGCGCGGTTCTCAGACGTGGTGCTGGTCGTCTGCCCCAACGTGACCATCCGCAATCGCCTTGACGAACTCAAGCCCGAACGCGGCGAGGCAAGCCTGTACCGAACGCGCGACCTTGTTCCATCCCACTTGATGCCCTTGCTCACTCGCGGCCGCGTGCTCGTGACCAACTAGCACGTATTCGAACCGCAGTCGGTGCAGGTGGGCGGAACATCGGCAAAGGTTGCGAAAACCGGTCGACCGGTGCGGATCACGGAAAAAATCAAGATCGGTCCCAAGACGACGACGGCGCGGGGGACGCGGTATCTGACGCAGGACGAGTTTGATCGACAGGTGGCGGCGGGGTTGCTCACTGTGCTCGAAGAGGACCGTGACCGTGACGGGTGTCTTCGGAAGGTCAAGGTCGAATCATACAAGTATGTGGAGAGCGACACGTCGCTGGTGAACAAGGTGTTGGGTTCGGGGGTGCGCGGTAAACAGAACATCCTCATTATGAACGATGAGGCGCATCACGCGTACCGTATCCGCCGCCCCGAACCGGATGAGGACGAAGACGAGACGATCGGCGAGGACGAGGCCGATGAGTTCTTCAAAGAGGCCACGGTATGGATCGACGGGCTGGACCGTATACAGAAGTTGCGAGGGATCAACTTTTGCGTGGACCTCTCCGCGACTCCTTATTTCTTGGGGCGTGTCGGACAGGAAACCAATCGCACGTTTCCGTGGGTGGTCAGCGACTTCGGGCTGACGGACGCCATTGAGTCGGGGTTGGTAAAGATTCCGCAGCTTGCGGTGCGGGATACGACAGGGTCGGAGATTCCGGGGTATCTGAACATCTGGCGGTGGATTCTACCGAAGCTCACACCCGCTGAACGAGGCGGCAAGAAGGCCAGCCCGAAACCGGAGGCCATTTTGAAATGGGCGCACACGCCCATCGCCATGCTCGGCGGGCTGTGGGAGCAGTTACGTTGCGAATGGGAGGAACCCAAGGATGATCCGCGCCCGCCGGTGTTCATCACCGTTTGTAAGAACACGCGGATTGCGAAGATCGTTTTCGAATGGCTCGGCGAGGACAAGCTCCCGATGGGGATTCCGTCGGCGCGGATTATGGGGTTCGTCAATCGCGACGGTCAGATCAACACCATTCGCGTGGACTCGAAAGTCGTGCGCGAAACCGACAGCGGAGAGGCGAAAGCGGACGAGACGCGATGGATGCGACTGACCTTGGACACTGTTGGTAAGACGCAGTGGCCGACCAACCGGCAGGGTATGCCCATCTACCCCGAGGGATTCGAGGAGTTGGCGAAAAAACTGGAGCGCCCGTTGCATCCGCCAGGGCGCGATATTCGTTGCATCGTCAGCGTGGGGATGCTCACCGAGGGGTGGGACTGCAACACCGTGACGCACATCATCGGTTTGCGGCCATTCATGTCGCAGCTTCTTTGCGAACAAGTTGTGGGACGTGGGCTGCGGCGGAAAAACTACCCCGATATTGGACCGGGCGACAAGTTTCCCGAAGAGGTCGCGACCGTCTTCGGCGTCCCGTTCGAAGTCATTCCGTTCAAAGCGCAGCAAGGCGGACCGAAGCCGCCGAAGGAAAAGAGGCATCACGTCCATTCGCTTCCGGAACGAGCACACTTGGAAATTCGGTTCCCGCGCGTCGAGGGGTATCAACAGGCGATTCGAAATCGTGTGACGGTGGAGTGGTCGGCGCTGGCACCGCTTCAACTGGACCCCATGAACATTCCCCCCGAAGTCCAAATGAAGGGGATGCTGCCGAATAATCAGGGGCGGCCGTCGTTGGTTGGGCCGGGAAAGTTGCAGCATGTGGATTTAAGCCCGTATCGGAAGGGACAGCGATTCCAGGCGCTGTGCTTTGAGATGGCGCGGGACTTGACGCGCGATTACGTGAGCCAGCCCGGATGTGAAGCTCCCGCCCACGTGCTATTCCAGCAGATTGTTCGGATTATTGAGCGATATCTTCGCGAGAAGGTCCAACCCTTACCGCCGACTCAATTGGTCGATGCGTTCCTCTCGCCGTATTACGGCTGGATCGTTGAGCGTCTGGTCGAGGGGATCAAGCCCGACTCGACGGCCGGCGAGGCGCCGGAGATTCCCCGTTACGAGGCCAATCGCGGCCCGGGATCGACAGCGGAGGTGGACTTCAGAACCAGTCGCGATGTGCGCCCGGTTATCCGGAGCCACGTGAACTATGTGGTTGCGGATACGAAAAAGTGGGAGCAGTCCGCGGCCTACCACATCGACACGCACGAAGTAGTCGTCGCTTTCGTCAAGAATGCGGGACTCGGCTTTGCCATTCCCTATTTCCACAACGGCCAGACCCATGACTACGTGCCCGACTTCATCATTCGCCTACGCTGCGACGGTGAACGATACCTGATTCTCGAAACCAAGGGATACGATCCCCTGCGCGATATAAAGACCCAGGCCGCCCAGCGCTGGGTCGACGCCGTCAACGCCGACGCCCGCTTCGGCCACTGGTCCTACGATGTCGTCAGCACCGTGACCGACGTCCCCGCCGCCCTCGCCCGCGTTTCCCCCCTTTTGTAATTCGTCATTTGTAATTCGTAATTGGCGGTCGGCGCATGATCGGTCGATCACGCGGTCTCCACCGATCACCCGTCAAGTTATAGGGGTAGAGACTGTACGATTACGACCGTGTCAGTAGGTGGACGGCGGACCGGTAGCGGTGCGCGCCGGGAGTGTGAGTTTTGTTCCACGTGGAACATCGCAAGTGACAACGTGTGGCACTTATCACGTCACTTGCGCTCCGGGTTCGGATGCGAGCAGCAGCAGCGCCGCAGCCCGTGAGCCGCGGTGCGAAGCGTTAATATGATGCCTATTGCCCCGGGGTCCACAGATACAAGAACTGCGGCGTGGGCGGGGTCAGGGCGGAGGCCATGTCCACGTTGAGCAGGTTGATGTTCCCCGTCGGCGTCGCAGGGGCCTGGGCGTAGTAGTTGGGCCGGTATTCACTCGCACGTTGATAGGCCACCAAGCGTACGTTCTTCACGCCGACGCGTTTCTTCGTGGCCTCGATCGTTTCTCGCAGGGAGGCGATCCTGTCGATCAGCCCCAACTCGACGGCCTGGTTGGCGGTGTAGATGCGTCCGTCGGCAAGCGAGCGGACCTTGGCCTCGTCGAGTGCGGGTCGGCCCTCGTCGACTACCTTGACGAAGCGATCGTACATGTCCTTGACCACGTTCTCGAACAACTGCCGTTCCTCGGGCCTCATGGGGCGGAACGGCGAACCGCTGTCCTTGTGGACGCCGGAGGTGATGGCGTCGGACCTGACGCCGATCTTTTGCATCGTGCCGCTCACATCGAACATGAGCATGATGACGCCGATGCTGCCCGTGATGGTCGAAGGTTGTGCCACGATCTCGTCACAGGCGCAGGCGATGTAGTATCCTCCGCTGGCCGCAACATCCATCATCACCGCAACCACGGGCTTGCCGCTCTTTTTGAAGTGGATGATCTCGTCGTGCATCAGCTCGCTGGCCACTACGGTACCGCCCGGCGAATTGATGCGTAGGATCATGGCCTTAACCAAGGGGTCGCGACGGGCCTTGTCCAACTGCTCGAGCAACACGCTCACGGGATTCTCGCCCTCGCCGAAAAGCCGCATGGTGGACCCGTTCTGGATCGTGCCGCTGACGTCGATCAATGCGATTTTGTCGAAGGCGAAAAGTGAATCACGGGATATTTCGGTCTCTGTCAGCCCACGTCGCCCGCTGACCGGCGTAATCAGCAGACTGGGCGGTGTGCAACCGGCTGCAAGCATGGGCGCTACGACGCCAAGGGCCGAAAACCATCGGAATATTAATTTCATTTCGACTTTCCTCAACCCATAACGTAAACACAACCGTGCATCTACTACAAATCCGCTCTTAGGGCATGTTACGTCCTGTGCGGAATACGTACAATGAACGTCGCGCTCGGGGTGGAATCGGCGTCCGAGACGGGTATCATATGTTACATACGCCGAGCTTGCCGTAAGGGTTATCGGTCTATCGTCGGGATAGGCAGATCGTCGGTGGGCACGACGAGGCGTTGCATCCTCGAAAGGCAGGCGGAAGCCTGGGGGGAAGAAAAATGTTGACCCACGGATCACTTTACTCATTACGTGCCGGCCGCGCGCTCGGCGGGTTTCTTACGGTTGCTCTTTCGTTCGTGGCGATCAGCGCCGGCGAGGTCGTCGTTCGGCCCGGTGGCTGGAACATACGGCCCGGGTGCGGTGACGACTGTGAGCTGCTGTACGTTTCCGGAGAGGCCTATGAATTCCAGCCGTCAGTGGTCGCCAGTCCGACCGGCACCACCTACAGCGTCAATCACCGTGTGGGCGCCGATCTGGACGGAAACGGGCCACAGTCGGTCACGTGCTTATTCATTCCCACGCTCCCCGGTGCGCCCGACGACGTTGTCAATTTCGACGGGTTCCCCGAAGCGATCCGGACCGACCTTTATGGAACGATCCCGATAGTCACCGAGTCGGACACCGCACTACCCGATGGACGCCGAGAAATTACTATCCTCACCCGATCCCAGACGGGCACGGATTTGTTTCCACTTGGGTTGAACCAGGGCGGCCATCCATTGACGGACGCCTGTTTCGCGATCGGTCTGGTGGATGCGCTGACCTGGGTCGGTTTGGATACTATCCTCACTGCGACCATTGAGTTTCTTACAAACGACGTGGTCGTGGCCGGACCGTTCGACGCCATCAGCTTCTTTTCAGTTCCGTGGAACGGCGTGGTCGAAATCACGTTGCCCAATGGCGCGGGCAACGGATTCAACGGAGTGCGGCTCTCGTTGCAGACCGAAAAATCCCTCTTAGTGGCGAATGACGGTTGTCGCGACCAGATTCCAGTGACGGATGGTGACACCGCCTTCAGCACCATCGGGGCGACCACGGACGGTCCCGACGAGCCTACGGCATGCAATTTCCTTTCGTACTCCGACATTGGATCGGACATCTGGTACCGGTACACGGCCACGTGCATCGGAAACCTAACCGTCGACCTTTGCAACAGTAACTATGACACCAAGGTCGCGGTCTACAATTCTCCGACATGTTCGGTGATTCACGACTGTCCCGTGGAAAGCCCTCCTTTGGATTGCAATGACGACTTCGGCGGTTGCGGCATTCATTCGTACGCGACGGTACCCGTTGTCACCGGGCAGTGCCTCACGATTCGGATCGGCGGCTACTTCGGTTATCAGGGAAGCGGCACGATGAGATTGAGCTGCAGCATCATCCCGCCGCCCAGCGGGGCGTGCTGCGACGACGGCGTCTGCCTCGGCACCCAGACCGAAGTGGATTGCCAGAATCAAAACGGCACTTGGTTCCAAGGCGGAAGTTGTCCGAGTTACGCCTGTCCGATTACGCCGCCGACGAACGATGCGTGTACGGATTGCATCCGCGTCGAGACCGGCGTGGCATACCACGGTCGAACCCGTGCGGCCACAGGGACGGACATCACCACTTGTGCCACCAACGACACATTGGACGTATGGAATTGTTGGACGGCGGACTGCACGGGCCGCGTGGATATCACTACATGCGGCAGTTCGTTTGATACGACGCTGGCCGTCTATGATCAATGTCCCAGTCCGGGCGTCGGAACGCAACTGGCGTGCAATGACGACGGAAACGTTTGCTCCCCGCAATCCAAAGTCACGCTCGATGTCACGGCGGGCACCACGTACACCATCCGAGTATCCGGTCGCAGCGGTGCGTCCGGGAACTACACACTTCTGGTCGGGGAATGTAAGAACGCGTGCTGCAATCCGAACGGGCTGTGCGGTCTCGCGACTGCTTCGGTGTGCGAGGCCTCCCCCATCTTCGGCACTCCTCTCGGCCCTGGGTCATTTTGCGGCGTATGCTTGGACGGTTCCAACACCGGCGGGAAATGCTTCGATGCTTTGGAGTGTCCCGGCGGGTCTTGTGGCTACGATTTGAACAACAACGGCATCTACGACGTCTGTGACCCCTGTCCGAGAAAGACCATCATCGGAGCGTTACCAACGTCCGGCACGGTGGACGCCCGGCAGCCGAACTCCGCCACTGCGTCCACTCCCCGGCAAGGGATCGGATCGCCCGGAGCATCAGGCTCAGTCCGTGAATCCATCATCATCGTCCTCCGACCAGTCGAGCCGGTTATCGACCAAGAGTGTTTCAAATTATGCGAAACACGCGTCGACCCGATACTCGGCGCAAACAACATCGCGATCGCGGGCGTCACCTACCACGGCACCGGCGTCTACGAACTGGTGCTCAACCATGCGATCACAGCGGGCGGGGTCACCACCATTGAGTATCTTGGAGCCGATGAGGGTCAGGGAGATGTTAGGTTTATTGAATATATCGCCGACCCCGCGAACGTAGACGGCGTCGCGTTTATCGATGCGTTGGATGTTGGTGAGCACGTCGACTGCTGCCTTGGCGGGCCGAGCGGCCCGTGCCCCGAGGGTCCGGTGTGGGGGGCTTACAGTTGCGATATCGACCGTTCCAACCTCGTGACTCCCGCCGACATCCTCGGCGTCATCGACTTAATGAACGGAACGCAATTGTGGGACCCCTGGTTTGGAGAACCCCTTCCGACGCGTGGCACCACCTGCCCGCCTCCTTAAAGGCCGGCTAGTGGTTGTGCTCGGAGTTCCTGGAGCCGGGTGGGCCATGTGCCGATAAGTCTGAGACGATTTTCCTCCCACGTTGCGCGCGGGTGACGATCGTCGGTTGACCCGCTATGAAGTAGGGATTAAGCTCAGGTATGGCTATGTGTCGAACCATGACATTGCTGTCGGCCTGTTGGGCGTTCTCGATACCGTTGCTTTGCACGGCCGGTGTGCTCGTGCATCCGTGCGACTGCGAGTCTCCGACCGGTTGCGACCACGAGACCGAGTGCTCGGACGATCCGTGCAACGTGATCGTCATCGTTCAGAACGACTCGTCGGTTCGAGCGTTCGACCTTTCCGAACTCGTCGCCGCGCCGATTGACCACGCTCCGCTCGTCGCCGTCGATGCGATGCTGTGCAGATTTACCCTTCGCTTGGTCGAAGCTCCCGGGCAAGACAATCGCCCGTATGCCGATAGCGACCTTCCACTCCTGATCTAGTCGATCCTTTACGCCAACCGAACCCGGAGCGCCAGCGACGGGCTTAAACGTCGACCCCGCGCTTGCGCTTGGGGTTCGGATTTCCTGTGTTGCGTGTACGCTGAATACATACGTTTTGGGAACCGACTCATGGATCGAAAACAACGACGAAATATCTTCTATTCCACCGCGTGGCTGATGATCGCCGGGTGCGCTACGGTCCATCCACGGCCCGATTACGATCGTGCTGCCGCCCGGATCACGGGCGCCACCGGGCAAGCGGAGGTCTACCAACCTGGAGACGAGGAGGCCTGCGCCGCGCGGGTCGACGAACTCCTAGAAGGCGGGATAACAGCCGACGAGGCCGTACAGATCTGTTTGCTGAATAACCCCTCGCTCCAGGCTGCGTTTATGGACATCGGCGTCGCGCGGGCGGACCTTGTCCAAGCGGGATTACTGTCCAACCCGTCGCTGAGTGCTGCCGTGCGGTTGCCGTCGGGCGGAGGACTCGCCAACGTCAACGCCGGCCTAGCCCAGAACATCGCCGATCTGTGGCAGATTCCGCCGCGAAAACGAGCGGCCGAGCGATTACTCGATCGGACGATTCTTGATCTGGCAAGACGCGCCGCAAGCCTCGCCGCCGAGGCGAAGGCCGCCTACTTTCAGGCTGTCGGGGCGCAGGAACGGCACGCGATCGGACAGCAGAATCTTGGGGTGGCAAAGACGCTGCTGGACCTGGCACAGGCGCGACAGCAAGCCGGTGCGGCCACGGAACTGGACACAAACCTCTCGCGGAGTTCGGTGTTGCAAGCGGAGTTGGCCGTCGAGTCGGACCGGCTTGCCGCCGCTGACCGTCGCCGGACGTTGGCCACACTCTTGGGCCTGACGAGCAACGCGGATTCCCTGGTGCTGCTCGATCCGCTGCCGGAAGTGCCTACCACGCTGCCGGACGTGGAGCACCTCGTCGAGGTGGCGATGAGTTCTCGACTCGATCTCCGCGCCGCTGAACAGACTGTTGCCGCGGCAGAGGCGGAACTGCTGAAGCAATACAGGCGAGTGTTCCCCAGGGTTGATGTCGGGTTAGAGCTGGAACGCGGCGAGCGAAAGGCACAGGGCGGCCGTGATGTGCTGGCGGACACCGCGCGAGCATCGATTGCCAACGGCGGTCTAACCGCCCCCGAGATTCAGCCGCGCTCCGCGCGTAGGCGGCACACCGATCTCATCATCGGCCCGAGCCTCAATTTGGAGCTGCCGTTCTTCGACCAGAACCAAGCGCAAATCGCCAAGGCGAGGTTCGCCTACGAGCAAGCGGACAAGACCCTGGAGGCGCTCGAACGCTCCGTCAGTCAGGAGGTTCGTGGCGCCGTCGACAAACTCCAAACCGCTTGGAAGGTTGCACAGGTCTATCGCGACCGTTCGATCCCGCTGGCACAAAGTAACCTGGATTTATCGCGCGACGCCTATCAGGCCGGACGGGCATCGTTCCTTACCGTGCTCGAAGCCCAGCGCGTGTTCCTGGACAGCCGGGCCAGGTATATCGATGCCGCCCAAACCGCAGCCAGCGCCATTCCTGAATTGGAACGAACCGTCGGGTTGCCGTTTCGTGAACTGGTATCCACTGTCCCGACCGGACCGTCCCAGGATTCGGCGGATAATCAACTTTTAGAGAGGTCGCCTCAATGATGAATCGAAGAAAGTTAGCAAACGTTGTGATGATGACACTGGCCGCGTTGTTCTGCATCCCTTTGATCGGCTGTACGCCAACCGAAGCCGAGAACATCGCCACGTTCATGCGCGAGTTGGCCCTCCAGGCCACAGCGGCCTTCCTGTTGTAGGAGACGTAAACGATATGAACACACGAGCGACCGTTATCTGTGCGTTAGCACTTCTTCTGGGCGTAGGCGGTGGCAGCGCCGGGACGTATTTCTGGTTACAGGCCCGGGAGGAGCACGGTGTCGCTGCTCCCGGGGACCAACCTGAGGGCGACGGCCATTCTGAGGCCGAACACGGGCAAAAGGCGAGCGTGGGCGATCACGAAGACCACGGAAGTGAGGGGGAATCGCACGAGGAGGAAGGCATTGCGCTCTCCGCCGAAGTGCGTGCCCAAATGGGCGTTGAAGTCGCGGAGGCCGCCGGCGGTCGGTTGGAACAGATGCTCAGTTTGCCCGGTGAAATCGCTCTGAACGCAGACCGCGTGGCTCACGTCGTCCCCCGCGTCGGCGGCATCGTGCGTGAGGTACGCAAGTTCCTGGGTGAGGAGGTTCAGCCCGGGGAGGTGATGGCGATCATCGAAAGTCGCGAGCTGGCGGAGGCCAAGGGGACGTACCTCGCGGGCAAGGAGCGTCTGTCACTGGCCCAAGCCACGTTCAAAACTTCGGAGGATCTGAAGGCGAAGAAGATCCTTCCGGAGCTCGACTTCCTGAACGCCAGCAAGCAATTGGCCGAGGCCGAGATCGAACTGCGTGTCGCAGAAAACAAACTGCACGCGATCGGACTTTCCCAACAGGGTACCGCCGAGCTGACCAATGAACCCGGTAAGCTAACCCTGTACGAACTGCGGGGGCCGTTTACCGGAACGGTGATCGCCAAACACTGCGCGTTGGGCGAGGTGGTCAACGACCAGACGGACGCTTTCATGCTCGCCGACCTCTCCACCGTGTGGGCGAACATTACGGTCTACGCCCAGGATGTCGGCCAAGTGCGCGTGGGGCAAACGGTTCATATCCAGGTTGCCGGCGACGGCGCCAAGGCAACCGGAACCATTGCATACATCGCGTCCGTGCTTAGCGAAACAACGCGATCGGCGCTGGCCCGAGTCGATCTGCCGAACACTCAACGCCAATGGCGGCCCGGTACGTTCATCACGGCGGCGATCGTGCTCAATTCCGCCGAAGTCCCGGTTCTGGTGCCGCTGGACGCCATCCAGCGCCTCAAGAACCAGACTGTGGTCTTCATCGCTGAGGAGGGTAGCGAGAAAGGAAACATCGTTTTCCAACCACGGCCGGTCGTCGTTGGGCGGACCAGCCCAACGCACGCCGATATCGTCTCCGGCTTGCGACCGGGCGAGCGCTTCGCGGTCAAAGGAGCATCGATTCTGAAAGCTGACCTTGGGAAGCGCGAGGCGGTACATGAACACTAGCGCCCCTCGCGGGACTGAACACTCACAGGCCCGGTCAACGGAGTGAACACGATGAAAGAGATCAAAGCGATTATTCAGCCGCACATGCTTAACCATGTGATGGAGCGCTTGCACAGCTTGCCGCACTTTCCGGGCGTTACGGTCAGCGACTGCCACGGCCAGGGCCGCGGGCGCGGCCGATCCGGCGCTTACGTGGCGACTGAAGAGACGGCCTTCTTCAAGAAGATGACCAAGCTGGAAGTGTTCTGCCCGGACGAGGCTTGTGACGACATCGTGCGGGCGATCCGCGAAGCCGCCCATACCGGAAACCCGGGCGACGGCGTCGTCACGGTGATTGACCTGGCGCGGGTCGTCCGAATTCGCACGGGTCAGGAACAGGAGGAAGCGGTGTGAAGAAGACGGTTTCTATGGAGGAGAAGCGGATGGGCCGGATAAGCATTTGCATCGAAGGCTTGGACCCTGCCGACGATGCAGCCGTGTCGTGCGCCGACCAGAATGAACATGCTATTAAACCACGTCCTGCCGGAGCGAGCGGCCGGGTGTGCATCGGAGTGTCGTTATGATTGAACGCATCCTACGTTTTTCGACCCAACAGCGGCTGCTAATTGTCCTCGCGACGATCGCCTTGGCGGCGCTGGGCACCTGGAATTTTACCCGGCTCAACATCGATGCCGTGCCGGACATCACCAACAAGCAAGTGCAGATCAACACCGCGGTGACCGGGCTTTCGCCGGTCGAGATCGAGAAGCAGATCACCTTCCCCATTGAATGGGCTATGCAAGGCATTCCGGGCGTTGATGAGATCCGCTCGGTCTCGTTCTATGGCGTTTCACAGGTCACCGTCATCCTCAAAGACGAAGTGGACCTCTACCGGGCTAGGCAGCTTGTGGCGGAGCGCCTCGGGCAGGCCGCGGAGAGCCTGCCGGTCGGCGTAAGCACGCCGGTCATGGGTCCGATCTGGACCGGGCTTGGCGAGATATACTTCTGGAGCGTGAACGCGGCGGGCCCAAAGCCGGACGGCACGCCCTACACCCCGACGGATCTGCGCACCATCCAGGACTGGGTCATCAAGCCGCAACTGCGTTCGGTCCCCGGTATCACCGAGGTCAACAGCATCGGTGGTTACGACAAGCAGTATCACGTGACGCCGGACCCGATGAAGCTCATCGCCTACGGATTGGGCTTCCGCGACGTGCTGGAAGCACTGGCGGCGAACAACGCGAACGTCGGCGGCGGCTACATCGAGCACGGCGGCGAGCAGTACATCATCCGGTCCACCGGGTTGATCGAAAGTATGGACGACATCCGCAACATCAAGCTGGGCGCGGTGGACGGTTCCCCGATCTTCGTGAAGGACGTGGCCGAGGTCGGCCTTGGCAAGGAGCTGCGCACCGGTTCCGGAACGGCCAACGGTCACGAGGCGGTCGTCGGCACCGCGATCCTGCTGTACGGCGAGAACAGCCGCACGGTCGCCCATAGCGTGGCCCGAAAGCTCGATGAAATCAACAAGACGCTGCCCGAGAACGTGAGCGTCACGACGCTCTACGATCGAACCTACCTCGTGGACGCGACGCTGGAGACCGTTCGGAAGAACCTGACCGAAGGGGCGATTCTCGTTGTCATCGTGTTGTTTCTGCTGCTCGGAAACGTACGCGCAGCAGTGATCGTGGCCCTAGCGATCCCGCTCTCCATGCTTTTCGCCATCACCGGCATGGTGCAGAACCAGATCAGCGCCAACCTCATGAGCCTGGGGGCCATCGACTTCGGGATCATCGTGGACGGCGCGGTGGTCCTGGTGGAGAACCTCATGCGCCGGCTCGGCCAGCGGCAGCTCGAACTCGGGCGCCGTCTCACCGGCGGCGAACGCCTTCAACTCGTCGAAGAGGCCAGCCGCGAAGTCGGCCGGCCCGTCGTCTTCGGCGTCGCGATCATCATGATCGTGTACCTGCCGATCCTTACGCTCAGCGGCGTTGAAGGCAAGATGTTCAGGCCTATGGCGCAGGTTGTGCTGCTGGCGCTGGCGGGAGCTATGATCCTGACGTTCACGACGGTTCCGGCGCTGGCCGCGCTGCTGCTGGGCGGGCGGATCGCCGAGCGGGAAGTGGCGCTCGTTCGCTGGGCGAAGGCGGTCTACCAGCCGATCGTGACCTGGGCCGTGCAATATCGCGGCGCGGTCGTCTGCGGCGCCGTCCTGATTCTGGGAGGTACGCTGCTGCTCGCCGGGACGATGGGCAGTGAGTTTGTACCCAAGTTAGGTGAAGGAGCGATCGCGCTCCAGCCGACGCGTATGCCCAGTATCGCTCTGACCTCCAGCGTCGAGATGCAGGAGCAAGTGGAACAGGCGTTGCTGAAAGCATTTCCCGAAGAGATCGCGAGCATTTTTTCCCGAACAGGGACCTCGGAAGTCGTTACCGACGTGTGCGGCCCGGAGGTATCCGATACGTACATTATGCTCAAGCCGCGCCCGCAGTGGACGAAGGCCCACACACAGGAAGAACTCGTCGAGGCGATGGAGGAGGTTGTCCGCAAGCTCCCCGGTCAGAACTATGAGTTCAGCCAGCCCATCGAGCTACGGATGAACGAACTGATCGCCGGCGTGCGCGGCGACCTGGCCGTTAAGGTCTATGGGGATGACCTGGAACAAATGCTCAAATACGCGAACCAAGTCGCAGCCGAGTTGCGGAACATCCGTGGGGCACAGGACATCAAGATTGAAGCAGTGGCCGGTCTGCCCTTCGTTACGATCCAGATTGACCGGCCCACCGTGGCCCGCTACGGACTGAACGTCGCCGATGTCCAGCACGTCGTTGAAACCGCCCTCGGCGGCGCCAACGCTGGGCAGGTAATCGAGGGCGACCGACGCTTTGAGCTGGTTGTGCGGTTGCCGGAGTCTCTGCGCAGCAATATCCAGGCGATCGGCGCAATGCCCGTACCCCTGCCGGCCGAACGCAGGACAGAAGACCGGACTCAGCCGACCCAAGTCGCGGCACTCGCGAGCAGCGAATACGCATCATTGGTCGGCGATGCGGGCAGATCGATGCCCGGCTACATCCCACTGTCGAGCGTGGCCCGGATCAAGATCGATGAAGGCCCGCGTATGATCCGGAGGGAAAATGGACACCGGCGCGTCGTCGTGCAGTGCAACATCCGGGGCGGCCGGGATCTGGGAAGTTTTGTCGCCGAGGCTCAAGACCGCGTCGAGAAGAAGCTCGGCCGACTGCCGGAGGGCTACTGGCTCGGCTGGGGTGGTCAGTTTGAGAATCTCATCGGGGCGCGCGAGCGGCTGACGATCGTTGTTCCCCTCGCCTTGGGGCTGATCTTCATTCTGCTGTTTGCCACGTTCAACTCACTCCGCCAGGCCTTGCTCGTGTTTACCGGCGTGCCGTTGGCGCTTACCGGCGGCATTCTCGCGCTGTGGCTGAGAGGCATTCCGTTTTCGATTTCCGCAGGCGTTGGCTTCATCGCCCTGTCCGGTGTCGCTGTGTTGAACGGGTTGGTCATGGTAAGCTTCATCAATCAACTGCGGCAGGAAGGAAAAGACGTACTCGAGGCGATTGTGCAGGGGAGCCTAACACGTTTGCGCCCGGTGCTGATGACCGCGCTCGTGGCCTCACTGGGTTTCGTGCCGATGGCGCTGGCGACGGGCACGGGAGCCGAAGTGCAGAAGCCGCTTGCCACAGTGGTAATCGGCGGGCTTATAAGCAGTACACTGCTCACGCTCGTGGTGCTGCCCGCGATCTACGTCATGTTCGGCGGTCGGGATGTGTCGCAGCCCCGCTTACAAGGAAGGGAAACCACAACATGAATATGACCGCATCCCTCACCCGCGCATCGGCTTGTCTGGCCGTGGTCGTCGCTTTCTTCGCCCTCGGCGGCTGCCGCGGTGAGAACACGCCGACTGGCCCGCCACCGATAACACCCGCCCCCCCGTCAACGATTGAGGACCGTATTCCCCAACATTTGGCCGAAGGAACCCCGTGGTGCTCCGAACATGGAGTGCCCGAATCCCTATGCGCTCGTTGCAACCCGTCGCTGATTCCAAAGTTTAAGCAGGACGGCGATTGGTGCGACGGGCACAACCTCCCCGAGTCACAGTGCCTCGTTTGCAACCCGCAGCTCAAGCCCAAGTGGGAGGCGATCACCACGAAGTCAACCGCGCCGACGGTTGTGCCGACAGACGACACCGTTAGAACCGAGCCGACAGGGCGGATGCTCACGGCAAACAACGACCCGCTCTGTCAGGTTGACCGTCTGCAAATACGCCTGAAGGACGGATCGGTGGCGGACAAAGCGGGGATCAAGACGGAGGCCGTCGCGCTGCGTCGGATCTCCACCGTGGTCGAATTCCCCGGCGAGATTGCTTACGACGGGACCCGCCTTGCGCGTGTTACGCCTAGGGTCAAAGGCGTCATCGCCCGCGCGGTTGGGGAACTCGGAAGCGCCGTCAAGAGCGGCGACGTGTTGGCGGTCATCGACAGCCCCGCCCTTGGTGAGGCCAAAAGTCGCTACATTGAGCTTCGAGAAAAATACCTGCTCGCCCAAGTGGACTTCGAACGTGCCAAGCTCGTCCACACGGGCATCCAACCAATCCTCGATCAATGTGAGACGATGACCTCGGCGGAAGAAGTCCGCAAGAAATTCGGCGAGGTGCGGATCGGCGAAGCCAAGAGCCGATTGCTAAAGTCTCATGCCGACTTGGAGTTGACACGGGCGACCTTCGAGCGTGAATCCCGGCTGCGTGAACAAAAGATCAGCAGCGAACAGGCCTATGAAACCGCCCGCGGCAACCTTCATGCCGCCGAAGCTCAGTTTCACGCCACCCACGAAGAAATCGCTTTCACCGCCGAGCGAGAGCATCTATCCGCCGAAAAGATGCTCCACATCGCCAAGAACGCCCTGGATGTGGCCGAGCGTCAATTGCACATTCTCGGCATTGACCATGAAGCTGTCGCCGCGCTGGAGACGACGCCCGACACGGCCCTCCTCGCCTACGAGCTTCGCAGCCCATTAAACGGCCGGGTCGTGGAGCGGCACGCCGTCGTCGGCGAATCCGTCGATGAGAAAGACGCCCTCTACACGGTCGCCGACTTATCCTCAGTATGGTTGATGCTCGATGTCCCCGAGCGCGATCTGATTGGGCTAAGAATCGGCCTACCCATCCTCTTCACCGTCGACGGTTTACCGGGGAACAGCTTTCAAGGCACACTCACTTGGATCAGTAGCCAGGTCGATGACCGCACGCGTACGGTCAAGGCCCGGGCCGATTTGCCCAACGATACGGGTGTTCTCCGCGCCAATATGTTCGGTCGTGCCCGCGTCGTGCTTCATGACCATGACGAAGTGCTTACGATTCCCGATGAGGCCGTCCAAACCGACGGCTGTTGCCAACTCGTCTTCGTCCAAGAGAGCGACGCCCTCTATCGCCCGCGAAAGGTCGCCCTCGGCGCCGCCGCCGGTGGCTATGTGGAAATCCACAAAGGGCTTCAGATCGGCGAGGTTGTCGTGACCGCCGGGAGTTTTCTGATGAAAACCGAAATCCTCAAGGGCAACATCGGGGCCGGTTGCTGCGAAGTCGATCCGGGACGGTAACCGCCGATGCTGAACGCGATCATTACCTGGTCGTTGAGCCACCGGCTGGTCGTGATCGGCCTGTCCGGCATCCTCGCCCTCACCGGCGCGTACTCGCTCTACCGCTTGCCCATCGACGCCTTCCCCGACACCACCCCTGTCCAAGTGCAGATCAACACCGTCGCCGCGGCCCTCTCCCCCACCGAGGTCGAGCAACAAATCACCACGCCCGTCGAACAAGCGATCAGCGGAGTGAAGGGCCTGACCGAGGTGCGATCCCTCTCCAAGTTCGGATTGTCGCAAGTCACCGTCATCTTCGACGACGACAGCGAAATCTATCTCGCCCGGCAACTCATCATGGAACGACTCACGACAGTGCAATTGCCGGAGGGATTGGATCGACCGGTCATGGGGCCGGTGGCGACGGGACTTGGTGAGGTCTTTCATTATGTCGTCACCAGCGAAACGAAGAGCCTTTCAGAGTTGCGAAGCATACAGGATTGGATCATCCGCCCGCGGCTCCGCACCGTGGACGGCGTCGCGGAGGTGAACAGTTGGGGCGGCCTCGAACGGCAGTATCAGGTTGTCGTCGATCCCTCCAAGCTGCTGAAACACCACGTGACGCTCAGCGAGGTGTTCGAGGCCTTGCGCCGAAACAACGACAACGTCGGCGGCGGGCAGATCACCCGCGCCGGTGAATCCATCCTCGTCCAGGGCTTGGGGCGCGTGACCACCCTCGATGAGGTCGGCGGAATCGTCATCTCCGCCGAGGACGGCGCCCCGATTTACATCCGCAATATCGGCGAGGTCATCGACGGCCACGAAATCCGCCGCGGGGCGGTGACCAACCGGGGCAAAGGAGAAAGCGTTCTGGGTTTGGGTTTCATGCGTATGGGCGAGAATACCCGCGATGTCACCCAAGCCCTCAAGACCCGCATGGAGGAGATCAAACCGAGCCTGCCTGAAGGCGTCGAAGTCACCACCGTCTACGACCGGACGGAGTTGGTCGACCACGTACTTCGAACAGTGAAGATCAACTTGTTTGAAGGCGCTCTGTTGGTTGTCGTCGTCCTCTTTTTGTTCCTAGGCGACCTACGGGCCGGTCTAATCGTCGCCTTGGCGATCCCGCTCTCCATGTTGTTCGCCGGGAACTTGATGCTCCGCGCTGGAATCGCGGGGAGCCTGATGAGTTTGGGGGCCATCGACTTCGGACTGATCGTCGATAGCTCCGTCATCATGGTCGAAAACAGCGTGCGTCGTCTGGCCGAGAGCGATGGTTCCGTATCCCAACTCGACGTCGTGCGCGATGCCGCTATTGAAGTCCGCAAGCCGACCATGTTCGGTGAACTCATCATCATGATTGTGTATTTGCCGATCCTGACCCTCGAGGGGATGGAAGGTAAGCTATTCTCCCCAATGGCCTGGACGGTGCTCTTCGCCTTGGGTGGATCGCTCGTTTTTTCATTGACCTTGATGCCCGTTTTGGCGAGCTTCGCATTACGCCGCGCTCGGCGCGAACGTGAACCGTGGGTCGTCCGCTGGGCCAAACGCCTCTATGCTCCCTTGCTACATTTTGTACTCGGCGCGCGGGCACCGGTTCTCGTCGCCGTGGGCATCGTCCTGGCGGGCGGAATACTTTTCGCCCTGGACTTGGGGGCCGTTTTCATCCCTCGCCTCTCCGAAGAGGCGATCGTGATCAACACCGTGCGGCTCGCCGGAGTTTCGGTCGAGGAGTCGGTGCGCTACGGCACGCAAATCGAAAAGCTGCTTCTCGAACGATTCCCCGACGAGATCAAGCACATCTGGTCGCGAACCGGAACGGCCGAGGTCGCCACCGACCCGATGGGGTTGGAACTCACCGATGTGTTCATCACCCTTCATCCTCGCAACCGTTGGACGCGCGCCGCAACCCAAGAGGAACTTGTCGCGGGTATGGAGGCCGAGCTGTCCGGCATGCCCGCGATGCGCACGACCTTCACCCAACCGATCGAGATGCGGGTCAACGAGATGATTGCCGGTATTCGCAGTGATCTGGGAGTCAAAGTCTTCGGCGACGACTTCGAACAGTTGAAACGAATTGCGGGCGACGTCGAAAAAATTCTGCGGAGCACTCCCGGCAATGCGGACGTTGTAACCGAGCAACTCACCGGTCAGCCGGTCTTGGAGATCA
Organism: Phycisphaerae bacterium; assembly: GCA_020056715.1. Classification (GTDB taxonomy): domain Bacteria; phylum Planctomycetota; class Phycisphaerae; order UBA1845; family UBA1845; genus SBAX01. The sequence continues at coordinate 23,649 of JAGVHG010000057.1, read as the reverse complement.
AACTGAAACAAGACCAGCTCGCGCGGTACGGCGTGCCCGGCCGCGAAGTGCTCGATTTCGTCGCCGCGGTCGGCAACATCGAGGTCGGAGAAATCAAACAAGAGCAAGTGCGTTTCCCGCTGACCGTGCGTCTGCCCGACGAATACCGTAAAGACCCGGAGCGATTGGCGAACTTGCTGATCCCCACCGCAGCAGGCCAACGATTGCCACTCTCGCTTCTCGCCGATTTGAAGATCGCCAAGGGGCCTTCGACGATCAACCGTGAATGGGGCAAGCGCCGCATCGTCGTCCAGTCCAACGTCCGCGGGCGGGATATCTCCGGTTTCGTCGCCCAGGCCCAGCATCGCATTCGCGCGGAACTCGAACCCAAACTACCGTCAGGCTACTTCATCACCTACGGCGGTCAGTTTGAGCATTTGGAACGCGCCAGCCGCCGTCTGATGTTTGTCGTTCCGATGGCTCTTATTTTGATTTTTTTTCTCCTGTATCTCACCTATGGACGGCTCACGGACGTGGTGCGTATCTTCGCCACGATCCCGCTCGCGGCCGTCGGTGGAGTGCTGGCTCTTCAGATACGCGACATGCCGTTTAGCATCTCCGCTGGCGTCGGCTTCGTGGCCATGTCCGGCGTGTCGGTGTTGGGCGACATGGTCTTCGTCTCCTACCTGCGCGGACTGCTTCAGCAGGGCGTCGAACTGCGCGCGGCAATCGAACGAGCGGCACTTACGCGGCTCCGACCGGTCTTGATGACCGGGCTGGTGGCCAGCTTGGGCTTTGTTCCGATGGCCTTCAACACCGGCGTCGGGGCCGAAGTCCAACGACCGCTTGCCACCGTCGTGATCGGGTGTGTCGTTACTTCGATGCTCCTGACCCTGCTCGTACTACCTGTTTTCTACTCGATCATCGGGCCTAAGGGCAAAATTCAAGCGGCCTGACGCCTTCCCCACCTCCCACCGTCTGTTTGACAGGTTGCGGTCGGATCGTGTATGTGTTTCGATGAGGCACGGGTGATGCGTCTCAGTAAGGGCGCCCCGTGCATGCCCGCAGTACATAGGTGCTCCGGGGTTGTACATGAGGCAGACTGATATGCCCCGCATACGTTGTCTTTGGCTGACATTGTGTAGCACGTTGTTATTATCCGGATGCAGTAGCAGCATTGCCGGGTCGTGGGAGACGTCGGAGGTTCGTCCGCAGGGGGCGGGGTTTCCGATCAACCAAGTGACGTTCGACGAGCAGGGGAAGTATACAGCCACCGGCGCTCTTAGCGCCCAAGGAACGTATAGCGGCGATATACACACGACGACCGGCGTTTATACGAGGAAGTGGCAGACGGTGCGCGTCTCGCCTTTCGGCGGACAGTCCTTGGAATATAATACCCGTCGTCGGTTGGACGGGAAGTTAGTGATGACCTTGAAAGTGCCGGGGCAGGATCGCGAAGTCACCGCGGTGTTCACTCCGGCAAAGCCATAAGCAACTCCATTCCATCGGTACTCTGTGGACGGGATCATCACTCTCAACAAGCCGACCGGGATCACCTCGGCCAAGGCCCTCTATCGCGTTCGGTCCATCACCGGTGAGCGTAAGAGCGGACACGCGGGGACGCTCGACCCCGCGGCGAGCGGCGTGCTCGTTCTATGCCTTGGAAAGGCGACCAAGCTCGTCGAGTCGATCATGAACCAGCCGAAAGTGTACCGGGCGACGGCGCGGTTCGATGTGACCAGCGAAAGCTTTGACAGTGATCGTCCGCTAACGGCGGTGGAGGTTTCGGTTATCCCGACGATCGAAGCCGTCCGCGCCGGCTGCGCGGACTTCGAGGGGGTTATCGAGCAAATTCCGCCGCAAATCAGTGCCATCAAGGTCGGCGGTATGCCCGCGTACAAACGAAAAGCCAGTGAAGGTCCGTTGGTTCTTGCGGCTAGGCCGGTGACCGTCTACTGGTTGCACATCCATGCCCTCGCCTGGCCGACGATGGACTTCGAGATGTGCTGCGGCCGGGGGACCTATGTGCGATCACTGATCCGCGATTTGGGACTAAGACTTGGAACTGGCGGTTGCTTGACGTCGCTCACGCGGAGCCGGGTCGGCCCGTTCACGGTGGAGAATTCCTGGTCGCTCGAATCCCTACGCGAAGCAGCCGGCCCAAGCGAGTATATGTTGTATCTCGAAGCGGCGCGGACCGCGTTGGCGCCCGGTTGCATTGTAATCCCGCCGCGCCCGCGATCATGCGGATGAGGACTGTTCGAGGCTTGCGCCTATGAGAATCGCTATTGTAACGCCCGCACCGGCAGGCTCCCGCAAGGGAAACCGCGTGACGGCCCTGCGGTGGGCGAGAATCCTTCGCGGACTCGGACACCGTGTCGTGGTCATGGAGAGTTGGAACGATCGACCCTGCGACTTGATGGTGGCTTTGCACGCACGACGGAGCGCGGACTCGATTGAACGGTTCCACCGGAAACACCCTGATGCTCCATTGATCGTCGTGTTGACGGGGACGGACCTTTACAGCGACATCAATACAAGCAACGCGGCCCGGAAGTCGCTTGAATTCGCGTCACGCCTGATCCTCTTGCAGCCGCTGGGTATCAAAGAACTGCCGCGACATGTGCGCCGAAAATCGCGTGTCATTTACCAATCTCTTGAAAGACCGCCTAAGAAAGTCCCATCGCTCAAGCGACTGTTCGAGATCTGCGTCTTGGGACACTTGCGCCCGGTTAAAGACCCCTTTCGGGCGGCCATGGCGGTGCGGAGTCTGCCTCTGTCTTCCTGCATTCGAGTGATCCACCTCGGCGCCGCGCTGACCCACGCGATGGCCGTCCGCGCCCGGATGGAGATGCAACGAAATCCGCGCTATCGCTGGCTCGGGGAGGTTCCCCGTGCGAAAACTCTGCGCATCCTCGCGAGAAGTCGCCTTTTGGTTCTCACCTCACGGCTGGAGGGAGGTGCCAACGTGGTCTCCGAGGCGCTTGCTGCCGGCGTTCCGATTGTGAGTTCGCGAATCGCGGGTTCGGTCGGCATTCTTGGGTCCGACTATCCCGGCTATTTTCCCGTCGGCGACACGCGAGCGTTGGCCGCGATGCTTGGGCGAGCGGAATGTGACCGCCGGTTCTACCGATCACTCAAGGATCATTGCCGGCGTCAAGCCCGATTGGTCACCCCCGCGCGCGAGCGTCGGGCGTGGGAACTGCTCCTGCGAGAAACGGCCGCATCTTCCTGAGCCGAAAAACATCGTCCGCTTGGCTGGCGATTTAAGTCGTGGCCCCCGCTAAACTTATGTCGCTTCGGCATAGCTTTTGGCTGCTAATTCTGGACTTGACAGATCAGCGGTCACCAAGGTATATTTCAACGAACCGTGGGGGAGGGAGTAACTCCTCTTATTCAGTTAACCCTGATTCAAGGAGACTTTTGATGAACTGCAAAATAATGTCTTTCGTTTGCGCATGGGCCGTCGGTTGTTTTGTTGCATCCGCCGCCGCCCAGTGCGGTTCCAACTGCGCGTGCGGGGGGAAAAAAAAGGCAGCCGCTTCGGCCGGTGAGGCTACGACGACCGTAGGGCAGAAGCCGGACGGGTGCAATAAGCCCTGCGGGGCGATGGCGGGTGGGACTGGTACCGCGGCGTCGGATAGTGGGGACGCCGCTCGTCCGGTCAGCCAGAAGGTTGAGGCCGTCCTCGCTTCTCTCCCCTCGATGAAGTACCAGGTCGGCTCGGAAAAGATCGGCTGTCCCAAAAGCGCGGCGGCGATGTCCGAGAAAACCGGCCAGCCCGTCAAGTACCTCGTCGGGGAAGAGGTCGTTGCCGACCAGGCCGAAGCAACCGTAAAGTTGACAGCCCTGCTCGAGCAGGAAGCCGCCGCACTGCGGGCCATGCAGTTCTCTGCCGGGGGAGCGTGTACCCCCTACCCTCTCGTTGCTAAGAGCATCGCCGAGAAGAACAATACTACGGTGGCTTACCGTGTCGGCGGCTTGGACTTCGCTGAACAGGCGAAGGCGGAGAAGGCGATCCAACTGGTGGACGAGGCGGTCGCCGGCGTGAAAATGAACTACAAAGTCGACGGCCAGTCCTTCTGTTGCAGCCAGATGGCCGGCGCCAAGGCCAAGGAGTCGGGCAAGCCGATCACCTACATCGTAGGCACGGAGGAAACCTCGGACGAGAAGACGGCCCAGCTCATGTTCGCCCAGGCCAAAATTCGCGCCATTGTGGAGACGGCCGCGGCCGCATTGGCCTCGTAGGCGTTTCTCGCAACGAGCACGGCCACGAATACTCCTTTTCCTCCCGACAAGGGTTAGCCCCAATACGGTTCACTTAAGAACTCTAACCGCCTGTTCGAACGAGGTTTGTGGATGTTGGAGGTGGTAGTGTTCGGCGCGTTTTTTGGGGAAGTTGGACATCTTCCTTTTGATGACGCGAGGCTTGATCCGGTTGTCGCGGGGCGGCAGGCGGCCTTGGGCGATGTGCGCGATCATGGCGGCGTAGAGCGTCGCCGCGCCGCGATCCGATCGTTGGACGCTGATCCCTTTCCTGCACATCGCCGCCCTCGAGACCCTTGGCTACGGACACGTACATAGACCGCCGCGCCGCAGACAGCGAGAGTAGCGGGTGCCACTGGGGGGATGAGAATGTTTCAGACAAGACGTTGGGTAATGGCTGCGGTGGCCTGGGTGAGCATCGGTCTGCCGGGTCTTTCCCTGGCCGCAACCCTCAACGTCCCCGCCGATTATCCCACCATCCAGGCGTGCATCGACGCGGCAGTCAGCGGTGTCGATGAGTGCGTCGCAGCTCCGGGGACGTACCACGAGACGATCAACTTCCTCGGCAAGGCGATCACCCTGCGCAGCTCCGGTGGAGCAGACGTGACCACGATCGACGCCACCGGCATCGGCGGCAGCGTCGTCACCTGCGTCAGCAGTGAAGGCCCGGAGACCATTCTGGATGGTTTCACAATCACTGGCGGAACGGGAACGTATGAGGCTCAGTCCGGAGTCAGGTACGGCGGCGGGATGTACAACGCGAACAGCAGCCCTACCGTTACGAACTGCACCTTCAGCGGGAACACGAACTTCTTCACGGGTGGGGGGATGTACAATGATGACAGCAGCCCGACGGTGACCAACTGCACGTTCAGCGATAATTTGGGCGGCGACGGCGCCGGGATGTACAACTACGGCAGCAACCCGACGGTGACTCATTGTGCGTTCAGCGGCAACGTGGGCAGCTATGGCGGCGCGATGTTGAATTCTGGCAGCAGCCCAACGGTGGCCAACTGCACATTCGAAGGGAACACTACCCTGTACTCCGGCGGTGGGATGCACAACTCCCACAGCAACCTGACGCTTACCGATTGCAGTTTTAGCGGGAATACGGCCCATGAATCCGGCGGTGGGATTTCCAATCAACGCACCAACCTGACGATGACCAACTGTACGTTCAGCGGGAATACGGCTTCCTACATCGGCGGTGGGATAGCGAATTACATGGACAGCTCGACGCTGATCAACTGTACATTTAGCGGGAATAGTGCTTGGCAAGGCGGCGGGATATACAGTGGATACAGCAACCCGAAGATTACCAGTTGTACGTTCAGCGGCAACGTGGGGAACGAGTCCGGCGGCGCGTTGTACAACTACACCACGAGCAATCCAACGGTGACCAACTGCGTTCTTTGGGGCGATAGCCCCCAAGAGATCGTGAACCGCTATGTATCTGCGCCCACCTTCCGCTTCAGCGACGTACAGGGCGGATTACCGGTCGGGGCGGTCGACGGCGGCGGGAATATCAATCTGGACCCCATGTTCGTGCGTTCGCCGGACCCTGGGCCTGACGGATCGTGGGACGGTGTGGATGACGACTACGGCGACCTGCGACTCCGAGCGGGGTCGCCTTGCAACGACGCGGGCGATCCTGGGTTTGTCGCTAAGCCCGGAGAGACCGATCTCGAGGGGCACGCGCGGGTGCTGTGCGGGCGGGTGGATATGGGAGCCTACGAATTCGGCATCGGGGATTATGACTGCGATCAAGCGGTGGACCTGACCGATTTCGCCAACTGGTCGGCGTGCATGACGGATCCCTCCGCCACTGCTGACACAGCAGTGCCACACGCCGCTGTCTGCGAGGCGTTCGATTTCAACGCCGACTTAACCGTGGACTTGCTCGACTTCGCGGCGTTTCAGCTTGTCTTCACCGCCCCGTGACGCACTGCGATCCGACGGTCAATCGACATTCATAGCATTGCGATTGTTCAGAGCACCAGGCGCGAGCCTGGTGACAAGGGGTGTCCGCGGGCTCCCGGCGCGCCGGGATTTCATTCTGCCCGCGGCTCTGATCCTTCGTGCCTCCGCGCCTGCAGCCTAGAGCCTATGGCCTACAGTCTTTATCGTGGTTCTTGTCGTAGACGAATTGCAAGCCGAGGATGTAGGAACCATTGTCGATCTCGGTGCAATGGCGCACCACGGCCTGGCCATGGAAGCTCATCTCCGGCTCGTGGATGGCGATGGCGAGTTGCAGGCCGGGGCGAAGCTCCTCGTTGGCGCGAATACCGATTCCGTCCATGCTGAGGTTGATCGAAGTCGCGAGGTCATAGTGCTCGCCCCCATCTTCGTCGGGGATCCACAGTTCAACGGTTCCGGGGAAAGGCCAACGCATCGTGCGGCGTCGGCCGCTGGCGTCGGCACGAGAGGCCCACGATTGCCGTTTGGCCAAGAGTTCACCGATCGATTGCTCGGTCAACGCACAAATTTCCGCAGTGTTCATACCCCGCCTCCATCCATCGAAGGACTCGTATCTACCTCTTAGGTACGATACCTGGAGGGCGACGAAAAGATTGCCGAACGGTTATGGGGCCGGTTATGGAGACGGTGAGTAAGAGTCCGCTATACTCCGTCTCCCACCCCAAGGAGTGGGGCACCCAGGCGAGGAAAGTGAAATGAATCTGCTCGATGAACGATCCAAACAGGCGCTGCTCACGCGGGTCCGAAGAATACCGATATTCGAGACGCTGAGCATGCGCGTCGAGGAGTTCAGCGAGGGCTACTGCAAGGCCGTCGTCCCGCACGACGTGCGCTACGACGGGATCTTTGAGTCCTTTCATGGCGGTTTGCTAATGACCGTCGCGGACAGCATCGCCTGTTTTGCGATCATGACCCACACCGGCCCTGACGAGCCGCTGACGACTACCGACATGAACATCCGCTTTCTCGCCCCGTGCCTGACGGACGTTACGGTGGTTGCGAGAGTCATTAAGCTTGGACGCACGCTGTGTCCGGTGGCCATCGACTTGTTCGACGCCAAGGGAACGCAAGTTGCGGTCGCGCAAGTCACGTACATGCGCCTGGGCAAGATGCCGGATCGTCGTTGAGGTATACTTTTTCGGCGGGCATAGCCCGCCATACGAAGGAGACAAGCTGATGTCCGATGACGGTGGTTGGTATTACGTAAAGAACGGTCAGACGGTCGGGCCGATGCCGCGGGAGGAATTGGTTAAGGCGATCCCCGCAGCGGACGGGCCGGCGACGATGGTGTGGGGACCGGGGGTGAGCGAGTGGACCGAGGCCAGGCACGTTGTGTCACTCGGAAGCGGGGCGACGCACGCCGCGGCGCCGCCACGTCCGCCGTCCGGTCGCCGCGCGGATGAGATTGACTACGAAATCTTCGGCGACGACATGCAGTTCGTGGAGGTCACGCTCGATCCCGGCGAGGTCGTGGTCGCGGAGGCCGGGGGCATGATGTACATGTCCGAGGGCATCGAGATGCAGACTGTCTTCGGCGATCCCAGCAAGGAGCAAGGCTTCCTCGGCAAGCTCGTCGATGCGGGCAAGCGGATGGTCACCGGCGAATCGCTGTTCCTCACCACGTTCGGCGCGGTGAGCAACAAGCGGGAACAGGTCGCCTTTGCGGCCCCGTATCCGGGGAAGATCATCCCCATGCACCTCGACGAACTCGGCGGCGAGTTGATTTGTCAGAAGGACGCCTTCCTCTGCGCGGCACGCGGGGTGCAGATCGGCATCGCCTTTCAGAAGAAAATCCTCGCCGGATTGTTCGGCGGCGAGGGATTCATCTTGCAGCGGCTGACGGGTGACGGCCTGGCGTTCGTTCATGCCGGCGGAACGATCCAGCGACGCGAGCTTGCTTCAGGGGAAACCTTACGACTCGACACGGGATGCCTCGTCGCCCTTCAACCCTCCGTGGATTACGACATCCAGATGACCGGCGGGATCAAGAATTCGATCTTCGGCGGTGAGGGGTTGTTCCTGGCGACGCTCCGCGGGCCGGGGACGATCTGGATCCAGTCGCTTCCGTTCACGCGGCTGGCCGGTCGTATCCTTGCCAACCTCGGACCGCGCGGCGGTAAGGATGAGGGGTCGTTGATCGGCAAGCTCTCCAACCTGTTCGAGAACCGCAGTTGAGACTTGCCTGCGTTGGCGCGTTCCGGTATAGGTAGCCCCCCAGCACCGCTCCATCGTTGGGCGTGATCGGGGCGTTTGTGGCTGAAGTCCGGCGGCGTACCCAAGTGGACTAAGGGGACGGATTGCAAATCCGTTATTCGTGGGTTCGAATCCCACCGCCGCCTGTAGCTCTGATTGTCCGGTCGCTCTCCCGCCCGGTTCTGTTAGTGGCTCTTACACCATGAGCCTCGATGTCTCTTTTCCCGTGAAATGACACCCCTCGATCCACTTCCCATCGATCAAGGCCTCTGCCGACATGGGCTTGCCAAAGTAATACCCTTGGGCACAAGCGCAGCCCATGGACTGCAGCGCAGCGATCTGAGCGCGGTTCTCAACGCCCTCGGCCACGCAGGTCATGCCCAGATTCTCGGCCAGCGTGACGACCGTACGTGCCATAGCGATGAACTGCCGCCCACGCTCCAGATTGTGGACAAACGATTGATCGATCTTGAGCACGTCGAAAGGAAGCTCGTGCAGGCACGATAGCGAAGATTGTCCGGTGCCGAAGTCGTCCATCGCCAGACGAATGCCCGCGTCCTTCAGTGCTCTAAGGACCTTCTTGGCCGCTTTGCGGTCCTGGAGGAGTCCGGATTCGGTCATTTCAAGCTGCAACTGGCCGGGTTCCATCCCCGCCCGTTGAACCATCCGGACGATCTGCTCGACCAGGTCCTGTTCCGCCAACTGAACCCGCGACAGGTTGACGCTGATGTAGGCGGGCGCCCGATCCGGGGCCTGCTGCCGCCACTTCATGAACTGGGCACAAGCTTGCTCGATGATCCAGTTGCTTAGCGGCAGGATCAACCGCGTCTCCTCGGCGATGGGGATGAACTCGCCCGGCGAGACCAGCCCGCGTGTGGGATGATCCCAACGGACGAGGGCTTCCACGCCGAGAAGTTCCCCATCTTCCAGGGATACTATCGGTTGGTAAACGAGGAAGAATTGGTCGGTGCGGGCGCGGGTGCCCCAGTCCTTGGGCTGGGGGACTGAACCAAGCGCGTGGCCCACCTCCTTTGGGTGGCCCACCTCCTTTGGAGGTGGGGGAGGCGAAGATGCGTGGGTATGGCGCGGAGCGTAAATCATCGGCTCCCCCAGGTCCAAAGGACCTGGGCCACCCGACAAAGAACCTGGACCACCCACCTCCGCCGCAAGCGTTATGGCGCCCTCGTCGATGGCCGTCCGCAGGTCGTTTTCGAGCTGAAGACGGTTCTGAACGGCCGTTTGCATGCCCGCATCGAACATGACGAAGCGCGCCTTGCCGTGTGTTTTCGCTTCGTACATCGCGGTGTCGGCGTCGCGTAGGATGTCCTCAGCATTATCGTATTGGGTATTGCTGCAGACGATCCCGATGCTCGCCGTCGAGTGAACTTCGTGCTCGCCCAGTTGATAGGGGGCCTCAAGGTCCTTGAGCAATCGGGCGGCCACCATAGCGGCGTCCTCCGGCTTCTTGATGCTATCCAAGAGAATAACGAACTCATCGCCGCCTAACCGGCCCACCGACGTGCCTTCCGCATCGCGGCTCATCGAATCGCCGGTCCGCAGGCTATCCCGGAGCCGCGCGGCGATCGCCCGAAGGAGCAGATCGCCGACATCATGCCCCAGGCTGTCGTTGACGAGCTTGAAGCGATCAAAGTCCAGGAACATGACCGCAAAGTAGTATTCGGGCAGACGCTTGGCGCGTTCAATTGAGTGCTGCAGACGATCCAGGAGGAGCGCCCGGTTGGGCAGGCCGGTGAGCTTGTCCGTGCGCGCGGCGGATCGAAGGTCGTCCTCCATCTGCTTCCGCACCGTGATGTCTTCTTGCACCGACACGTAGTGCGTGGTCTTACCCTGTGCATCCTGCACGGGGGAGATGGCCGACAGGACCCAGAACAGTTCACCGTTCTTCCCGCGGTTGTGCAGCTCCCCTCGCCAGTTCCGTCCCGCCGACAACTCATTCCACATCTCGCCATAGGTCCGCGCGGGTGTCAGGCCGGATTTGAGGAAACGGGGGTTCTTCCCCTTGACTTCCTCGGGGGTGTACCCGGTGATGTCCACGAACGCCTGGTTGACGATCTCGATCCGCCCCTCCATATCCGTGATTATGACGGAAGCGGACGTGTGCTCGACCACCTGCGATAGCTTGCGCAGTTCCTGTTCCTGTCGCAACCGTTCGGTGATGTCCCGCAGGAAACCGTTGAACGTGTACCCGCCGGCGGAGGAAACCGCCGAGAGGCTGATTTCAACGGGGAACTCGTGGCCGTCCCGGTGAAGCGCGGACAGCTCGACTCGCTTGTTCAGCACGCGTCCTTCGCCGGTTTGCAGGGAGCGGCCCAGCGCCGCCAGGTGCGCATCGCGTAAGCGTTCGGGAATGATGGTCTCAGCCAGCTTGCGACCCACGGCCTCGTCGGCCGTCCAGCCGAACACCTTTTCGGCCTGCGGGTTCCAGGTGGTGATGACGCCGCCTGCGTCCATGCTGATGATCACGTCCAGGGCCGAGTCGAGAATATTCTGCGTCCGGGCGGCACTCTCTTCCAACTGCAGCAACAGCAGATGACGGCGACGGGCAAAAATGGTGATTAACAGGATGACCACAAACGATGAGCCTGCCGTGGTCCAGACGAACATGGCGCAGAGGACGCGCACCGGAGCAAACAGAGTGTCGTACCGCTCGGCTATAGCCAGGAAGCACTCCGGGCCTTCCCCGCCGGGCGGCAATGCGATGGGCAACGTTTGCGTCATCACGCCTTCCGGGTTCGACGGATCCGTTGCAGCGGCCTCCAGCGGCCAGCGATGCCCCACCGGCACCCCCTGCTCGAACAGGATATCTCCCGATGCCGTTACAAGCCCCGTCCACCATTGGGTCCCAGCGTGAATAAGTCCGGCGTCTAGGTCGACCACCTGCAGAACGCCGATCACCTCCATTCGGTCAAACTCGACAAGCAGCGGCGCGCGGAAGATCCATTCCTGCCCTTGGTTCACGATCGAGTAGCGTAGGCCCTCTTCGAACCGCGGAACTAGCGCTGCAGACGAGGGATCCGTTTTGCTCAGCATGGATGGGTTGGTCGAAGCAAGCACCACCCCCTCCCGGTTGATGCAGCTCAGCTCCCGCAAGGATGGGTCGTGGCGGGCCAAGGCGTCCAGAAGCTCTGCGATCTCATGGTCCTTGTCATCGTCGAGCACCCTCGCCATGATGGGTTGTTTAGCCCACGACGACGCTTCCTTGACATGTTTGGCGATCGACTCTTCCACCATCGTGGCGTTGTAGGTTAGTTGCCGCTGCAAGCGTGCTTCGGTTTCCGCGAGCACGATTTGCCGACCATGCCGGTAGACGAAGTAGTTTGCTCCCGCCATAACGACGAGGATGAGGCTGGCCAGGAGCAGCGAGCCTGACCAACTCGTCGGTTGACGCTTAGAGTGCGTCACCAAACCCTTCTCCCCCGCTTCGGGGAGAGGGGTTCCAAACCCTCTCCCCCGCTTCGGGGGAGAGGGCAGGGTGAGGGGGTTTGAGGATATACTCTTACGACCCATCCTCATCCTTTCGATCCGTGATCACAAGGACTTTGACGTACTCATCAACCTCGTCCTCATATAGGTAGCCGATTCCGCCGCGCACCCGTTGTAGATATTCCTTCACCATACTGGCCGAGCGGAGGACTTTCGGGGGCTTCATCCCTCGCGTAATTTGCAGCTTAATCCAATAGTCCTTTAGCTCCTCCGCCGTTTTCTTGAGGACCCACTGCGAGAATTGCAGTCCTATGGGGCTGTCGGCGGGGCGCTCGAACACAGAGATGTTTTCGTTGTCCTTCCAGTGTGCGACTTCGCGGAGAAAGATCCGCCGCAGCTCGTCCTCGCGCAGAGAATCCGAGGGGTTTTCTTTGGAGACGACCACAACGAGTTTGCGGGGTTGCGGCTCGGAAGTCGCCGTTGCGGGATCGTTTCTTTTCTTGTCGTCCTTTTTGTCATCCGAGGGGCCCGTTCCCGTGTCGGGCTTCTTCTCATCCTTGGGTTTTTCGTCCGCGGGGCGCGCAGGCGCGGGCGGAGGCGCCGCAGGTGGGGGCTCCGCGTTCCGCGACGGGTCCGATCCCAGTGCGCATAGCGTCACCACCCATGCGGCGGAGAATGCGATTCCTGGGTTGCTCATCACGCAAAAAGTTCCTCTACGTAGAACCGCGGAAAGGATTACTCGTATCGACATGGAAACCCATTCGGCTCGAGACGGCAACGAGCCTGGATTCGTGCCGTAGGCACGGTACGAGAATAGCCCAGCGTTTCAACGCTGGGGAAGATACCGGATGAAACCTTAAGTCCCGTAGGGACGATTGAAAAACTGAATAACGCTCAGTCGTCCCTACGGGACTTTGTGCCGTGCGGCGATCAGAAACCCAGCACTGAAGTGCTGGGCTATGTTCGGTCGTCCCTACGGGACGTGCTTGTTCTCGGAACATGTTTGGGTGGATCATTCTGCGTTTCAACTTAAAATCGAATCGCCACGGATGCGGCTACGCCGCTGAAATCGCCATCCTCCGACTGACTCGAATAGAAGTACTCAAGCTTTAGCGAAACATCCGTGATCGGACGATAGTTCACACCGATCGTGTGTTCCTGCTTTTTCCCTACAGGGTTAACATCCCAGAAGTCAGGGTCAACATCCAAGAAGTCGTAGCGGTAAAACGTCGCCCACCGCTCGTTGAAGCGGTAAGAGGGCTGCAAATAGAAACCGGTACGGCTCTCCTCCCCCCCTCGGAGTGCAAGCTCAGTGAGCACTTCCCACTTACCTTTGCGAATCTGACTTTCCAACCCCCAGGTTTGAGTCCGCTCGGCATCGGGCGGACTTTCCATGTAGCCGCTCACCGCCACATCAAAGGTGTCCAGCAAGCCATGAGAGGGAAGATGAAACGTGAGTTGCCCGCCCACGGCTTTGTTCTCGTTGGTGTCCTCCTTAGCCTCGAACTCGGAGACGCCGTTAGCGACGTAGCCTTTGTAGGTGACTCCCAACTTCTCCCAATACTTCGAGCCGTACGCCATCACGCCCACGAAGGTATCCGGGAATACCTTGTTGCGCATCAACGGATACCGGGTGGAGAGCCAAAGGTTGGGCCAATGGTGGATAGAAACGTAGCTCGGAACGAAAATCTTTCCTGCGCGAAGCGTCAGGCTGTCGGAATGGATATATTCCCCCCAGACTTCCTCGAGCTTGACCTCGCCGGTAGATTCCTCCAACTCCGTCCCGCCCTCGCCCTCGAATTTAGCTCCGTATTCGAACTCGACTTCCCCAAAGAAACGATATTTCGGAAGCTCCTTGGTGAGCAGAAGCGTGAGGCGGTGTTGGCGGAACTCACCGGGGCTGTTCTTGCGGTCGTCGTTGATGTATTCGAAGTCGTAGTACCCCGCCAGGTTCGGCGCGCGGTCCAAGGCCTCCTGCATTTCGAAGTACCCGTGACGAACCTCTTCCAGCGCCTCTCTGCTTTCACCGGCCTCGCCTTGCTCCGAAGGCGCCCGGTCCTCGAGAAGACGGACCTTTTCGAGAAGCGCGCCCTGTCCGGCTTCCAGAGCTTCGAGGCGCTGCAGGAGTTGTTGGTTGAGTGTCCGCTGGGCCGCCAGTTCCTCACGGAGCAGCGCGGCTTCGTCCGGTCCGCCTGCGGCGGACGCCGCCGCGTTCCACGGACCAAAGGCCGACAGGCCGATAAAAACGACGACAAAATGAACCCGCGCCATACCGGACGTTCCTTGATGAGCCCCAGGGACAACCGCGTCCCGCAGAGCATCCGCCGCGAGTCTATCGGACGCTTGGGGGATCGGGTTAAGTAGAAGTAGGAGCGGTGCTCCTTCGATGATTAGAGCGTCTAACAGAACCCCAATCCCGGCGCGCCGGGAGGGGCCACCCACTCTAAATCGCCACGCTTATTGGGGTGCCCTCGTCGTCGCCCGTAATCCGCGTACCATGCGACGATGAGTGTGAAGTCGACCAAGAGCGACGCGGGCGGCGTCGTGCTCATCCTGCTGACGCTGCTGGGATGGTCCAGCGTTCCGCTTTTCCTCAAATACCTCACCGCGTACATCGACGCCTGGACGGCCAATGGGTGGCGCTACGGAATCTCGGCACTTTTTTGGGCGCCGGTGTTGGTATGGGGCGTGTGGCGTCGCACGCTGCCTGCCGGGTTATGGCGAGCGGCACTGGTTCCGAGCCTATTCAACATTGCGGCTCAAATCTGCTTCGCGTGGGCGCCCTACTACATCAATCCCGGGCTGATCACCTTTCTGCTGCGCTTGCAGATCGTCTTCGTCGCCCTCGGTGCGTACCTGCTGTTCCCCGCGGAGCGGCCGGTCTTGCGTTCACCGACGTATTGTTTCGGCGTGGTGATTGTGTTCGGTGGATTACTAGGATTGTGTTTTCTTGGCGAGACGCTACCGCGCGGCGCCACGGCATTGGGAGTGGGGCTGGCGATCACCGCCGGGATACTCTACGGCGGATACTCGTTGGCCGTCCGACGCTACGTGCATGACATCAACCCCATCGTCGCCTTCGCGACGATCAGCCTCTATACCGCGATCGGCGTCGTAAGCGTCATGCTGGTGAGAGGCCGGGACCACGGAGCGGTCGCCTGGTCGCTCACCTGGGGACAGTTTGGGATGTTGGTTGCGTCGGCGTTCGCGGGCATCGCCATCACCCACGTGACATACTACGCGGCCATCGCCCGCATCGGCGTCGCACTCTCCGTCGGCGTCATCCTTTTGCAGCCGTTCATCACCAGTACGTGTTCATATTTCCTTTTCAGTGAGAGACTGACCATCGGCCAATGGCTGAGCGGTCTGACGGCCATGGTCGGGGCGGTCATCATGCTCAACACGCAAAGACGTTTGAGCCGGCTAGCGGTTAGGAATGACCAATCGATCTGAGCACCAGGCGCAAGCCTGGTGACACGGCATGTCCGCTGGCTTGCGCCCGCGGCTCTGTTCACCTGCTACGATAGCACGATGGTGTTCCCCGACTTCGGAGTGACACGCGCAATGACCGCCGCGGCGCGGGTGTGGCGCTTTCTGAGGGCAGCCACGAGCGCATCGGCGCGGTCACGTGCGACTGCGAGCAGCAATCCACCCGACGTTTGCGCGTCAGCGAGAACCTTTGTGAGTGTTTCATCGACGCCTTTTGCAGTAAAGCGGTCGCCGAGGTGTTCGAGATTCGACGCGGCTGCACGAGTGACTACGCCGCCGCGGGCGAATTCAAGCGTGCGGGCCATCAGAGGCACACTTTTGGCGTCGATCTCGATGGTGACGCCGCTGGCCTCGGCCATTTCGTGGGCGTGGCCGATCAGGCCGAACCCGGTGATGTCGGTCGCGGCGTGAACGCCGACTTCCAAAGCCGCATCGCACGCGCCGCGGTTCAGGTCGGTCATCACGTCGATCGCCTCCGCGAGGTCCGATTCGGCGATAAGCCCTTTCTTGGCCGCCGTCGTGAGCACGCCGCTTCCGATCGGTTTGGTGAGCACGAGCACGTCGCCGACCTTGGCCCCGCCGTTGGTGAGGATTCGATCGGGATGGACCAGGCCGGTAACGGACAGCCCGAACTTGATTTCCGCGTCCCGCACGCTGTGCCCGCCGGCGACCACCGCTCCGGCGGCCGCGACGCGCTCCGCCCCGCCGCGAAGGATTTCGCCGAGAATCTCGATGGGTAACTCCTTGTCGGGGAATCCCACGATATTGAGTACAGCGAGCGGTCGCCCGCCCATGGCGTAGATGTCGGAGAGGCTGTTGGCGGCGGCGATGCGCCCGTACTCGTACGGGTCGTCCACCAATGGCGGGAAGAAGTCCACGGTCAATACGAGAGCCGTCGACGCATCGAGCTTGTAGACGCCCGCATCGTCGAAGTGGTCCGCCCCCACGAGCAGGTTTGGATCAGCGGCTCTAGGCAAGTTGCGCACGACCTGCGCCAAGGCTCCCATAGGGAGCTTGCCGGCTCAGCCCGCGCAGCTTGCGTAATCGGTCAATCGTATCTTCCGCGACTCATTCATACTGGGAGTATACTCACGTTTGGCCTCGCGCTCATCTCCGGGTCGCACGGGCCGATTGACACGCGATGCGTCGGCCTTATGCTGGTCCCGTTCGTGTCGCCCAAGCCCGAAGGCCGGCGAGGACGCGCACGCTGCGGCGGATGTGGCGGAATTGGCAGACGCGCTGGTTTCAGGTACCAGTGGGGGTAACCCCTTGGAGGTTCGACTCCTCTCATCCGCATAAGACGAAGGCACGAAGGCACGAAGCCAGGAAGAGAAAACGGGAAACTTGGTGCCACTGCTCTTGAGCAGTGGGGCGAACGCGAGGTCTCGAAAGACGACGAATGGATTTAGACCAACGCATCCAACAGTTCAAGCAGATGGCTGAGGCCGACCCCGATAACGAGTTGGGCCACTTCAGCCTCGGCAAAGCGTACCTCGACGCCGGGCGATTCGACGACGCCGTCGGGTCGCTCACCCGAGCGCTCGACTTGAATCCCTCGATGTCCAAAGGGTATCAGGTTCTGGGCGACGCCTTCGACCGCGCCGGGAAACGAGCGAAAGCGATCGAGGTGATGACAAAGGGTGTCACCGTCGCCGATGAACAAGGCGAGCGCATGCCCCGCGATGCAATGGCCAATGTCCTACGCGACTGGGGCGCACCCGTCCCGACTTTCAAGGCGGTCGATCGGCCCGGCCCCGATGCCGATACGGGCGGCGCTGCCGCGCCCGGTTTCCAATGCTCCCGTTGCGGACGCCCGGATGGGCCGCTCGCCAAGCGACCCTTCAAAGGCCCGCTGGGTGAGAAAATCTTGGCCAACGTCTGCGCCGGCTGCTGGAAAGAGTGGATCGGCATGGGCACCAAGGTCATCAATGAGCTTGGGCTGGTCCTCAGCAGCCCCGCCGGCCAGCAGGCCTACGATCAATATTTGATCGAATTCCTCCAACTCGAAGATCGTTAGCCGGACCCACCCGTGTGTTCGTCGCAACGCGCCGCATGTTTCGGCTTGCACGGAGGCTCCGCGCGCGGGCGAAATCCGCAGCTCGGCACTTCTTGCGAACTCCCAACAGCGTCAAAACCGTCCGTAGAGCGGGATGGCCGTGACCGCTATGCCGCCGTCGCGAATGACGCTGTAGTCGCTGGGGCCGGTCACGTCGCGCAGCCAATACGACGCACCGTAGTCAAACTCCATGAGCTTACCGTCCTCGCTCTCCGAACGATCGAAGGTCATCGGCATGGGATGGACCGCGAGGGGCACGCGCTGAACGTGCTTGCGTGCGTCGGGCGGAATCGGCGATGGCAAGTTGATGCTCCAAAAACCCGGGCCGGGAAGCGGCTCGGCCAATAGCTCCTTGATGAGCAAGGCCGTGATCTCCGTCGCCAAAGGCCAATTAGGCTCCGTTCCGCGCATGGCCTGGGATACGGCAATCGCGGGAAGTCCCAAAATTGCCCCCTCGCGCGCACCCGCAACCGTTCCGGAGTAAAAAGTATCCACCCCGGCGTTCGCGCCGTGGTTGATCCCGGAGACAATCAACCCGATCGGCCGATCGACGAGTGCGGACACGGCCAATCGAACGCAATCCGCCGGCGTTCCATCGACCGCGTAGCTGATACCATATCCAGCGTGCGTCCGGCGTTCGACGGTTATCGGTCGACGAAGCGTAATCGTGTGGCTGCAAGCCGACCGCTCCCCCTTCGGCGCGACCACGTGTACCGTCCCAAAACCGGAAAGGGCGTCAAAGGCGGCATGAAGCCCCGCGGCGTCATAACCGTCATCATTGGTCAATACGATATTCATTCGCAATCCCTGGTGGCCATATCTCGGTCCGTCCGTATAACGATGGATCGACAAGTTGCCGATCGTTCGGGCGCAATTGTACATTCAATCGGGGGAACGCCTACATTGCGCAGACCGCATAACAGTGCTTTGCGAGTTACGAGTTACGAGTTACCAGTTACCATGTACGAACCCGAGACAAGTCGATCCCATTTATTGTTATTGGTCACTCGTAACTGGTAACTGGTAACTCGTAACTGGGGGCAGGGATAAGAAGCGATGAATGACCAAGCGGCGCAAATCCTTGAACTTACCGTAGAACTTCCCACAGACGCCCCGTTGATCCGAATCACTACTGGAATGGGATCGGCCGGGCAGAAAACGTGGAACCTCCGCCGCCCCGTGACCGTCATCGGCTCGCGGCGGCCGGCGCACATCGTCCTCCACGACGAGGACATGAGCAACGCCCATTGCGTCATCGTGAACACCGGGACCGAGGTACTCCTCAAGGACCTCCACACCAGCAGCGGCACCCAACTCAACAAGACCCGTGTGAACCTCGCCGTACTCGCCGACGGCGACGTCATCACCCTCGGCGACACGACGATCCAGGTGGCGATCCAAGTTCCCGACGGTGGTTCGGACGATTCCGGATTCGGCATGAAGTTCGCCGACCCGACTAAGTTCCCCGGCCCGGTATCGCTGCACTTGATTCATACCGACAAACAATGGTCGATTGAGGACGCCGTCGTCCTCATCGGTCGGCACGACGACGCGACCGTCCGCCTCGACCATGCAGACATGTCCTCAAGGCACGCCTTACTATTCAGATTCGGGACCGGGCCGGCGATCTTCGACTTGGGCAGTCGTACGGGCCTGTGGGTCAACGGTAAACGCTGCTCGTTAATGCCCCTGCAGAACGATGATCGGATCAGCGTCGGCACCTTCGGCCTGTCGCTCAAGTGCCTAGAGCCAAGTGTCGGCACTCACGTGGATATGCCCGTTGTGCAGCCGTTTGCCGGGGTTTTGACACCTTCGCTCATTGGCGGAGTTCACGAAATTGCTCCTAAGACGTCGCCGCACGAATCACCCACCGCCGCCGGCTCAACCTTCGCCGCTCAGGTCGATCGTCCGTACGCCATTGCCGAACCGGATCTGGAAAACTTGCAGGGCAACCTCTCCGAGGCCTGGGAGCGGCTGAATCTCTGGCGAGCGCTGTTGCGTGACGGCGCTTCCACGCTCGACGAGCAAAGAACCAGCTTGCATGCCCGCGAAGCCGAGGTCGGTGCCAAAGATACGGCACTCCGCGGGCAGCTCTACGATATCACCCGCTTCCACGAACAGATCACAACCCGCGAGCGGGAGCTGGCGGTCAAAATCGCCGAACTTCAAGCAGGGACAGACGCTCTCGCCAAAGCCCGCAATGCCTGCGACCAGCGAGAAGACGACCTCGCCCGCCGCGATCAGGAAATGATCCGCCGCGAACACGCCGTTGCCCAACGTTGGTCTCGACTGTCGGCCACCATCTGCCCGCACTGCCGCCAACCCGTCAAAGTCGGCAACGTCTCCGATTAAAGTAGGAAGGAATAAGACGCACCGATCAGCGCCGCGATACTCGGTGCGCGTCACTCACCGCGCCGCATCGTATGTATGCTGAACCGCCGCCCCTCCAAGATAGAAGCGGGCGGTCGCCGGATCACCCGACGACCGCCCGGTCGTAATCATCCCTGAAGCAACCCCCCTGCTACCGGGCCGCGCCCGATTCGGTCGTTTTTGTGTTCGTCGGAGCGACTACTTGCGAGCGGGCCTCGAAGCCCTTCAAGAGCATCATGAACGGATCGCCGACCGGCGGCACGAAGATGTGCGCGTCGATGAGCGTGTTCTGGCTGGTCAACGGTCCCGGGCCGTCGATGTCCACGATGGCTTGCACGTTCTGCGATTGATCCATCATAAGATTCATCACTGCGACCGCGCCGAACACATCGAGTTGAGTCGAGGCGTCAAAGGCGTGGGCGCCGTCAAAGAACTCCGGCGGCAGGAACGTCGTCAAAAGGGTGAGCGCCGAGTTCGGACGCCCGAACCGAAAAGCGTTCAGTCGCGGAAGAAGAACGCGCGGGACCAACGGTGCGCCGTCGCGCGTCTGCGGGGTCTGGGCGTCGAAGGCCACGTCTTCGAACGTCACGGCCGCATTGGTATCCCCACGGCGGTAATACATACGGATGTCGGTGGATCGCCAATCGTCGGTCTTGAACAGCGCCGGTCGGAACGGCGTAGTTGGTTCGTCTGCATCCTGCACGCCGTTGCCATTGATGTCGTCGAAGTACGGATCGCCGTCGGGGTTGTACCGTGGGTTGGGCACCTCAACGCCGAACACATGGGTAAACGTCTGGCGGCTGATCGGCAGGCCCACGATGTTGTCAATCGACACGGTGATCAGACTGGGGGGCGGCATCGGCCCACCAGGTAGCGGAGGCATGCTCCCGTCGGGCGGAGGCGCGTTGCCGTCGGGCGGAGGCGCGCCGTCAGTGGGCGGCGGGGGGACATCGACCGTCGGATCCGTTCCCGCAGTTGGATCGGTGGGTACACCGACGTCCTGCCCGGGCGGCACATCTCCGCCAGGTGGAACCACGGTGCCATCTGGAGGCGGTATTGTTCCGTCAGGGGGAGGCACGGTGCCATCCGGCGGAGGCACGGTGCCATCCGGCGGAGGCACAGTGCCATCCGGCGGCGGCATGGTGCCATCCGGGGGCGGCATTCCGCCATCCGGCGGAGGCATAGTGCCGTCCGGGAACGGCATACCGCCGTCGCGCGGAGGCGGCGGGGCCGCGAAGAACGTGGTCGGATCCTCCTGACCGGCCGGGCGTCCGGTGCTCTCGTTGAAGAGCATGAACATTCCGGTGTCCTGCGTTTCGGGGATGAATTGGAGCAGAAACCGCCCCGTGAGATTGTACGTTGCGATGCCGGTTGTCGTGTCGTATTCCACGTGAACCGGTTCGGAACCCGGGGTCGGGGCGCTAGCGAGTACGAACATCTGTTGGTTAGGACCGCTGGGACCGCCCTCGGCGGGACCCGCTGCGTTCGGATCAGTCGCTTCGGGAACAAACGAGCTGCTTACGATCGATACGTTGACTCCGGGGAAGAAGCTGCCCGTGTCGGACACGAACTCGACGAACGACAAATCGTTGACGCGGCCGAAGATCGTTTCATCGTGCATGTTCAGGCGAATTGGGCCGCGAGGCCCGTGCAGTGGACGTCCAGCCTCACGACCAATGAGTCCGACGATGCCTTCACCCTCGGTGCCCTCGGTGCACATGAGGTAGAACTTTCCCTCGCCGCTCGCATTGTAGGCAACGGAGCTTACCACTCCATTGGCCGAAACAACCGCGTCCACAGTTACCGGCGAAACGGTCGTAGTGGAGCGGAAAGGATCACCGTCGGCCACAACGAAGAAGGTGCTCGATCCCGTGCGGCTCACGGGAAGGTGTACCATGGCCTCACGTACTTTCGAGGCCAATTCGTCAACGCTGCCCACGCGATCGGTCATGAGCGCACCAGCCACGATCTCCAGGCTCGGCGCCACCGTGCCGCTGAGGAGGTCGCGAAGCAATGTACGCAGATCGGCGTCACGCTGTTGCAGTTCCTCCTGCGACATTTGTTGGAAGCCGCCGGCGGAGATTCGAGCGAACACTTCCTGCATATGAATGGCCTTGCCGGTGCCGTCGCTGGTCTCAAAGACGGTGGCCGGAGGCCCGGATACGGTCGGATCGAAGACGAAATACGTCAATCGAGCACCGATTCCGTCGTCCAAGCTGGTGAGCAGTTCGTGTACGTCAGCGAGAGTGATCTGGCGTCTTTCGAGCTGCATGCGGGCCATTTGCAAGAGCAGATGATCGTTGATCATCGGGAGCCTGGGACCGGGGGGTGCATCCGCATTGGATTCCTCATCCGAGAAGTTCCGGTCCGGTTCGGCAACGGTGCTGTAGTAGACCGTCGGTTCCATTCCGATTCCGCCCGGTAGTGCCTGA
Organism: Phycisphaerae bacterium; assembly: GCA_020056715.1. Classification (GTDB taxonomy): domain Bacteria; phylum Planctomycetota; class Phycisphaerae; order UBA1845; family UBA1845; genus SBAX01. Next base: position 1,443 of record JAGVHG010000057.1, on the reverse strand, counting down.
GCAGCCGGGATGTCCTCTCCGGCTTTGGTGAAATCATCAGTGAGCGGATTGCCCATCGCAAAAAGCTCGCTAGGCGTCGTGATTTCCACATCCGGAAGATTGCCGAGCGAAGAGAGATCCAGCGGATCGGGACTATCGGCAATCGGGAACCCGGCTTGGAGGAAGACCTCGGCGGCGGCCAGTGCGGCGGCGTTGACGTCGACGGCGTTCGCCAGACCGAGGTTGCCGCGAGCGGCTAACATGCCGGCTTGGGCGAGCGACGGAATGACTTCGTCGAACAACGCGGCAAGCTGCGCTTCGCCGAGCGATTGGATCTCATCGAGCGTTACCTGGGTGTCAACGCCGCTCTCCTCAAAAAGGTGAATGTAGGCATCGACGATGCGGGACACGAGCGCCACCGGACTTAAGGGCAAATTCGCCGGATCGATCCCGCGTTCCTCCATGAGGGCACGAAGCTTAGCAAGAACGAGCGTAGTCAGTGGATCAGTTTGTGCGCCGTCGACATGGCCGGTGCCCGGGGCGTTTGGATCATCATTGGGTATATTGACGAAATTCTGCATGTCGCAAGTCCCGTCCCGGCCGATATCGACGCAGAGAGTGAAGTCCACACCCACGGGCAGACCTTCGGCTGAGAAAGTGCCGTCGGCGGTTAGGATGGCCGCCGGAATCACATTGCCATTCTCGTCGACAAGCTGGTTACCCGCTACGTCGAGGAAGTCTACGATGGCGTTCTGCGTGTCGAAGTTCGGCGGCACTTCCTGAGCCGTGCTCGCATCCACGGTCGAGGCGCGGGTGGTCTGCTGGTCCGCGACTTTTCCACTGAGCGAGCCGTTGTAGCCGGATGCGTTATTGAGCGGCGTATCGCCGCCGTTCGAATCACCGCCGGCGCCACCCGGCGGGTTCACCGAGTTGTTGCATCCGATTCCGACGGCCAGCACGGATGCCAGCGCGACGATGGCCAACACCGCGTGCCGAAGATAGTGACCTGTAATTCTGAACATTGTCTTGTTACTCCTGTTTCCGTTTACGCAATTCCCGTATCCGCCACGCCGCGGATGAACGTCCGAACTCAGCCCACGCTTGGAAGTGCGTTTGCTTGCTTGCTGAGTCCAATACAGCCTTGCTCGACTTATCGAACGTCCCGATTGCCGACTTTCACAAATTCAAGCCAAACAACGAGGGCGTAGTGGAATTGTCCTCCGGACGGTTGGTCAAGGTCCCATCCGAATCCGGGGAAATTAACCGTTTCTTAATAATTCCGCGTGAATGGGCACATCGTTTTTTTGTTATGAGGATAGTGAATCGGATCTCCATGCGCGGCGGACTCGCGCAGGATCGCGCGGTTGTGGAATGGTTAACTTTCGATCAGACTGAGTCGTGACGCAGGCCGAGGACTCGCCAGCCGAGAATGTGTGCGCACGTCTGATAACGACGCACCGCGTA
>JAGVHG010000082.1 GCA_020056715.1 Phycisphaerae bacterium | reverse complement strand
TGGGCAGAGGCGGAGTTGAACCGCCGACACACGGATTTTCAGTCCGTTGCTCTACCAACTGAGCTACCTGCCCCCTTTTCGGGCCTCGGACCAGTCAGAAATCCGAGGCGCACTGAGGAATTAGGATAGGTAGGCCCCCGGCATCGGTCAAGAAAACGGTGATGTCAAGGTAACACGACAATAGCAGTTGCTTGACGATCTTGCCTCTGCATGTATAGCATACCGCTAGCTGCAGAGGTTTTTTCCTGCGGGAGGGCTGGGACCAGGATGAGGGCCGGAAAGTCATACAAGCTGTTTCGTCCGCTTTCGCGCGCGGCCCGGTGCGTACTTACGCTAGGTCTTGTGCCCGTCCTGATCATGCGTCCCGCCCACGGCGGGGCGGTGATCTTACACGATCACGTTTCGCACGAGTTTCACGCCCATACGATTTCGCCTTCGCAACTGGAAGACTGGTGCGACGAACATCACCACTGGCACGAGCGACCACAAGCTGACCGGCATGACTCGCCGGAAATGCTGACTCCCCACGACCACACGACCGGCATTTCAGTAAACGACGTTTCCTACGGTGAAATTGTTATCGTTCACCATCCGCTGTTGGTCCGCCAGGGTAGCCGACTCGTCCTACCGCTTGAGCGATCTTCCGTGGTACCGTACCTCGGTACGCTCTTCGGCGTGCCTCCGGGGCAATCCCTCGAACGGCAGTGCCTACTTGACGACACTTCTCTACGCTTCCCTGCGGAGTTATCCGCAACGACGGCGCTCCTACTCCGCAGTCACGCATTACTGATCTGATCCTCAACTAGCTAAACCGTTGCGCTTTCCGTGTCGGTTCGCGCGAGAGGTGTGTTTACACCCGCGCAGTGGGTTCGTCTTACATTCAGTGAGGATTAGCGGCTATGAAAGTTCATTTGTTCGTTATTGCGGGAATCGTCGTGCCGTGCTCTATGGCCATTACGGGGTGCACCCGTCAACCGGAGTCCGGCTCTGGCAGCGATAGCCTCGCGGCGGCACCCGATCACGGAGCCGGCGCGGATCACCCGGCACATGCGAGCGAGGAGCTTGATCCGATTAGCGTGACTTTGTTCAAGCCCAAGGTCGAGCTGTTTATTGAGTTTCCGCACCTGATTCAGGGTGAAAAGGCCACGTTTCTCGCACACCTCACCGTTCTGGCTACCGGCGAGCCGGTTCGTTCCGGCACCCTTGTGCTCGAAGCGCGAAGCGGCGACGGAAAGAGCGTGAGGGTCCAGGTGGATGCGCCGGCGCGCGACGGTCTGTTCAAACCCGAGGCGGTATTCCCTGCCGCCGGGTCATACGCTGCCAAGTTGATCGTCCGCAGCGATCAGGTGGAAGACACAATCGATCTGGACGAACTTGTCGTCCATTCTGACGTGCGTGCCGCCCAACATGCCGCGGAGGCGCTCGCCGGAGCGGCGCCGCCCGATACCGTCCCTTTTCTTATGGAGCAGCAGTGGAAGATCGGCATGCTTCTGGGCCAAGTTTCGAAACGTACGCTGACGGAACGGTTGCGGATACCAGGGCAGATCGAAGCGGCGCAGGGGGCCTCCGCCGCGGCGAGTCCTCCCGTGGCGGGCAGACTGGTTCGGGTCCCGGCGCGCGGTTTTCCAAAGATCGGAGAAACCGTGCAGGCGGGCGATACGCTGGCGTTCATCGAACCCCCGCTGCCAGTGAGCGCCGAACTCACGCTTCGCGCCCTGGACCTGGACATGAGGGCAATCGAGGTCGAACGGTCCATTTCCGAAACGCGCCAACGGCTGGAGTTCGCCAAGCGGGCATATGAGCGATCGTTGACGTTGAAAGAGAAGGGTGTCATCAGCGAGAAGCAGTACGACGAGGACAAACGGAACCTCGAACTGGCGCAGATCGGATTCGACGGCGCTGTGGCGATGAAGCGCCACTACGAAAGCGCCTCTGCGAAGCTCAACGAACTTCGCGGGAAAGCTGCTCCCACCGAAGGTACGGCCCCCGCGACGCCATCAGCGCTACGGATGCCGCTCGTCGCCCCCATCACCGGGCGCATCGAAACGGCGGAACATATCGAGGGCGAACACGTCGATGCTCACCAAGAAGTGTTCCGCATCGTGAATACCGACCAAGTGTGGGTCGAGGGAAGAATCTCCGAGTTCGACCTGGCCAAGCTTACCGGGGGCGTCGGGGCCTACATGACGCTGCCGTCGTACCCGGATCGGCGGTTCGACATCTTTGCGTCCGGCGGTCGCCTCGTGAATGTCGGCAAGGTCGTCGATCCACAGACACGAACCGTAACCCTGGTCTACGAAATGTCCAACAAAGACGGCCTGTTCCGCGTGGGCATGTTCGCGGAGGTCCACCTGGAGACGCAGAAAGCGATCGACGCGGTCGTGATCCCCGAAGAAGCGGTTGTGATGGACAACGGCCGTCCGATCGCGTTCGTGCTTGTCGGAGGAGAGAGCTTCCAGCGTCGGGAGCTGGAGCTAGGCGTGGGCGATTCGGGTTTTGTTGAAGTCAAGAGCGGCTTCAAGGTCGGCGAACGGGTGATTACGAAGGGTGCCTATGCCGTTAAGCTTGCCGCACAGTCACCGGCCTCGTTCGGCGCTGGACACGGCCACTAAGGGGAAGGAGAAGCTGCGATGGTCAATGCACTGATACGCTGGTCGCTCGCCAACCGCCTGGCCGTACTCATTATTTCCTGCTCGCTCCTGCTCGGCGGCGCGTACATCTCGGTCAACATGCCGGTGGACGTCTTCCCCGATCTGACGGCTCCAACGGTAACGATCCTGGTCGAAGGGCACGGTATGGCCCCGGAAGAGATGGAGACGCTGGTTACGTTCCCAATCGAGACCGCCGTCAATGGCGCCGCCGACGTGCGCCGCGTGCGCTCGTCCACGGCGGTGGGGTTTTCCACGATTTGGGTGGAGTTCGAGTGGGGCACGGATATCTACCGGGCCCGCCAGACCGTCAGCGAACGGATCGCGTCTGTCGCGGACCGACTGCCGGAGAATGTCGAGCCGCCCATCATGGCGCCCACGTCGTCGGTAATGGGAGAGATTCTCTTCGCCTCCGTGACCTCCACGCGACACACGGCGCAGGAATTGCACACCCTCGCGAGTACGGACATCCGGCGGCGGATCCTGTCTGTCCCTGGTGTGTCGGAAGTCGCGCTGTTCGGCGGCGACGTGAAGCAGTACCAGGTTGTCCTGTCTCCGGCGCTGCTCCAGGCGTACCGCATCAGCATCACCGAGGTGGCCGCTGCAGTACGCCGCTCCAACGAGAATGTTGCCGCCGGTTTCCTGGTTGAAGGCGGGCAGGAGTCTATCCTCCAGGGCGTCGGCCGCGTCGGGTCCGTCGCCGAAATCGCCGAGACCGTCGTCACCGTACGCGACGGCACGCCGATCAAGGTCAAGGATCTGGGCACGGTGATGCTCGGCTCGGCGATTCGCCGCGGGACGGGCTGGGCGTCGCGGCGGGGTCCGAACTGGGAGCCTATCGTCGAGCCGGCGGTGGTCATGGCCGTACTCAAGCAGCCCAACGCGAACACGCTCGATGTCACGCAAAAGCTGGATCGCGCCTTCGACGAGATCCAGACGACCGTCCCGGACGGGATGATCATCAACAAGAAACTGTTCCGGCAGGCCGATTTCATCAACACGTCGGTGCAGAACACGATCGAAGCCCTACGCGATGGCGGCATCTTCGTGATCATCGTCGTCGTGCTGTTCCTGGCCAGCATGCGCGCCAGCTTCATCACGTTGCTAGCCATTCCGCTCTCGCTCGTGGCGGCAATCCTGACGCTCCGCGCCTTCGGGGCCAGCATCAACACGATGACGCTGGGCGGCATGGCCATCGCCATCGGGGTGCTGGTGGATGATGCCGTGATCGAGGTCGAGAACATTGTGCGCCGCATGCGCGAAAACCAAAGCCTACCGGAGCCGCAGCGACGCCCAGCGCTAGAGGTCATCTATCGCGCTACGGTCGAGGTGCGGGCCTCCGTCGTGTTCGCGACCATCCTTATCACGGTGGTGTTCTGCCCACTGTTCTTCCTCTCCGGGGTCGAGGGGCGGCTGCTCCGGCCGCTGGGTATCGCCTTCACCGTCTCGCTGGCCGCCTCGATGCTGATCGCGCTCGCTGTCACGCCGGGCCTGGCGGTCTATTTGCTTCCAGGAAGCCGGACGGTCACGGCGGCCCACGAGCCACTGCTCGTGCGCCTGCTCAAACGGCTCTACGCGCCTCTGGTAGACCGTGTCCTGCGACATCCGTGGTGGGTCGTGACGCCCGCGGCGGCGCTGGCCATCATCGCTGCCATCGGGGCCGGTTTGATGGGCCGCAGCTTCTTGCCCGAGTTCAGCGAGGGCGCGCTCGTCGTCGGCCTGGTCAGTGTGCCGGGCATCTCGCTCGAAGAGAGCGACCGCCTTGCGCATGTCGTGGAAACCACCCTCATGCAGCATCCGGAGATCGCCGCCATTGGACGGCGAACCGGACGTGGCGAGGCTGACGCTCACGGCATGAACACCGAAGGCAGCGAAATCGACCTGACGCTAGACATGGACGCCCCCACACGGTTGGGGCGACCGCGCCGCTCGCGGGCCGCACTGCTCGAATCGCTCCGCGCCGACGTGGCCGTCATTCCCGGCGTACGGGCGACCTTCGGACAGCCGATCGGGCACCGCATCGACCACATGCTTTCCGGCACGCGGGCGAACATCGCGGTCAAGGTCTTCGGCGAAGACCTGATCAAGCTGCGCGAACTGGCGAAGCAGGTCGTGGCCGTCATGCAGACCCTCCCCGGCGTCGTCGATCTGTCGGCCGAGCAACAGAACGCGATTCCCATTCATCGCGTGGAGTTCGACCGTGCGGCCATCGCGCAACACGGACTCCAGGTGGAGGATGTCGCCAAGGCGCTCCAGACGGCGTTCCGCGGCGACGCGGTCAGCCAGGTGCTGGAGGGCCGCAACGCGTTTGACCTCGTCGTGCGCGTCGGCGACGCCGAGAACCCCGATGCGCGGATGAATGCATCGGCTGAGATGGTGGAACGGGTGCTCGTCGACACACCTTCCGGTGCGAAGATACCCCTCAAGGTGCTTGCCAGAATCAGCCGGGAAGTTGGTCCGAATATGATCAGTCGCGAGAACGCCCAGCGCAAAATCGTGGTCATGTGTAACGTGGCGGATCGTGCCCTTGGCGACGTTGTGGCAGACATCCAGCGTGCCGTCGCCGAAGGAGTCGACTTGCCCCACGGCTACTACGTCGAATACGGCGGGCAATTTGAAAGCGCAGAGGAGACGCGCCATCGGCTGAGCGTACTTGGCGTAGTTGTGGTTCTCGGCATCGGGTTCTTGCTGCACATCGTGTTTCGTTCCATCCGCGACGCCTTGCTCATCATGGTGAACCTGCCGCTTGCCCTGATCGGCGGCGTGGCTGGTGTGTACTTGTCGGGCGGTATCCTGTCCGTCGCATCGGTCATCGGGTTTATCAGTGTGTTCGGAATCGCAGCCCGCAACGGGATCATGCTTGTGGCGCACATTCGTCACCTGGAACGGTTTGAGGGGGTGAGCGATTTCCGCGAGGCCGTGCGTCGCGGAGCGAAGGAGCGACTCGCACCGATCCTGATGACCGCGCTGGCCGCCGGTCTGGCCCTGATTCCCCTGGCAATCGGTGGCGAGCAGCCGGGCCGCGAGATCCTGACGCCGATGGCAATCGTGATCCTCTGCGGACTGTTGTCTTCGACTTTCCTGAACATGGTCGTTGTTCCGGCGTTGTTCGTGCGCTTTGGAAGGCCGGTCGGGGCCGAGGCGCCGGTCGACGTGCAAACCGACTTGACGCGGCTAACGCACGCCATGCCGGCGGCGCCGATGTGAAAAGAACTACCTCGCAGCGCCGATCGACTCGACATTGACGGGCGTCAATCTCCGAAGCGGAAGCGTAGAATCGCCCACAAAGCTCTGAACCCGTCGATCATGCCGATCTTTTTGCCCTCCGCGTAGTCGCGGCCCGCGTAGCTGATGCCCACCTCGTAGACCCGCCAGCGGCCCTTGGCGACCTTGGCGGTGATCTCCGGCTCGATGCTGAACGAGTCGCTTTGCAGCTTAAGCGTCCGGACGACCTCCGCTCGAAACACCTTGTAGCACGTCTCCATGTCCGTGAGGTTCAGGTTGGTCAGCATGTTCGAGAGCAGCGTCAGGAGCCGGTTCCCCACGGAATGCCAAAACAGATGCACCCGGTGGTACTCCGATCCCACGAACCGCGATCCGTAGACCACGTCGGCCTTGCCCTCCAGAATGGGGCGCAAAAGCTGTACATAATCGCGCGGGTCATACTCCAAGTCCGCGTCCTGGATCAGGACGATATCTCCGGTAGCCAGGGCGAACCCCGTACGAACGGCCGCCCCTTTGCCGCGATTCTTCGGTTGAAGATGGACCCGGATGTTGTCGTTGGGAAAACGCTGCTGAAGGCGGGGGTAAACATCTCGCGTGCCGTCGGTGCTGCCGTCGTCGATGAGGATGATCTCGCGCTCCAGGCCGGTGTCGACGGCGATCACCCGGGCGACGATTTCCTCGACCGTCGCCTTCTCGTTGTACACCGGAATAACGATGGAAAGCCGCATCACAACCGCGTGTTGTCCGTGAATGACCTCGCCTCACGGCTCACGGGCCGTGGGTCCGACACGCCGCTTCCTCGCAAGAGACCAAAGGATCGACCGACAAACACTTACGTTGCGGCATCGTAGCGGTTTGTATAGGTTGTCGAAAGTAGCGGGTTTACCGCTAGAAAGAACGGCGCCTAACCGATATACGGTCAGGGGTTTTTACTGGGCATCGGCTGCGCGCCCCGATGGTGTTAAGGGCTTTAAAACTCGCCCCAACGCTCAAGGGCGTTGGTGCTGACCTGGAGTTTTCGCATGAACGTCCTGATTACCGGTTCCAGCGGCCAGATCGGAACGAACCTGGCCCTCGCCCTGCTTGATCGCGGCGACCGCGTCCTCGGCATCGACATCCGTGAGAACACCTGGACGCGGCGGATCGAGACGGTGCGGCTCGATCTGGCCCGCACCGCGCCCGCCGAGCCGTTGCACGATCAGTCGTTCGATGTCGTCGTGCAACTCGCGGCCAACGCCAAGGTTTTCGCCTTGGTCGAAAACCCACAGGGTGCGATGGACAACATTTCGATTCTGTTCAACGTCCTTGAGTTTTGCCGACTTCGCCACGTGCCCATCGTTTTTTCCAGCTCGCGGGAGGTCTACGGCGACATCCATCGTCACGTCACCCATGAGGCTGCTGCCGATTTCGTCGTCGCCGAAAGTCCTTACAGTGCCAGCAAGATCGCCGGAGAGGCCCTCATTTACTCCTACGCCCAATGCTATGACCTGCCGTTTCTCGTTTTTCGCTACAGCAACGTCTACGGACGATATGACAACGACCTGGCACGCATGGAGCGGGTGATCCCACTTTTTGTCGAGCGCATCGCCCGCGAGAAGCCGATCGTCGTATACGGAAAGGAAAAAGTTCTGGACTTCACCTACGTGGACGACTGCGTCGCGGGGACCATCGCGGGGATAGACGCCCTGGTGCAAGGCCGCGTCGTCGGGCAGACCATTAACCTCGCCCAAGGCCAGGGCAATTCGCTGGTCGATGTGGTCAACATCGCCGCCCTCGCACTGGGAAAAAAGCCCGCGGTGACCTACGAACCGTCGCGATCGGGCGAGGTGACGCGGTATGTCGCCGATATCAGCAAGGCCCGATCCCTACTGGGCTATGAACCGCACGTGCCCCTCTCCGGCGGACTGGTGAAGGCCATCGAATGGTCACGGTCATTCAAACCCCATCCCTAGACAGTTGAGTGCCAGTCTATGGCACTCTACATGCTAGCGGCGGTCGCAGGCGAGCGACGAAGGGGACTGGCCGGGCGCGAAGCCAGATACAAACCGACGATCAGCGCTGTACTACCAACGAGGACCAACCACATCGGCAGATGAGCCCATTGCGTCGTCGAGTCGGGATCGTCGGGAAGCCCGATTACCCGCTGCCATTCGGGCTTGATAACGCTGAGGACGCCCAGCGTGTTGTGCAGGGCATGGGTGACCATCGCGGGGAGAATGGACCGCGACTGCCAACAAAGGTAGGCAAGAATCACGCCCAACCCGGCGGTGACGGCGAATCGAAACACGAAGAAATGAAACACGCCGAAAACCGCTGCGGACGCGACGATCGCAGGCCACTTGCCGGTTGAGGTACGCAGTCCGCCGAGCAGAAACCCCCGGAAGAGTAATTCCTCGCAGACCGCCGGCAATAGGGCCAGGATGAGCAACGCCGTCGCCGGCGGCAACAGCTTGAGCGCTTCAACGAGCCGCTCGGCGCTCTGCACGACCGTCTCCGGAGTACCGAGCAGCGACTGTTGC
>JAGVHG010000076.1 GCA_020056715.1 Phycisphaerae bacterium | reverse complement strand
TGAAGGGGAGTATTTCGCAACGGAAGCTGGAGGCGAATCGGCGGAACGCGCAGAAATCGACGGGGCCGAGGACGTCGGCGGGGAAGGTGCGGGCGCGGCTGAACGCCGTTACGCACGGGATTTTGGCGAGGGAGGCTGTGGTGATGAAGGGCGACGGCACCGAAGAAGCCTCGGAGTTCGCCGAGCTTGTCGAAAACCTGCATGTTCAGTTACAACCGAGGGACGCCGTCGAGCACCTCCTCATCGACCGTGTGGCCGCTTGCTATTGGCGGCTGCGGCGGGCGCAGCGTTACGAGGTCGGGGCCGTGCGCGAGGGGCTGGACAGTTGCAAAACCCCGCTCGATGAACCCGGCCCGAACCTGCAAAAGCATAATGCAGGCGTCCGCAAGTTGGAGATGGTGCTCGCCATCGAGAGGCATGTTCATCAGGAACCCAACAAGGGACGCCAGGGTTCCGCTCGCACGGATGGGTCGGATCAACAAGCGGGCGACGGTTCCGACCATTCTCTGAGCAATTCGGCCACAGGGGAGTCCGAGGACCGCTTCGCCAAAGCAGAAGAAGCGATTCACGAGTATGAGGGCATGACCGAACACGCCGAGCAGCAAGACGCCCTGGCCGATTCCCGTCGCCCGTTGCTTGCCGCCCTACCCGCCGATGAGCCGCTCAATCGTCTCATCCGCTACGAATCCATGCTCGACCGCCAACTCCACAGAGCCCTATCCGAACTCCGCCGCCGACGCTCTTGGAACCCGCTACCGCCATCGGAGGACGCCGATGCGAAACCGGCAGATGATCGATGATTCGTTTCTGTGCTTCTATGTTTTTGTTTTTCCCTTCGCGGTTCGCCGTTCCACCCGTCGCTTGCGCTCCGGGGCCGGATTGCCCGGTCGTATGCCTGCGGCGAACTCCCGGCCCTGAATATACAACCGTTGCGGACGGATTTCGTCGCCGACGTTGCGCCGGTATGCTTGAGTGCATGTCCGTGTACCACTGCACCCCGGCCTGCGGTCCGCTGGACGCCACGGTCGTCGTTCCCGGATCAAAGAGCCTCACCAACCGGGCGCTGATCGCGGCCGCCCTCGCCGACGGAACCAGCGTCCTTCGCAACGTCCTGTTTGCCGATGACACGCTTCTCATGATGGAGGCCCTTCGGACCCTGGGGATTGCGGTCACCGCTGATGAGCGCGACTGCGCTGTCGAGCTGACGGGTTGCAACGGGCATATACCCGAGAGCGGCGCTGATCTTTTCTGCGGCAATTCCGGCACGACGATGCGGTTCCTGTCGGCCATGGTCGCCCTGGGGAATGGCCGGTTTCAGCTCGACGGCATCGCCCGAATGCGCAAGCGCCCTATCGGCGCGCTTGGCGAGGCATTGCAAGCCCTGGGCGCGGGCATTGAGTACCCATGCTGGTGCGAGAATGGATTCTCGCACCAGGGGTTCCCGCCGATGGTCGTACACGCATGCGGACTTCGCGGCGGCCATGTCGCCTTCGACTCCCCGCAGTCCAGTCAGATGGTCAGCGCCTTGCTCCTCGCGGCCCCGTACGCCTCACGCGACGTGTTCATCGAGGTTGCGGGCGACGTTCCAAGCCTTCCCTTCCTGAAGATGACCACGGCGGTCATGGATCGGTTTGGTGTTGGGGTTCTGGAAGACTACGCGGGGCCGGGTGGAGACCGCACGATTCGATTCGTCGTGGAGGCGCCGCAACGGTATCAAGCTACGACGTTGACCATCGAGCCTGACGCCACCAACGCGAGCTACTTTCTCGCCGCGGCCGCCGTCGCCGGCGGTCGCGTCACGGTGCAGGGACTCGGCCTCGATAGCGTTCAGGGCGACATCAACTTCATCTACGTGTTGGAGGCGATGGGCTGTCGGGTGGAGCGAGAGATGACGCGAATATCGGTCCTATCGCCGCCCGAAGGAAGCAGCCTACGCGGAATAGACATCGATCTGAACGACATACCCGACACGGTCCCAACGCTCGCTGTTCTGGCATTGTTCGCCGACACGCCCACCGTCATTCGCAACGTCGCCAATCTTCGTCTCAAGGAAACCGATCGTCTCGCGGCACTGCACTGCGAACTGACCAAGCTCGGCGCGGTTGTCGAGGAATTGCCCGATGGTCTCGTCATCCACCCGCCTCACCGGCTCACCCCGGCGACGATCGACACCTACGACGATCACCGCATGGCCATGAGCTTCGCCCTCGCCGGGCTAAAGTGCCCCGGAATGGTCATCAACAATGCGCAGTGCTGCGCGAAGACCTTCCCAGACTATTTCGAGCGATTCGAACGGATGATCGCTGCCCCCGCGTAGTCACGGCTCTGAAGGTGGTCGATCCTCCAACGTAATGACATTCCAGGCGAGAGCCGCGCCAGCGCAAGTGACGGCGGCGATATGGCCGTCGTGCTCGAAATGCTCGATTCGCCAGTCGCGATCCTTGTACTTTGTGAGTACATGACGATCATCCGTGACTTCAGCCAAACGGCACGCCGACAGATATCCGATTCCGACGCCGTTGGCTTTGAGCGTCGCCTCCTTGGCGGTGAAGAGTCGGAAAAAGGAGTGCCACGAGCGGTCACCGAGTAAAGCCCACTCGTCGTCGTCGCCAACGGCCCCAAAGAGGTCTCCGCGGCGCGGGTGGACGTGCTCTATATCGATGCCCACGGGATGATCGGCGATCACCGCGGCCGCCCACCGCCTCTTGTGCGAGATAGACCAGTGATAGCCTTTCAACGGAATGGGCACGCCGTCGGGTGATTGGAGCCAACCATTCAACGGCGCGGCGCACAATTCGGCGCAGTGGCGTAAGGCCCGGCGAGCGTAGTCTCGCTGTTGTTGGACGCGCTGTGGAGGCGAAAATCCCTCCACGACCGGGATCGGGACCAACACCGGTTGGAGGATCATGGCGTGCCCGTCGGCCAGATGCCGCGAAGGGCGTGGCGAACGATGTCCGCGTCGAAGTAGTTTGTGCCCATGCCGGCGTCTACCACGATCCCCTGGGCGTTGATCCCGCTGGACCGCTCGCTCAGTAAGAACAACGCCGAGTCGGCAACCTCATCCGTAGTCAGTCCGCGTTTTCGCAGTGTGGCCTGCTCTGCGAATAGGTAATTGTCGGCGTAACCGGGAATTCCCGCCGAGGCGCTGGTCTTCAAGAGTCCCGCGCACACCGCGTTGAAACGCACCTCGGAGAATCGGCTGAACGATTTCGCCAAAAACGTCAACGACGAATCGAGCGCCGCCTTCGCAGGGGCCATGTATCCATAGCTTTCCACGGCCATGCGCGTGGTTGAAATCGAGATCGTCACTACGCTCGCCCGTCGATCGAGCATCTCCTTGAATGCATTGGCGATCGCAATCAGCGAATAGCAACTCACCGAAACGCACTGCACGAAATCCTTTCGCGAGACTTCATGGAATTTCCCGGAAAACGACTCGTAGCTTGCGAACGCGATGGAGTGTAGCAACCCGTGAATCAGCGGATGCTTCTTTCGAATCGCTTCGGCGATAGCTGTGATCTCCCCATCTTGCTCGACATCGCAGACGTGAATGTCGCAATTCGGGAGCAGCCTTCCCACGGCCTCCCGTCGAGCCTCGGAGCGGACGCTGCAAACCACTTTCGCGCCCTCGTTGAGCAGCCGTTGGGCGATGTGGTATGCCACGCTTCGCTTGTTGGCGATGCCGAAAACGACGAAGACTTTATCGCCTAGCCCTAGAAAGCTCACCCGCCGTCTTCCTTCCCGCCCGCAAGCATGCACGAAAACGTCACTAGCACCGCGACCTTTCCGTCCACCCTGACGCGACCGCTCATCACGTAGGCACGATCCAATTCGTCATCGAGTGTGACCTCCGCGAAAATCGTCTGCCCCGGGAGAACCATATGTTTGAAGCGGGCCTCGCCGATGCGCGCCAGCACGGGCATCCCGTCCGACCAATTCCAACCACCCTTGTGATGCACAATCAACAGGGCACCGGCCTGGAAGCAGCATTCGCAGAGCAGAACCCCCGGCATGACCGGATGGCCGGGATAATGCCCGCGAAAAAAGTCCGCCGCGGGATCGACATAGGTCTTGGTGACGATCCGCTTCGCCTCAAGTTCGACGATTTCATCGACGAACAAGAACGGTGGGCGATGCGGGAGGGTGTTTAGTAGATTTGATGCCTCGCCCATCAGGCCACACTCTCGACTGAATTCGCCTCGGCGTACAGGAAACTCTCCACTTCGTTTGCCACGATCACTCCATAGTTGATCGCCCCCAGCCAGCCCGACATGATGATCCCGACCGAGCCAGCGTGGAACAGTCCGCCGATCTGCTTGGGCAACTCCATACTGACTTTCAGCCCCTCAAACTTCGTCCCGAACGTCGCGCCCATCGCCTGTTGCGTGAAGTGTTGAAATGTTTTCGGCGTGGAGGCCTCGACGTGGTCCAACTTGCTGCGGATGTCCGGGATATACTTCTCCAAAGCGTCGAGCGTCGTCTCGATCAACCGCTGCTTCTCCCGCTGATACTCCTCCTTCGACAGGTGAGCCCAATCCGCCCAATTCGCGTTGGAGGAGGAAACAATCGCGTAGCGGTCAGACCCCGGCCGGGTGTCGGGGTAATACATGGAGAACGTGCGGCTGGTGATGTCCTTCGCACACAAGCGCGTCGAATCGAACTCCGGATCGACGGAGGTGAAAAGCAGGTCGCCGATGTAGTCGATCTTTTCGCCGCGTCGCAACCCCATATAAACCTGGCAACTGCTGTTGTTGAGCCGCACGGCCTTCGCCTCCGCGGCGAAATCCTCGCTGAACTGTTCTAACCCCACCAACTTCTCGATCGTTGTTTTTAAGTTCGCGTTCGACAGAACTCCTCCACAACGGACCAGCGTTCCATTAGCGATGACACCCGTGACGCGCCCGTTTTCCACGACAATCCGATCGACCGGCACGCTATGCCGCACATCCACGCCGTTACTTTTTAGTTCGCGGCGCATCAACCGTATCAACAGATCAGTCCCGCCCTGGAAGATGTAGACGCCCTTGCTCATGAAGTTCGAGAAGACAATACCGTAGGTGATTGCGGGGTCGTCGAGGGTCGAACCGTTGGCGTAGGCGATCGGCTCCATCAGCAATCGAACCACGTCCGATCGGCCGGGGAAGAATTGCTGGAACAACTCCCGCGTGGTCATGCTTTGGTCGTCGTAGAAGTCCATCGCCCGGGCCGCGTCGAAGAACTTGTCCACCGTCTCCCGTGCGACCCCGAAGCGCTCGATCAGGATACGGGTGAAGTCTAAGCGATCGAAGGTCGTTTCCAATTGAAACTGCGGGTTGTCGAAACGGATGCCTTTTAGCTGAACAATTGAGTCGGCGATCTCTTGCGTCCAATACTTGCGGCAGCTCTTGATCATCCCGATTGGAAACCCGTGTAGCGAGATGTCGAAGATGTGCCCGCCTTTGCGTCGGAACCAAGTGGCCATGCCGCCGAAGTTGTAATGCTGCTCGAGCAGCAGCACCGATCGGCCGCACTTGCCCAAATAGTTCGCCGCGGTGAGACCGGCCAAACCCGAGCCGATCACCACCACGTCGTAGTACGACTTTGCGTCTCTTAACCGATCGCGGGCCATAGTGTTTCCGAATGTGAAATGTCGAATGCGGAAGCTGGTTTCTTTCCGCATTCCGAATTCCGCATTCGTCATTCTTTCGCAAGTACGTGCACGTTCGCCATCGTAATACCGCTCAACATCGCCCCGATGATACCCAGATATCCCTGGTCCGTCCCGCAGATGAACAGGTTCTCATAGGGCGTCCGCCCGTCGCGACGTTTCCGCGGCGAGCCGTAGACCGCACCATTGAGGTGCCCAGTATACTGCCGAATGGTGCGCGGCGTGAACACGTCCGTAAACACCACGTGATCCGAAACGGTGGGAATGAATCTCGTGATTTGCCAGATCATGCGGTCGCGGCACGCCAACTTAGCCGCCGCGTACGCGGTTTCATCAAGGCTCGCCCACCGGTCGAAGTTCGCCAGCCACGTCAGCCGAACCACGCCCTCGGGCATATCCTCGTGCCCCTCGTAGTTGTTCGGGCAACAGAGGATGCCGCTCGAAAGGTCCACCGCCTCGCGCGGTTCAGCATACGTGAACGTCTCGGCGTCGCTGTAGAACACTATCGTAGCGTCGTGACCCAAGCTCGCGGGTGTCGCGTCAAGGATGTTGACGCTTTCGACATACGAAATTCGACCCACTTCCCCCTCTCCCTCCCAAGGAGAGGGCCGGGGTGAGGGTGAAGACGCGCCGTCGCACAACCGCATCGTCTCCACGTAACCGGTCGATGAAAGCACCGCGTCCGCCGTCAGCGTTTCTCCGGATTCAAGAGTGACGCCGACCACGCGGCCGTTGTCAGTTTCGAAGTGTCGGACCCCGCAGCTCATGCGGAACTTCCCGCCGCACGATCGGTATTTTTTGACCAGGGTTTTGATGATCGTGCGGACGCCGCCCGGAGGCCTGGCGAACCCTTCGCAAAACAGGCCCTTGAACATCGTCACGAACTGCGTGAAGTCCATGTCATGCTCTTCCGCGCTTCCGTAGAACATGATTGGACACAACAGCATCTCCATCAGCATCGGTTCGCGAAGATACTCGCGCAGCATGGGGCGGGTCGGTCGGTAGGGCGCATCCAACCGCGCGTCGTCGTAGTGTTCAACATCGGCGAGCAAGCGGCGAAAGTTGTCCGCGTCGCGGGGGAACTCCCTCGCCACTTCGTCGACCAGCACGGCGACGTCGTTCGTGAAACGCAGGCTCTTTCCGGGAAAACGCACCTGCGAATAGCGCTGCGGTTGGAAGTCGAAGTCCTCGCGCGAAAGTCGCAACTGCCGAAGAAGGCGGTTGAGCGGCGCGTTGCGGTGCGCGGGCGAGGCGAAGTTGGTGACCGCGTGCAGGCCGACGTCGAAGTCCCGACCATCCAGCCGGTAGTACGAGTTTAGTCCACCGAAGGCATAGTGTTTTTCAACGATGCAGACGCGCTTGTCGAAATAGGCCAGCCGAATTCCCGCGGCCAAACCCGACATGCCCGCGCCGATAATAATCGCGTCGTAGTGCACACGAAGAACCCATACATCGTATCAGATCATGGACTCGCACGGATCCGGCCCGCGGCCTTCGAGGCGGTCCAGGATTTCCCACTGCGGCGTAAAACCGGGGAACGGATTGGGCACAGGCTCCCAGCCAAAGATCATCCGGAACGTGTGGTAACCGACCGATGTCGGCACCGGGAAACGATCGAAAATCGCCTTCCATCCTCGGAAAAGCTCGAAAGTCTCCGGCTCGGGATGGATGTAAAAATCCCAGGCCGTGCAAATCCGGTGTACGTAGTCGGCCTTGTCGTAGTCCGTCTCCAGCACATCCGGCGGCTCGTCGAAGTCGGGATAGACGGAATGGTCGATGTACATCAAGAAACCAACCCCAGGAACTCCCGCCGGAACCACTCCCGTGTTTGCTGGGCTTTCGCTCGTTCAACGGGATTCTGAATCGAGTCCAGAGGCCGGCGTGACTTCATGGTCATCAGATGGAACGCAACCTTGCTCTTGGCGGTATCGAGGGACCCGCCGGGGTTCTTTCTGCTCCACAACGTCCAGCATTCGGCAGGCGTCGTGAGTTTGGCCTGAACCAAATGGGCGATGTCGAGAAAATCCCGCGCCGCGCCACGACCCACGAGCGCATTCATCTTGGCTCCAATGTTGTCGTGGATCGTCTCCAATAGGATCGGCGGCCACGGACTTAGTCCCGGCGGCTCCAGCTCCACGGAGCGTACCGCGATTTGAAAGGAGAATAGTTTCTTCCCGTCCCTATGCATTTCGAGCGAAATCGTCTCGCCGAAGCGGCGCTCGCGAAGCTCGTAACCCTCGGCCGCGACGATCTCCTCCATTACAGCCCGGATGGCCGCTTCGGTCGTTGCCGAGGGATGGGTCCGCCACCATGCGTCAATGTCGTGCGTCGAGCGGTAGTCCGCGTAGTGCTGGAGCGCGAAGTACCCGCCAAGCACGATTTCCGCAGCCTCGGGCCGAGCGGCCAGGCTCTTGAGGACTCTCTCGGCAAGCGGGTCGAGGTTGCGGGGCTTGTCAGCCACAGAGGTGTTTCCAACCTGCACTATACGACCGCCACGGTCGCGAATTTGGGACCCAGGTACGAAACGCAACTGTCCAACGTGGCGAGCTTCGGATAGTCCTCCTTGGGAACCTCGATTTTGTACCGTTTGCGAAGCTCCATCACGATGTCCAGAAAGTCCATCGAGTCCATGTCCAGTTGATCGCGCAGGCGCACGTCGCTTTTTACATTGGTAAGGTCCGCATCGGGGGCGACGACCGCGATGATTCCCAAGACAATGTCTTTGACTTGCTTACCGTTCATACTAGTTGTAGGGGCGTTGCCAGCTAGTTTGTACACCGTTTCACCACCACAGCCGAGTTAATCCCCAGCATCCCGAAAGAGTTGTTCAGGATGTACTCCACGCGGTCGATCCGTCGCGGAACGTTGAGCACTAAGTTTCGCATCGCACAGCGCGGGTCCAAGTCCGTCACGTTGATCGTCGCATGCACGAATCCGTCCTCAAACGCACCCAGGTTGCCGGCCAACTCCAACGCCCCGGCCGCGCCCATCGCATGGCCGATGAAACTCTTCGTGTTGTTTACGTACACGCCGTCGAAGTCGCCGAACACCCGGCGAAGCGCCGTCGCCTCCTGCACATCCCCCATTTCCGTCGCCGTCGCGTGCGTACTGACGATATCGACGTCCCTCGGTTCGATACCGGCGCGGGCGATGGCCAGCTTCATGCACTCGGCCACGCGTTCCGGGTTGGGCAGCACCGGATCGTGGGCGTCCGAATTCATCGCGTATCCCACGATCTCGCCCAGGATCGGCGCCCGTCGCTTCTTAGCATCGGCTAACCGCTCCAAGACATATACGCACCCGCCCTCCGACACCACGATCCCGTTTCGAGCCGTGTCAAACGGTCGGCAGGCCTTGGTCGGATCCTCGTGCGAGGCTAAAGCGTTCTCCGCCGCGAAGCTGGCAAAGATGCCGAAGGAGTGAATCGCCTCCGACACCCCACCACATACCGCAACGTCTACCTCGCCCAGCCGTAGCATCTGGACGCCCTGGATCAGCCCGGCGTTGCCCGCCGCACAGGCCGCGCCGATTGTGTAGTGCGGACCACGTAGCCCCAGGTTCACCGTCACCTCCCCGGCCGGGTTGTTCGCCACCGTCCGGGGGTTGTGGTGGTGCGACCAGAACTTCGTGTCATAACCGTATTGGCGGATTACGTCAATCTCGTTCTCCGTCTCCACCGTCCCGTGCTCGGTGATTCCGAGGAATGTGCCCACTCGCGACCGATCGACCCGTTCGAGGTCGATTTCGGCACGCCGGAAGGCCTCGTGGGCACAATAAATGGAAATCGACCCCGCCCGCGTGCCCCGCCGCCGATCCTTCTTCGACTGACATTTCAATTCGTCGAACCGGCAGACCCCGGCCAGTACCCGCCCCATGAACCGAGTCTCAATCGTGGTGATTCCGGAGACCCCACCCAACAGGTTTCGACGAAACGCCTCCAGCGAATCGCCGTTGGGGGCCGTCAGACCCACTCCGGTAATGACCACCCGTTCGGTATAGTCCATCAGTGCCTTTACGCTCCACACCCGCTCAAGGTCGCAACCAACCGCTGCACCCCGTCCGCGGTGGAGATCGTCGGGTCGTACCCGAAATCGCGCCTGGCGGATGATATGTCAAAATAGTGAGACTTCGCAAGCTGCGTTGCGAGGAACCGAGTCATCGGCGGCTCTCGAACAATTCCAAACACGCGATACGCAGTTTCAAAAGCGATCCCAGCTCGATACGCGTTTCGGAAAAACATCGATCGGGTAACGGTCGGTACTCCGACCGCAGTGAGCAACTCGTTCAGCCAAGGCCAGAGCGACACCGGCTCACCTTGGCTGATGAAATAGGCGCGGCCCGCGCAGCGCCCGCCCGGCGTTAGGGCTTTGGCAGCTTTGACGTGAGCATCGGCGGCGTTGTCGATGTAGGTGATGTCAACCAGGTTATTGCCGTCGCCGACCTGCACCAACCGTCCTTGTCTGGCTCTTGCGATCACGCGCGGGATCAAATGCGGGTCGCCCGGCCCGAAAATCAAATGCGGTCGCAACGCAACCGTTGCGAGCCTCGGCGAGTTCGCGGCCAGAACCAGGCGTTCCGCGACGGCCTTGGTTTCGGGGTAGGCGGCCAAGTATCGCGACGGATAAGGCGTTGACTCATCGACGCCGCACAAGTCATCCTTACCGAAGACCACGCTCGGTGTACTGGTAAAGACGAGCCGAGGCACACCATTCACACGGCACGCCTCAATCACGTTACGCGTACCCTCGACGTTGATGGACCAGAATACGCGTCGTCTACCCCAAATCCCCGCCAACGCGGCCACATGGAAAACGACATCCATTCCCTCGCAGGCGTGAGCGACGGCCGGCGCGAGCCGGATGTCGGCCTGGAACATCCGCTTGATGTATGGATCGATATGCGGGTACGTCCCGCGTCCGAGCACACTTACCTCGTCGCCCCGTTCGTGCAGCATCCGCACGATGGCGCTACCAAGGAACCCGCCGCCGCCAGTAACGAGTACTTTCATGCCAGCCGCCGGGCGGCCCACCGCGCCAGCTCCTCACGATTGATTTTGGCGTTGTGTCGGACGTCCACGGGCAGGGAGCGGTGAAAGAGAACCTGGGCCGATTGCCAATTGCCGATTGCCAATTGCCGATTTGTGGAGGACGATTGTCGATTGTCGATTGTCGAATGGCAATTGGCGTGGGGTTGGACGAGTTCTAGAAGTTCGCGGGTGAAGACACTGACTCGCTCTCCGCGGGGGAAGTGGCCGGGTTTGGGTTCGATGACGATGACGGGCGTTTGATTGCCCAGCGGGCCGACGCCGACCAGCGCCGACCGGGCCACGCCGGGGTGTTCGTTGAAGACGCCCTCGCAGCAATCGGTGAACATCATACCCCGCTCAGTCGCAACGCGTTGCGATTTGCGACCGCAGAACCAGAGACGCCCCTCGGCGTCACGGTAGCCGATGTCGCCGATTCGGTGCCACCATCTGACACCGTCTCGGATTTTCGCTAAGGCGTCGGCGTGAGGAATCCCGAAATAAGCCTTGGTCACTACGGGGCCGGCGACGGCAATTTCGCCGTACTCGCCATCCGCAACCACAAGATCGTCCGACCATTTGGGAATCGGGTCATCGGTGATGCGAATCAGCCGAACGTCGATCCCCAATAGAGGTCGCCCAACGCAAGTACCCGCACCGGCACGACCGACGTCGCTTCGCAGGCCAATAAGCTCACGACCGCGGATGGACGAAATCGGCATCGACTCGGTCGCGCCGTACGGGGTGTGTACATCAGCCTCCGCGGGAAGGACGCCATGAAGTTGTTCAATCACCTGTAACGGCACCGGCGCTCCGGCGATCAGCACGCGTCGCAAGGTCGGAAGTTTGAGGTCGCGTTCGACGCAATAAGGAGCCACTCGCTTCCAGATCGCGGGCGAGCCGAACGTGTTGGTGATCCCGTAATCGCGGATCGCCTCGACGATCTTCGCGGGGTTTACCCGAGCGGGTCGCGCCGCGTCCATGTCTGGGATCACAGCGGTCATACCCATGGCCACGCTGAACAGGCCGAACAGCGGGAAGGTCGGCAGGTCGATCTCGCCCGGCTTAATGCCGTAATGCAACTGGATCATCCGTACCTGTGCGTCGAACATCCCGTGTTCGTAAACCACCCCCTTGGCCGGTCCGGTGCTGCCGCTGGTAAACAAGATCGCCGCAGGGTCCGTCGACTTCGTGTCCACGAGCGTGAAATGACCACTCGCCCCGCGCTCAAGCTCGTCCAGGCTGGCCCCGCCCCAAAACCATCGTTTTCCAACCGTGACAACGGAACGAACGCTACGGAATGCGAAAGGTCGCAACACCCGAACAATCTGTGCAAGCGGGACGCCCACAAACCCGTGTAGATCGACCGTGCGGATACACTCCAGCATCCGCCCGACGCCCATCCCGGGATCGATCATTACCGGGACCGCGCCCATCTTGAACAACGCAAAGATCATGCCGAGAAACTCGAAACCGGGTTTGACCATGACCAAGACACGGTCTGCTCGGGCGACTCCGATGGCCGACAGACCATTGGCATACCGGTTGGAAAGCGACTCCAACTCGGCAAACGTGAGTGCCGCGCCCGATCGACCGAGCACGACGGCTCGTTGATTCGGTCTCGTCGCTGCCATCTGGGGAAGATGCGAGGCGATGTTAAAAGTAACAGTAGGCCCGAAAAGGGCCGTCGCCTCGGGTGCGTTGACCTGGGTTTCGAGCGTTTGCAAGGTCATGGTTCTCAGCACAGATCGGGAAACCCGTAAACGGGTCGAACAAAGGCGGCAACCCTGGACGAAAAGATACCCGTTGACCCGAGCGCGGACCAGCCCAGTCGATCCGTTGATCGTAAACGCTCAATCTGTACGATAATCCCCGCATGGATGCTCAGTGCGGCCAACAACGCAGGGCGGTACTCGCCGCAGTCACTTGGGCTATCCTCGCTACTTCCTCGCTTCGGGCCGATCCAAGACTTGAAGCCGACCTCCATAAGGTTCTCGCTAAGCTGCCTCACGCCGCTGCCACCGTCGGCGCGTGTGTCATCGACCTAGCCTCCAATAGGATCGTCTACGCCCAGAACGCCGACACCGGGCTGACGCCGGCTAGCACAATGAAGCTCTTCGCAATGACTGCGGCACTCGCCGAACTCGAGCCAAAGTTCGCCTTCGAGACCATTCTCGCCACCGACGGCGGCAACCTCATCGTCATCGGCGACGGCGATCCGGGATTCGGGGATGAGAAGTTGCACAAGAGTCGTAAAGAGACGATCGCCGCGCCGTTCGAGCACTGGGCCGACGCACTTCGCCAAAGAGGCTTGACCTCGTTTTCGGGCGATCTCATCATCGACGAAACCGTCTTCGACGATCAACGGTTGCACCCCTCCTGGGAGCGGGCCGACCTGGACAATTGGTACGCGGCCCCGGTGGGCGGACTCAACTACAATGACAACTGCCTCGACTTTGTGGTCACTCCGACCAAGACGCGGAACGCGCCGCCGTTGATTTCCGTACGTCCCGACACAACCTTGCCCAAAATCCTCAATGCAGGTCAATCCGGCGGCAACGGCACGCCGTCGCTTCATCACGCCTTCAACACTTTCGAGTACGCCGTCAGCGGCCGCTGCGGCAAACGATACGAACTAGGCCCGGTTTCCTTTCCTGACCCAGGTCTGCTCTTTGCGGATTCGATGCGCCATGCGCTGATTCGAGCCGGCGTCACCATCCGCGGACCGATCCGCCGCGAGCGGGTCCGCCGCCCCGATGGCACACTACCGACCAACTTGACCATCCTCGCGCGGCATCGCACGCCGCTTGCCGACGTACTTGGCCGGGCGGGGAAGGACAGCCAGAACATGTTCGCGGAGTGTCTACTGAAACGCGCCGGCTACGCCTGGGCGAGGCATCGCGGTTTGCCCGACCCGCGGGGAAGTTGGGAGCTTGGGGGCGACGCGGTGATGGATACTCTTCGTCGCACAGGAGTCGATACGGGTGGGTTGATCGTCGCCGACGGGTCGGGCCTCAGCCGTCATAATTCCTGCACGGCGCGGCAATTGGCGGCGATGCTGGCCTGGTCGTATCGCCAACCGTTCGGGCCGCTTCTGCATGACAGCCTCGCCACCGCCGGCGTCGACGGCTCATTGCGTAAACGCCTAAAAGACTCCGACGGCCGCGTGCACGCCAAAACGGGTACCATGCGCGGCATCCGGGCATTAGCCGGCTACGTCGATTCCGACGCCGGACCGCGCTACGCCTTCGCCGTGCTTTTCAACGGCTACCCCGGCGGAAGTGCTCCCTACAAGGCCATTCAAGATCGCTTTTGTCGCATCCTCGCGGACGCTTGCTTACCGGGCACAGGCACTCGCTAAGAGTGCATCCGTGGCCCTCGCATTGACTTCGCGATCGGTGTCGCCTATTGATTAGATAGCGGCGTTTACCAATCTTATCGTCTCAAGGGCGGTCTTTATAGCTTGGAGTTGAAGGGTGAAACCACGACGACTCTCTCGGCTTGCGGGGTTCGGAATACTTTCAAACATGATTGTCCTGGCGGCAGGGTTGGCGTCCGCCGAGGAACGACCGGTCCCTACGGAAAACAAGACCGACGGCCGAACGACAACAATCAAAGATGTCGAGTCTGTACGCGACCCGATTACACCTGCCGCACCGCTGGAGTTCTTCCCCATCTCGCCCGGCACGGTCTTTGAACGAGACGTGGTCTTTGGGGAAGGGGGCGACGTCACAGCCGGCGTGACCGAACAACTCATCTACAGCAACACGCTGGGTACGTACGGGGCGGCGTTGGGTGCGGGTAAACTCGTTGCCGACGATATCACCACCACGGTTCCCGGCGGGTGTAGGCTAGTTCGGTATGAGTTCCCCGTGGTTGGAAAGGTGAACCCGGCGGGCATCGGCGGAGCCTACACGGTTGACTTCGCAATGTATAGAAGTTGCCCCGGATCGGTTCCTATCGCCAGACGTCCACTCCTGATCATTCCCGGAACACAGGGTCAGCGTGTGTTTCTCGATGACGCCCCGCGAATCATTTCCTTCGTCGCCTCGGCCAACGTGCAGCTTGAGACCAATATGTGGTTCGGGATCAAGTTCTCTCGTGCCAACGCGGGCCCTGTAGTCGGAACTCCGCCCATGACCGGTTTCTCCTGCGACCAGTTTGACTACCCCGGATTCCCGTGCGATGCCTATGCCGGTGGATTCCCCGACCAACCTCAGGCCAGCTTCAACCTGGAAATCTTTGCCGACTCCGTGTGTGCTAACTCTTATACAGGATACAAGAACAACAAACCATCCGGCTCCCTCTACAACCCCCGCGCGGACGTTTTCCTGGCCGACGACATCCAGCTCAGCGCATCGGGCTGCAACATGATCGCCTACGAAGTCGCGCTCAGGGGCGAGGGTTTTTACACGTTCAAGATGCAAAACAACTGCGCATCCGGCCTAATCGCCGGAACGGAGCGGTTCTTCCCACTCTTTGGGAGCACGGACGTGCAAATCGCTCGTTTTACGTTCGACCCGCCGATCGCGCTTCCGCAGAACCTTTCGTTTCAGGCGATGATCAGCAACACGGCGGGTAACGTGGTCATCGCGGGACAGCAGGCATGCATCGGTTATACCGCAGACCGGCTCGATACCGTTGCGAACAACGTGTGTACCCAAGTCCTCCCCGAAATCCTCGGAATCGGAATCCATGGCGCATTTGACCTCACCATTACCTGCGCAGGCGCCGCCCCCGTCGG